>NZ_JADFUD010000096.1:0-21105 GCF_054820065.1 Bradyrhizobium sp. UFLA06-06
GTTCGTCGGCAGCGTCAGATGTGTATAAGAGACAGGCGCTGGCGTCCACGCGCCTGCACTATTCTGATCGGCCGATGAGCTGTCCTGACAGCACCATAAGATGGAGAGCTTGACCCTCACGTAGCGTCAGGTTGTAGCCTCACCCAGGGGCCCGCGCCCAACCAACCGATACGCACGGGCCAATGAAGTATCAGCCGCCCAGGAGGCAGGCAGCTGCTTCGATGCACCAATGTCACGTCTCTTCAACGCCCCCCCCGTTGAACGGACGAGCCTCAGCTTTGGACAGGGATCGTGGAAAGTTCGATGGAAGCGCTCAAATCGATCATTGGCAAAGTTGCCAGCGGCGCCACTCTGACGCGTGAGGAAACCGCGTTAGCCTTCGACAGCATGATGTCGGGACACGCGACCCCATCGCAGATCGGCGGCTTGTTGATGGGAATGCGGGTTCGCGGCGAAACGGTCGAAGAAGTTACCGGTGCAGCCTCGGCGATTCGGGATAGAATGCCGCGGGTCGAGGCGGCATGCGATCCCATCGATATCACTGGCACGAGCGAAGGCCCCATGTGGTCGGTTAACGTGTCGACATGCGCCTCCTTTATTGTTGCCGGGGCCGGCGTTCCTGTTGTCAAGACCGCCAACCGCGATGTGTCCTCAGGTTCGTGTGCCGCAGACGTGTTGGCGCGCCTCGGCGTGAAGATCGACCTTGAGCCTGAGGCGGTTGCGCGTTGCGTGCACGAAGCTGGCATCGGCTTCATGTTTGCGGCGCCCCATTATCCGGCGATGCAGCGCGTTGGCCAGATTCGGACCGCACTTGGGACCCACACGATTTTCAATCTAATCGGACCTCTGTCCAATCCGGCCAGAGTCAAGCGGCAGATGATCGGAGTATTCTCTCGCGAATGGGTCCAGCCTTTGGCGTATGTATTGAAGAATCTTGGTGCGGAATCGGTATGGGTGGTTCATGGCTCGGACGGACTCGACGAAATTACCCTTACCGGCCAAACCTTTGTTGCAGCCCTAGAGGCGGGTACAATCCGCACCTTCGAAGTGACGCCGGAAGAAGCCGGTCTCCGCCGCTGCCGCAAAGAGGCGCTGGACGGCGGCGATGCCGACGCGCTCCAGGGCATGCTCGATGGTGCACCAAGTCGATTTCGCGACGCCGCGCTTTTGAATGCGGCGGCGGCTTTTATTGTAGCCGGCCGGGCCTCGACGCTGCAGGAAGGCGTTGCACTTGGGAGAGATTCGCTTCATCGCGGCGCCGCGGCCGCCCGACTGAAGCGACTGATCACGGTTTCCAATGCGTGACAGCCGAGTTGGTCGATGTTCCAACATTCTGATCAAGACCAATGCTCACAAGTGCGAAGGGACAGCAGGCGCAAACGCGCGCTGCTTCTGCGAGCTTTCGAAGACGTTGTTGCCATCTATCCGCGTACTGATCAAACAATTCGCCTTAACCACACGGCGCGAGAGTCCCCTTCTTTATCGGCAAGAGCCTGTTGCGGCACACAGTTGAAGTCGGGGACCGCGACGAAGCGCTCGTGCGCTGCGCAAAAGGAGATCATCGGGAAATGTCCTCACAGGATATGGAAACACTCGGATCTATTGCAACGATAGAACACATCATTCGAAAGTTTCGGGAATTGATCGACACAGACGGCTCGATTCCGCCGGAGCTACGAGGTGCGCTGCACGCGACGCTCGATGGGCATCTTCTCGATGCGAAAAAGCGTGCTCTGTTGAGAGTAAATTAGCGTGCCTATGCTGCTACATGCGAAAAAAACTCCGGCCGGACTGTTCCCCGTCGCGATCGACGCAGCGGGCAGGATCGCCGCTGACACGTCCATCAACAGGGCACTCCCAAGCAGGAAACTTCCTCGCGCTGAGATGCTCGGTGAGAGGGGCAGCCATTGGTTGCGCAATGCGACACCGTGCGCCCGATAGCAGGCGCAAAGGAATCAAGGTCATCCGCGCGTAACGGAGACACCAGAATTGGAGTAAAACTCCAGAGGCAGGTCATGAGCTACCCGTCCCCTCCTAGGATTCGTGATATTCCATCTGTCCAAGCGACCGAGTTCCGTCAGGCCATGCGAAATCTGGCGAGCGGTGTCGCCATCGTGGCGACCGGAAAGGCCGCCGAACGACGTGGACTGACGGTTAGTTCGGTGACCTCCATTTGCATGGAGCCCCCGTGCCTACTCGTTGGCATAAAAGTCGGCTCCGAGACGCATGACGGGATACTCGCCAGTCGCAGATTTGGAGTCAGTCTTCTGCGCAGCAACCAGGAGGACCTTGCGCTACGTTTTGGCGGTCAGGAGGGTGCGAAAGGTGTTCATCGCTTCGATACCGCGCCCTGGAAACAGGGCATCTTCGATGTACCGCTATTGCCAAACGCGTTTTGTGCGCTCGAATGCGTCCTGTACGACCACAAGGTGATTGGCACACATACCATCTTTATCGGACGAATTGTCGCGACCCGGGTCGGCCACGGCAATCCATTGATCAACTTCCGGGGCGCGCTTCGAACCCTGCTGCTTGATTGAGTGCGATTTCCCTTTGCGGCGTTCACGCGCGCCTGCACGTGTTAAAAATCGATGACCTGCATTTTCATGATCTGCGTCACGAAGGCACCTATCGTATTTTCCCGCGAGCCGCGATCCCCGCGCCAGCACAAAAGGTGAGCTACCCGCTCAAGCTGGACGACCTATTGATGCGAACAACGCGCCCGAGGCAGGCTTGGCACAAGAGGTCGGAATCGGGCGCGCTGATTCGCCCCCCAAGCCGAGGTTAACCGGGATTATACTCATCTTGCGAAGTGAGTATAAAAACGCTCGACGCCGGGTTCCACCTCGAGCACGAACTCACGAGATTGCTCGATGGCGAACCGAGCCGCTATTTTGCGTCGGCATGCGCGCCGGAAGACGCCACTGATCTTGTCGCCGGCCTTGGCATCGACGTGTTCAAGGCCAGTGCGCGCAGACATCCTCGCGGAAGAGTATTGGGAATGCAAGCTGCGCAGCTATCGGAGGAATTGATCAGAACAGCTACAGTTCACGAGACAGCAACGGCTCTCGAGCTTGCATGTTGGAGCCTACCAAGTTTGGTAGCTGTTTATTTCAACCCGCGTAGCATCATTGCCTGCGGCAAGACTTAGACTTCAGAGGCCCAGCTGACCCACAACGTTGGCGACTCTGAAGGTCTTCGCGTTAGATCATGATGCGATCAAATGGATCCTATCACGATTTTCTGCGAACGATGAAGGTCGAACTCAAAGGGCGTCAGATCTATGTCCAGCAACCCATTCGAAGCCGCGGTGATTCTCGACGGCATCCGCCGCTGGGTCGAGATCGAGTCACCAACGGAACGGCCGGACCAGGTCAATAAACTGGCTGATCTCGTCGCGTCGGGCTATCGTGACTTGTCAGTCAGCGTCGACCGCGTTGCGGGACGCGACGGCTGCGGCGATCATTTGGTCACACGCTCGTCCTGGGGCCAAGGCGTACCGGGCATTCTCGTGCTGAGCCATCTCGACACAGTTCATCCGATGGGGTTCATCGAGCGCCTGCCGTTCAAAGTCGAGGGCAACAGGGCATTCGGCCCCGGCATTTATGACATGAAGGGTGGTGCCTATCTCGCGTATCACGCGTTCCGGCAGGTTTGCGCCGATGATGTCCGCCCTCCGCTCGGCGTCACCCAACTTTACGTATCGGACGAAGAAATCGGTAGCCCGACCTCGCGGGCATTGATCGAGGCCGAGGGCCGCAAGGCCAAGTATGTGCTGGTGACCGAACCCGCGCGCGAGGGCGGCAAGATCGTCACCGGACGCAAAGGCGTTGCGCGCTTTGAGGTCTTCGTCAAGGGCACGCCGGCCCACGCCGGTGCGCGCCCCGAAGATGGCTGCAGCGCGATCCGGGAACTTGGCAATGTGATCCAGACACTGGAGGCGATGAACGATTTTAAGCGTGGCGTCACCGTCAATGTCGGCGTCGTCCGTGGCGGCAGCAAGTCCAACGTGATCGCCGAGGAAGCCTATGCGGAAGTCGATATGCGGGTGCCGACCATGGCTGACGCCGACGAGTTGGTTCCGAAGATCCTCGGCGTCACCTCACGTACCCATGGTGTCACCGTGAAGGTTATCGGCGGATTGAACCGGCCACCGTACGAAAAGCGCAACGCCGGCGCCGCACTTTACGAACACGCCAGAAGCCTTGCTGCCGAGCTCGGCTTCAAGCTGCTCGATGTATTCAGCGGTGGCGGCTCTGACGGCAATTTCACCGCGCCGCATACCGCAACCCTCGACGGTCTCGGCGTCGACGGCAAGGGCGCCCATACGCATTATGAGCAACTCTACATTTCGTCGATCGAGCCGCGCGCCCGGCTCCTCTATCGCCTCTATCAGACGCTGCAATGATCTTCGCTCCAGTGGAGCCGACGACCGCGACGTGCACCAGATGACGGCACGCTCGCACAATCGCGCGGCTCGCTCGAACGGCGCAAAGGGGTCAGCTACCATCAGGCCGGCTTGTCGAACACAATCGTCGGATCTCGCCCTGGGCTTGCCGCGTCAGCGCCCGACAGATGCGCAGTGAAGCATTCAATAAGGCACAGCGGACGTTACATCCGCTATGGCTGCGAAGACGACGGATGCCCGATCGCGAACGCGCGGGCTTTTCGACAACAGCCTCGTCGCTTGCGAACCTCGTCTCAAGCGACTTTCTGACGCAGACCCTGGCGCAGAATTGCGGTCGACACGACACCGCTTGGCAGCGCCTTACCGGCAAACCTGAGAGCTTTGGCATGCTCCGCGGGTTGCCCAAAAGAGCTTGAATCGCACGTAACGTTAAGTTGTACGATCCCTAAATCGCCGCGTGTCTCGTCTGCCGTCAGAATCGTGAAGGATTACGAATGTCTCACCTCGTCAGAACATACGCTGAGTGTTGGTCATGATCCTCATTCCCGCCAGCAAATCGGTCGAGATGCTATGCAGCGAGTCTTGATCGCAGTACCGCGGCTCGCAGGTAGTTGTGAACGCCCCGGCATTCCAGAACCAATACTGTGCGGCTGCCCCAAAGCGAGGCGCCAGCGAGACGGTGATGCCGGAAGGGATCGGCGTACACCTCGATCCCGAGCCCTCGCAGGGCGCCGCCGCTTCCCGCATTTGCAACCGAACGGCAAGACGACCGCACCGAACTCACCTCGGAGAGCCAGCATTTGGTTCGATTCACACCACTTTCCCGATGCTGGTGGAAGCTTATCCTCGCGCAAGTGTGCGACGGCCCATGCGACTGCGTATCTTTTCAAGAAACTTGAGCTGCAAGTGTCGCTCGGCGTGACTGGCGCGGCATCGGAAGAGATGGCGCGATATCGCGGAGCAGCAAGTTGAAAGAGCCGGACGGCGTCAGGAAGGTCCTGCTGATCGACCACATTGAAGGCCAATGCCGAGCCATTGTCGGCTTCAAAGATGGAGATCCAAGGTCGGCATATATGTGCGGCGAGCCTGTATGTCAAAGACCAGGCAAGAAACAGTCGTCATGGTGCACCTATCACTACGGGCAGATGCACACGACTGCTTCCGAGCAAAACAGAGCAAGTGGATCAAGTGCCTGATACCTCGAACAGTGTCGATCGTTCGCTCCCCATGACAGCCATCAAGAACCGCTCCGTCCTGCTCGGGCCGCGGGATCGTAACCTGGGTAATGGGTACCCGAAGCACTCAATCGAGGTCTGGCGAAGTAGATCCGAACTCCGGCTGAACTACATCGGAACCAGCGTCTCTTGCGAAGCTCACGGAGGATGAGTTTGGATCTCTGCACATTGATTGAGCGCAACGCTGCGTATGCCCCCGACAAAGCCGCGCTCCGTTTCGAGGGACACGCTCTGAGCTACTCGGGCTTCAATCGACGGATCGGGCGTGTCTCTTACGCCCTCAAGCGCCAACTCGGCATCAAGAGGGGTGACCGGATCGCGATCCTCAGCCTCAACCGGCCTGATTATCTGACATTGCTCTATGCCTGCGCGCGGCTCGGCGCAATCCTCGTTCCATTGAATTGGCGCCTTGCGGCCGCAGAGCAGCTTTTCATTCTTTCCGACTCCGGAGCAAAAGTGCTCGTGCTTGAACAGGCATTTAACGCCGTCTTGCCGGCTCTGACGCGGCAACTTCCCGATACCTGCCTCGTCGGCCTGGACTTCGCGCCGCCCGGCGGAAGCAAGTTGGACGACGTTCTGGACGAATGCTGTGGTGACGAACCCACTCCAGATGCGGATCTGTCCTGCCCGGTTCTGATCGTCTATACTTCTGGCACGACAGGGCGACCTAAAGGCGCTGTGCTGCGTCAGGACGCGTTGCTGTGGAACGGGGTTATGAGTCAGCACATGCATGACCTAACCTCGACTGATCACGCCCTGACTGTTTTGCCGCTCTTCCACGTCGGCGGCCTCAATATCCAAACGACGCCCGGTTTGCATCATGGCGCGACGGTAACTATCCAAAGCCGCTTTTCGCCAGAGGCAACGTTTGATGCATTCGAGCATGACCGACCCACACTTGCAGCCCTGGTCCCTGCCATGATGCAAGCGCTCACGGACCATCCGCGATGGGCAAGCGCGGATTTATCCGCGCTCAAAGCAATCTGTACCGGATCGACGATGGTACCTCAGCGCCTTGTCGAGCGCTTTGCGAGGCGCGGAGTGCCAGTCTTACAGGTTTATGGTGCGACCGAGACCTCTCCCATCGCGGTCTATACCAAGCTCGGCGCAGATCTCGCACCTGACGGCGCAAGCGGCCTGCCTGGCCTTTGCTGCGAAGCAGCCATCATCGATGATGTGGGCACCAAGTTGCCGCCCGGGACCCCAGGCGAGATCGTAATACGTGGACCCAACGTCTTCTGCGGATATTGGGGCGATCAACAGGCAACGCGTGAGGCCTTTAGTGATGGTTGGTATCGCACTGGTGACATCGGCCGCTGCGATGCCGACGGATATTTTTGGGTCCGTGACCGCAAGAAGAACCTGATTATCTCCGGCGGAGAGAATATCTATCCGGCGGAAGTGGAACGTGTGCTCATGGGCCATCCGGATGTCGCCGAATGCGCCGTCGTCGGTCGACGGGACCCACGCTGGGATGAAGTCCCGATCGCCTATGTGGTCAGGCGACCCGGGTCCCGGATCGCAGCCGAAGCGCTGCTGACGCATGTTCAATCGCAGCTCGCCCGTTTTAAGGTACCGCGCGAAATCATATTTACGCACGAACTGCCAAAAACGGCGTTGGGCAAGGTCCAGCATTTCATGCTGAAGGAGCTCGATACGCAGTCAAGCCCGGAAGGAGACAGCGATTGAGAACCGCGGATTGGTTGGCCGTAGTTCCCGACTACACCACAGGAGATATCGAGGCAGCGCAACACCGCCTTCCGGTCGGTACCTCCATACGATGCGTCGCGGCGAACTCATCGTCGCTGGCATGGTGGTCTATGCTTAATCACGCCAGGCGTCTGGGAGATTGTCGTTGCCTCGGATCTTAATCATGAATGCCGGGACAGCTCAAATGTCCGGTGGCGATCTAACAGCAACTCAACTGTCCCTTTCCGCCAACTCCGCATGCCGGTCTGCCTGGTTTGCACAGGAGGGTGACCTAATAGTCTCTCCGGTAGCAATCCCGGCAGACCTGCTATCCTTCATCGGCGCGACGCTCAATTTCGATGCCTCGAGTCTCTCGACGCTTGTGCCTGACGACGCCCGTGAATCGCTGATTCTCAACGATTGCACCCTGCTATCCAATGCTTTCGTCGAGCGACTCAACAGCCATATTCGCCAGAAATCAACTTGGAGAATATCTGCCTGCTACTCTAGTGAAGGCGTAGCGCGCTTGGCGGAGCTGCTTGGCATCCCGCAGAGCGGGGACGAATTCGCTTTGCAGCGAGGGCCGGATCTCTTGAACCGCAAGAGCCACTTCCGTCAATTGGCGACAAGTGTCGCGCTCCCACTGCCCAGTGGATGCGCGACCACAAACCCAAACGAACTATTCAGGGCGGTCACCTCCTTAAGGTCAGAGACCGGCAACGTGATCGTCAAGTTGGATAATGGAGCGGGCGGAGTCGGCAATGTTATCCTGACCGGCAACGAAAGTGGAGCACTTCCTGGGGCGAGAGATACCCGAACGGTTGCTTGGCCATCGTTTGATCCTCAAGCACTTTGGTCTGAGATGATCACAGCATCCTGCAAGACATTGGTCATTGAATCGTACCACTTGGCTCGCGCTCCGTTCTATCTTGAGTATGAGATAGAGGAGGATGGTTCCATCGTTTTCATCAACAGTGGAAGCATCCGTCTACGTCGCAGCGAAGACCGATCCGAACGAGCGCTCATCTGGACAGGGCTCGAGCTTCCAAGCGACCTGACGAATGAGCAATGGTTGGCTGCACAGGCGCACGCCTACCGATTTGTCGAGCTGGCGCGAACCTTGGGGTATCGCGGAATGATCAACATTGATGGCATTTTCGCGAGCGACGGCCGGCTTTTCTTTAACGAAGCGAACGGCCGGTGGGGCGGAGGGTCAGTGTTACATAGTATTGCCGTCCGGCTGCTGGGCATCGATTATTCCAGTCGCCACGTCATTTCTTCCGTAAGAAACGTTCCATTATGTTCTCTCCAGGCCGCGCTTGATCGCTTCGTCAGGTATGGATTTCTATTCGATGGCACACGCAAGGAGGGCGTGATCCCGCTTGCCGTCGATCAAGAGGCAGGCACCGTGGAGTGCCTGGTGATCGCGCGCGATAGGTCAACTGCCCGCGATCTGCAGCACCGGTTATTGGCAATGGCCAACTGAAATCACAGACCTCTTAAACTCCTCCATTCGTTCGAAGCCCCCCCGTATCCGAAACCTGTGCTTGACACCCGCTGCTGGGAACGTCAGGGGAGTGGTTGCCTTTTTCGCTCGAAGTAGACCAACCGTGAACTTCCGAATTAGGCAGCGTCTGCCAGAAGCTGGCCCGCGTCCTCAACCCGTTCGAAAGCCGTTTCCGCTAACGGTCCTCACAGGCCGTCAGCAGTGTTTTCGATGATCCGGCGATTCGCGCCGCCGCGTTTTGAACAGAAGTACACCAGCGATCGGCGCTCGCCAGCGTGCACAGGCTTCACCTCATGTCGGATCCTACATGTGGTGACAACCACGGCCCCAAACGGCGGTCGAAATACCTGCTGTTCGTACGCGTTCGGATAGACCACGAACTCACCCCCCTCAAAATCCCTCGCGAGTTGCACAATCACGGAGTACTCGAAGTCAGGGTCGCTCTCAGCGTCTAAGTGGATGCCAACGAACGAACCGGGAGGCAATCGATGCATTTGGCATCGGCGAATCACGTAATCTGACGATGCCCCCAAGATCTTCTTCAGCGCAAAGCTGCGGTCTTTCCTCTCAAGCAATTCGATGATCTGCCCCGGAGCTTTGCCATGCACATTGGTCGGAGGGCGGCCCGGCGGATCTACCCTCACCCGCTTCACGAAGACATTGTGCGAGTCGCCGGCATCTCCCACCCGCACCTCTTCTTCGGGAATCTCCATCTGGAGCTGATCGATCCTCGCCAAATCATCTTGGGTGAACAATGTCTGAGGGGCGATTACGACCGTACCCTTCACCAATAGCTCTATACGGTATTTGGTGAGAGCCTCTTCTGAAAGCAGACGAGATCTATCGTTCATTGCGCGCGCCATGCGACTTCACTCCAAGTTTGATCTTAACTGGTGGCTTCCCAATCCTCGCGCGTCGGGCGGAACGCTTCCTCCCAATGCTCGCCATCGAACTCTTCTATTGTTATGTTTTCGATCGTTCTCTTATCCAAGCACCGAATGTTTACGCTGAAACCCGTGGGGTTCGATCGCGGTCGATAGAATGGCTTTACGCCGCAAATCCGGCAAAACGTGTGACGAGCGATATTCTTGTTAAATTGATATGTATTGAGAAACTCTTCGCCACACTCAATTCTGAGCTTATCGCCGGATACAAGCAGGTGCAGAAACCCGGACATTTGGCAGATGGAGCAGTTGCATCGAACTGCGGAGAGCTCTCGCGGCGCTCGGACGTAGAACTTGACGGCACCACAATGACAACCGCCGTGATGTTCGATCTCCGCAAGACCATCTTCCTCAATTGAGACAGTTTGCAGCAGATCGCGGCACCACTGTAAGCTGAGCCGATAGGCTCGATCGAATTCATCCAAAAAACGACGATTGCCGTCAGCAGGCACAACTTCGCGAATGAGCCGGGTTGTCATTTCTCCGTGATACTTCTCGGCGGGATCCACGCCGCCGACATGAGTGCGGAAGTACTCCAGATCGTCAGACTGCGCATCAAAGGTTTTGACCAGAGTGGTCCACAGTGACTGGATCATTTCCGCAGCATGCAGCTCAAAAGCGACCATGTAGGCGCAGCGCACGACCGGATCTTTCGCTGACAATCCGGCATAGAGGGAATGCAGGTACCGCTTCGTTGTGGCGCTATAATTCGGCTGTATCGTTCTACCGAGTAGTCGCGATGCATCCTTTCTCAGCAGGTTTGAGTGGAAATCTTCAGTCGCCAGAATATCGGGTAGCGCCGTCTTGCCGCCTCGCAGAACCCGGCCATAACCGCCCGTCTCATCCCAACAGATGAAATTTGCGACCACGCTGGTTAGTTCAACATCCCTAGGAAGGTCTCGGTTGCGACGCATCGCATCAAATATGAGATCCTTTTGCGAGCCTGCCTGCAGGTAAGGGAACGCCTGTGACATCGCCAAGTATTCCGGCAGCAAGCTCGCAACTTGGCGTTTAGACATCTCCGCAGCGAACGGATGCAGGCCAAACAGATTTCGCGCTTGCTCAGTCAAGTACTCGCAGACTATCTGCGAAGGTCGATCCAGTTGAACTTGCGACGCTTGAGAAGGCCTCATTTGAATCCTAACCGTGGAGAGAATGATGTTTGAGGAGCACTTTCGAAGGCCACCAACTTGGTCCGACGGGTTTGCGGTCGCGTTCGTCATACAGGCGAACTGCTCCCAACCATCTTTGCGGTCCCAGGCAGGGCCATCAGGGATCAGTCCTGTACATGAGCGCGTCGATAGGAACATGTCGGTAGATTGAAGCCACCACCCTCTCGCGTTGGATTTCCCTCCACGAGCAATCCAATCCCGCGAATGACCAAACGCGCCATCCATCATTTGCTGACTCATGCTGAATATCGGCGTCCGCCAGGCCAAGGAAGCCTCGCCTGACATGCGCAGGCGGCACATCCGGCCAGCTCGACGCTTTCACCTGCGACCTGTCGTGGACGGATCAAGCATCCACGGTTGCTATTCACTGCCTGCTCATCGCATCCCCTGCGGACTTGATTTGGCATTGCCGAGACGAACCACATCCAGCGGGCTCTTCGAGGCCTGCAGCTACAATCTACGTGACATTGCGGCTGCCGGCCGAGAACGATTGTCTCAAGGCAAAGGGACCGCCGCTGCCATTCGCCCGTTCTGCGTGCACTCGTCCAATATCCTGTGTTCCTGCACGCTTGTAGCAATTGCTATGCCAACCTTGCACTACGCGGGTCAATGTCTGAGTACGAACCGGTAACTCAATGGTAGTGTTTTGAATCTGGCGGGAATTTACGCGCAGTTAGAAGCCGAACAGTGAAGGCGCGTTACCGAATCAGCCGATACCATCCGCGGTGGACACAGAGCTAGTGAAACGCCAAAGATTGCGCGCACAGCTACCTCGTAGGTGACCGAGCGGAACCTCATGCCTTGATTTCGTCTCGAGCAGGCGGGACTTCTGGCGATTGATGTCGGGAGCGCTTGCGTCTCCAGGAACGAATTCAAAATTTGTGCACCAATGGAGCGTCGCCGAAAATAAGCCGAAAAGATCAGGCGCCTTCCGGTTGGTCGGTAATCTCTCTAAGAGAAAATCACGGCCTGATTGCAATTGGGCTGGCGTGAGGTTTTCCGCAACCGGCCATTTCAGACGGGAAGGAAACTCGCTGTGTCACAAACGCTCGTTCAGCAAGCGACAGTCAAATCGCGGATCAACGCCATTCTTCGTGCAACCAGCGGCAATTTTCTCGAGCAGTTCGACTTTTTCTTATTTGGCTTTTACGCCAGCGCCATTGGGAAAGCTTTCTTCCCCTCGGACAACGAAACCGCCTCATTGCTCAACACCTTTGGCGTGTTCTGGTTGGGTGCCTTAATGCGTCCCGTGGGGGCGATCGTACTGGGAGCCTATATCGACAGGATCGGCCGTCGCCAAGGCCTGATCATCACGTTATCGATCATGGCGGTCGGCACCGTGATTATCGCCTTCTGTCCCAGTTATGCGACAATCGGCATTGCCGCCCCCATCATTGTTCTAGCAGGACGACTGTTGCAGGGATTCTCCGCCGGCGTCGAGGTTGGCGGCGTTTCGGTCTATTTGGCGGAGATCGCGACCCCAGGCAATCGCGGTTTCTATACCTCTTTTCAATCGTCCAGCCAGCAGGTCGCGATTTTTGTCGCAGCGATCGTGGGCTACCTACTGAATGAATCGATGCCGCTCGAAGCCGTCGCCTCCTGGGGTTGGCGCATTCCGTTTTTTCTCGGTTGCCTTATCATTCCTCTTATCTTTTTCCTTCGTCGGACGCTGGAGGAGACCCCAGAATTTTTGGCGATGAAGAAGCATCCCACGGCGCGCGAGGTCTTTGCCTCGGCGCTCGTCCATTGGCACACGGTCGTTCTCGGGATGATGATGGCGATCCTGACCACGACGACTTTCTATTTCGTCACCGTCTACGCACCGACGTTCGGCAAGACCGTCTTGAAGCTGTCCACCCAGGATGCGCTCTTGGTGACCCTCCTGGTCGCGGTGACCAACTTCATCTGGAATCCAATTGGCGGTACCGTTTCCGACCGTATCGGCCGCAAGCCAGTCCTGCTGGCCATTGCCGGCCTTGCGTTGATGACCGCCTATCCGGCTTTGAGTTGGTTGGTAAGCGCCCCCAGTTTCGGCAAGCTGCTTGCGGTGGCGATGATGTTCTCGTTCTACTTTGGCACCTACAGCGGGACTATGCTGGGTGCTCTCGTCGAGATCGTGCCTGCGCATGTGCGCACAACCTGCTTCTCCCTGGCCTTCGCTTTCGCGGCGGCCCTGTTTGGTACGTTTACGCCACTCGCCTCTACTTGGCTCATTGAGCGAACTAATGACAAGGCTTCACCCGGATTCTGGCTGATGTTTGCAGCTGCTCTCGGTATCATCGCGGTACTCACCATCTATAGGGGAACCCCCAAGCCATCGAGAGCTGAGAAGCCTTCGCTTCGGAAATCGCCCGAGAGCGCTTTGGGCGTGCAAACAGCATCTCGCTAGCACGTGATCCTAACCACTGACGTGTCATACGGCCTCGATCGATGCGCAGAGCCAGAGTTCGCTCAGCGTATCGACGCGGGGCTAGGAGCCGTATCGCATGTCCGACATTGTCGGAAGCCAGACACGAGCGATGACTGCATATCTGACACTTTAAAAGTAAGCTGTTAGAGTGCCACGTCCTCGGTGATCCGCGTACACGGCAAATCACCATCCAACATTGACACCAGGCCTCGGCGGGCGCTGGATGTCGGCTGTGAACGTTGGAAAGTCCAGGTCTGGAGACCGCCTTGTGGACAGCGGACGGTTCCATCATCGCGGATGTGCAGCAGGTTGGGTAGCAGCAGCAGGCCGTGATGGACGTTGTCGCCGTCCGGAATCCGTGCCCGCGCGACAGTCCGAGCTGTATCGTGGTATAGAACCCCGGCACCGTGTGCTCGGATCGATATCGTCCTCGACGTCGCGCCGTCGTCGGCCCGGACCGATCGGGCGCCCCCTCGAGGGTGTTACTGATGTCGTTGCGGCGCACGCGCGCGCTGGTAACGCGGCAGAATAGCCGGTGAGCATGGGAGCGCTTATGGCGGCGGGATGCCGATTGACGCGAGCCTGACGCGATCGCTTGATGGTCTTCAAGCGGCATCGCCGCTGACGTCATCGAGATGCAGCCTTATGACGCCGTACTATCCGGCGACCTGTGCGGTCCGATGGTGCACCATCTTGCACTATTCAGGCGGGGCAGTTTGCGCCGCCGCAGCCTCGTGGTTTGCTCGGACACGATGCGCTCCCGCACATCGGTCAGCGGACTGCAGGTCGACTCACGGATTTTGCCATGTCCAGGAGCGACGTCGGGCCGCTCAGTTCTCGACCGCCTTTGCTGCCGCTGAACAAGGCAATGCGTCTTGTAATCGGACGCATGGAACGCGCGACGTTCACCGCCATCAATTCTCTAGGCTGGAGTTGACCGGCCTGCAGGACCGCCCTGTGTCGGATCCCGCTTCTGCTCCGCCATATGCGATAGTCGTCACCGCAGGGGAATATCTCTGTACCGAAGGCCGCAACCGCTAATCGGCAGTCTTCGATGACGCTGCTCAATCAAGTACGACAGCCATGTCAGCATTCCGAAATCAGCATCTTCTGATGTCGCGGTTGTTACGAAGGCCGGGCTCAAAGAGCGCAAGCTACCCGGTCGCAATGAGACCGGGATTCCATCTGATGGCCATACAGTTCCAAAGTCCCTTGTGAGGATGGCTGTCCGAATGCAAGCGCTTTCCTTGCCGGAGATCCTCCGCTGGCAGTTTCGACAATCACATTACGCGAGAAACACAACCTTTCCGCTACTTCCGTGCTGGCCCATATCCTGCATCGCGTGCAAATGTGAGACAAGAGAGCACCGAAGATGAGAGTTACGTTTGCGCCTTTGCCGTCAATCGACGATACAGCAGCCGGTGTAGAGCCGGCGACGACGATTAGCAACCTCGTGGAGACGAAAGCGTGTAGCTCTTGCGTGCGTTGGCCCCGCCGCTCTTGATTTCGTTCTGGCCTGCGCATCACGCGTTTATGTGCGCCAGCACATCGATGTCGAGCGATGTTCGTGCGCGTCCGGTGGCAACCAACACGTTTGGCGCTGGTTTCGCAGCTTTGAGCGGCTTCGGATCAACCCGCGCCACCACTCTATCGCGCGAACAGACCCTTAGAGTCGAAACCAATGCCACTCGCGTGCTGACAGATGAATGCGCGCCAATTCTGACACGAGGTGCTTAGACGTGCCCGACAAACTGGATCTTCGAAGTTTCAAGCTACATTCGCAACGCGATGCCGTGCTCAATGAAGTGCATGCGCGCCCGTTTATGCAGCTTATTCCTCCATTTAAGGTGACACACTTCGCATTTCTTTCGCAGGGCGATGCGGCCGCAAGCGATCGCCGCGCCTTCGTCACGTTTTGTCGAGAGCGTGACCTTCCAGCTCCGCAGCTCTCAGCGAAACATCACCAAATCGACATCGGGCCCGTTGTGCTTCGCTGGGAGCAGCATGCCGAATTCGCAATCTTTACCTGGATAGCGAATGGCCCGTTCGCTCGACAGAGCGGCGACTCCCAAAGTGCGGTTCACTCCTTGATGCGCAACTTGCGGCAGGAAGGGCAATTGCTGGTCGCAATCAAGCTGGATGTCGAGCAGCACGCCGCCCCATTGAGGCGCGCCGAACAACTTTTTGACAAGAGCAGCCTCGCCATGGCCCGCATAAAAGGCGGAGCAAGTGTTATGGCCTCGGATTTTCGAGTCGACGAAAACGGTTTCACCAAAATTCTTGTCTGCGACCTCGGGCTGACGCCGCACAATCTTGGTGCACTGGTGCAGCGGCTGCTTGAAGTTGAGACCTATCGTCCGTTGGCGCTGCTTGGTCTGTCGGCCGCTCTTGAGCTTGGTCCATTTGTCGATCGCATTGACAGACGTCTCGGCGAGGTGCTCGAAGAAATGCAAGGCGCGGAGGGATTGAAGCTCAACAACCATCTCCTTGCCGAACTGACCGCGTTGGCCGCCTCTTTCGAGCGAGGCGCGACCGGAAGCCTGTTTCGCTTCGGCGCCAGCAGAGCTTATTACGAGCTAGTTCAATCCCGACTGTCCATCATCGAAGGCAGTGAGATCACGGACTATCCCACATGGTCGTCGTTCCTGGCGCGCCGGATGGCGCCTGCGATGCGAACTTGCGAGACGACCAAGGATCGTGAGGTAACTCTGTCGGTCAAGTTGGCGCGCGCCGCCGATCTGTTGCGAACCCGTGTCGACGTTGAAATCGAACAGCAGAACCGCGACCTATTGCACGCTATCAATGAACGCACCGGACAACAGCTTCGGCTGCAGTGCACGGTGGAGGGATTGTCGGTCGCGGCGATAGGATATTACGTGGTCAGTTTGTTTGGCTACCTTGCCAAGGGAGCGCACGATGTTGGTCTCCATGTAGAACCCTCTTATCTAACCGCGGCGTGCGTGCCGGTCGCAGTCGGGGTGATCTGGCTGGTTAGTTACAATGCACGAAAGCGACACCTCAAGCATCGCGACGGGCCGTCCGTAACGGACAGGTAAGCATCATTTAGCTGATTGACAACAGAGCTTGACGGCAGACATGCCCGACCCACGTGGCAACAGTTTTCACCAAGTCGTCGGCGGCCCAGATAGAGGTGATCGCCGACGGGAGGATTGTGCTTCAGCTCCGCTGATCGGTCGGCGCCAGGCTCTACACGTCTCCGT
The DNA here is from genome assembly GCF_054820065.1 of Bradyrhizobium sp. UFLA06-06. NCBI lineage: Bacteria > Pseudomonadati > Pseudomonadota > Alphaproteobacteria > Hyphomicrobiales > Nitrobacteraceae > Bradyrhizobium > Bradyrhizobium sp. UFLA06-06. The sequence continues at coordinate 16,587 of NZ_JADFUD010000096.1, forward strand.
GCAATGTCGATGTGACCGGATGAGAGGCAAACCTTGACGCGTTCAGGACCGTAACGCTTATCGTCGCCAAGACTCCCAGGTCAAGCATCGCGGGCTAGCGCCGCAAGATCAGTTTCGAGCTTCGGTTGATGCTTAAAAATAGCATCAATCAGCGCCTGCGCTGGTTGCTCGGCAGCCTCAACCAGCGCCGCTTTCTCAGCCCGTGCAGAGGGAGCGAAGACTCGCTTGACGACGGTCGGCGAGCCCTTAAGGCCGCATTTGGAGACGTCCTCGACGCCGGCATCGTGCGCGCTCCATTTCACGATTGGTGCACGCGCAGCACGCAAGGCATCGGCCATCGCGCCGCGCCGAATCTGGCAGGTCCCCTCCAGCATGGTGATGAGACAAGGCAGCCTCGTGTGCAGCACCTGGACACCACCTTCGGAGCGTCGCTCCGCTTCAATTGTACGGGCAGCGAGGTCGAGGGTTTTGACCTTGGCGACGTAGGTCAGCTGCAGCACACCCAGCCGTTTTGCGACGCCGGGACCAACCTGCGCGGTATCGCCGTCGATGGTCTGCTTGCCGGTAAAGATGAGGTCTGGCGGACCATATTCCTTGCCAATTTTTCGGATGGCGGTTGCCAGTGCATACGTTGTGGCCAAGGTGTCGGAGCCGGCAAAGCAGCGATCGGTGAGCAGTACGGCGCGATCGGCGCCGAAGGTCAGCGCTTTCCGCAAGGAATCTTCCGCCGATTGCGGCCCCATCGTCAGCACGGTTATTTCGCCGCCGAACCGCTCGCGCAGCTCGAGAGCGGCCTCGAGCGCGAAGAGGTCATATGGGTTAATGATCGTCGGCACACCCTGACGCATGATCGTATTGGTCACGGGGTGCACGCGGATCTGCGCAGAGTCCGGAACCTGTTTAATGCAGACGACAATGTGCACTGAGTTGCTCCAAAGGTTGCGGTAGCTGCGAAGAGAACAGCAAGTGTTGTACCACAGCGCCCGATTTTGGAATCTGTTAGCTGCCACAGAGGTTTAGATGGGTAGATCGCCCCTCCGGCCCGGTGTTCTGGACGAACGAATATCGACACCCGTCGCAACTGCGACAGCGCCATTCCGTTCCGTCCGACCACGGCGCGGAGCCGTGAGCTTGCAAGGCCCACATCGCGACTCCTGCGCAATTCAAGCTGCAGGTCCGGTCGCGCTCCGGAACGGCGCCAGTATCGACGAGATCAAGGCGGCCTGCTTCGCGCGACGGCATATTGCGGCATTCCTGCAGCTCTTGAGGGGTTCAAGGCAGCACAGGAGATCCTAAGGACCGAGCACAGCCAAACGAACGATGAGGTTGCTTATGCAGATCCCGATCGCGCCAACGGGAGCCACCTGCCTAACTGCTCCCCATGAGCCTCGATCTGCTGATTCAGGCGCCCCCGCAGCCTTTGATGTTGGCGGGAGCCGCTCCCGGGAAAGACCATCAGCCCAAGCTTGGATCAGCCCTCAGTCGCTCTTGAGTGCCTGCCGAGATTCCATCGTAAAATCGTAAATGCGATTGTGGATGGCTGACAAAGCAAAGTCCTCGGTCGAAATCCTCCGGCGTGATATCGCGAGCACCATGCAGCACCCGATCTCGACACCGTTGGAAAATGCTTCGTAGAACAGTACGCAGTTGCCGACAGTAAAGCTCCGAATTTTCATCCCCAGCTCGGGCCGCTGGCGGCCCGCCGTGGATTCTTGGCAAGCATCTGAAAGGCATTGCCGATACGATCGAGCAAGCGATCCGCAGCCGCAGTGTTGTCCGATGCGATCAAGAGCCAGATCTCCTCCAGGTCGGTCTCGGCCTGGGGCCGCCTGGTGAGATTACCCGCCATGCTTCCCGGCTTTCAGCCGTTCGCGTCCGCGGGCCTTAATTTGTTCAACCAGTTCGCCGGGCTCAAACGGTTCTGCCGGACCGCTTTCCAAGCCTTCCTGGATAGCGGTACGCAATGCCTCAAGCTTCGCCTTGCGACGCTCCTCGCGTTCTTCAACAAGGCGCAGTCCCTCCCGCATTACCTCGCTAGCGGCTGCATAGCGTCCGCTATCGACGAGATCCTTGATAAAGCTCTCGTAGTGTTTGCCGACGGTATAACTCGTGGCCATAGGCACGCCTCCTCGCCTCATAATATATTACTTTATGCTCTAAATACCGCGCTTTGATCCGCCAGCAACGTGAGGTTGTGGAGGGACGGAGGCAAACGGTGGGTAGGTGACGAAATCTCTTGGCTCAGTCTATCTGAGGCGGTTTTGCTAGCGTCGACCAACTTCATGTGATTGAGCCATGAACTACGATCAAGAGGATCGCAAGCCGATCAGGAGAAAAACCATCAGGACGACAATGTGCGAAGCTTTAGGCCGTGGCCGGCGAAGTCCCACTTGGCGACGTGGTGGTCAAACTGGCTGGCGAATTGATCCCTAGCCAGGCTCAGAAAGCCCGCCCTCATTGGGAAGGTGCAATCTCAGAACGCACCAACGAGCATTCCGAACGGCCGGACCGACATGCGCAAATGCTGGCGCCAACTACAACGCTGGTCGGTCCTCGCTTCGATTTGGCCGTGGCTCTCGCACGCGCGAGTGGCGATGGCATGGCAGGGCGAAGCCTTACCATTAACGATCTGTGCAAGCTCCTACCGCAAGTCGATCCAAAGGACGTCGAGAAAGCCGCTTTCGATCTGGATGCCCTGGGTTTGACCAGCATTCAGCGGTCGTTCGGTGAGCACTGGTGGCTACGGTTATCCCCCATCTGACGCGGTCATCCTTGCACCGTCGCCTGCAGCGCCATGGAATCAGCCGCCCGCCCGAGGTCGTCGGTGCCAAGCCTGCCAAGCAGCCTTTCGAGGCCTAAGGGACGGGACCGTTGGGGAGACAGCACGGTCACGTTTCGGAGGAGCTGGCGCGCCGACCCTGAGCGTCGGCTCCTCTTTTGGACCTTGTGTGAGTTAGGCAACAGTCGTCCCTCGGCGTACCTGCTAAAGAAATGACGTTGGGAATTTCAGGGCCCTAGCGCTGGGAATGACAGGGCGCCGCCGGGACAAACCATTTCGGGCCCGGCGGCGTAATTTTTGAGATTTACCGCGCTGACGCGCGAGAGGCGTCTCGAGATGTCTGACGACAAGATTGCTGTAAAGACCGTGCTGCTCGCGCTGGCCATCGGCATTGCGGTATGGGCAACCACGGGAGCGCCCGAGCCGGGCACAAATTCGCCGTTGCACGTCGCCACCAGGCGATGAGGCCCTACGGGGCTTGGGAGGATTGGGCGCGGTCGCTTTAGGTCGGCGTCATTCGAGCGGTAGAGAAAGCGCCGGCAGCGGCCTATTGCCCTGCTCGCAACCTGTTCGCCCCTTGAGCAGTAGAACTGGCGTTGAGGCATCCGCGGCAGTCCGGCCCATGAAATGGGTCAGATTAACGCCCGATGACCACTCCACATAACCAACAGCCGAAAAGGCAACCGCTCCCACGATGAGAATACTGAGTACTGAAGCGGCGGCTGCCGACGCCAAGCTTTGGCTGCTGAAAAACGGCATCACGATTCTCCGACACCGAGCTGCCACCCGCTCGTGCATTAGGCCAACTCGCGATGATCGAGTGTGAACCGCCTCACATTTCACGGGCAGTTGATGCCGAGGTCGGACCGCCGATGCCAGTTCAGGGCCGGCGGGCCAATTTTCGTTGATTCAGATCCTGGCCGCGGCCCAGTCGGGCAGACGATCCGGAAGCGGGCTGTCGAGCAGGCCGGCGACAAGCACGCCGAAGGCCGCTCCTTCGATGGCCTCTTCAGTGAACTCGACGTTTGCGTCCCATTCGAAATGGAGGACCGCTGAGGCCGTCGCCCGCATCCCCTCGATGGTCGTGGCGCGATTGTAACCATTCGCAGCTGATTCATGGCGTCCTCAAAGGCTTCTTCGGCCGCGGTATCGTCAACACCGATCTGGTAAAGCCGGAGAGTCTCCTCGCTGGCGGCATCGAGGAGGCACGATATTTCCACGAAGCTGCGTCCTTGCTCGATCAGTTCGGCTCGAGATGTTTGGGCAAGGGTGACGCCCGTCCGTGTTCTCCAGCGCCAAAAGCCTGTTCGAGCGGGAGCACCCAGGACCGTTCCCGGGGAAGCGTTCTGCCGTTAGCAGGCCTACAGGCCGATCAGCTGACGGGTGTCGCTGCAGAACCTTGGGGTCACTCGTTTGCCACGGCCAGATACCGCTGAGCCCGTCATAAGCATTCGGATGAAGCTCTGCTTTCCAGCATGCCGTCGCCCACGATTAACTGTTTGAGCGGTTCTAGTCCGCGGCACGATCGAGTGGAATCGCAGATGGAAGCATAGTGAATGCATATGGACGGCGACTGCGGACCAACGGAAGGCCGCGCAAGAAAGGAGTAAGGCGATGGATACGGCAGACAACGCCGACGCGGTGACCACTTGCGCATGTACTGTTGCCGCGCGGCGAACAGGATGGAAGTGGAGCGTCGACCATGATGAGAGGGCTACGCCGGGCTCGTGACGCAGGGAG
>NZ_JADFUD010000097.1:0-20964 GCF_054820065.1 Bradyrhizobium sp. UFLA06-06
TGGCGGCCCTCTCTGCATCGCCTTCGGCGGATTACGCGTCGATGATGCAATCGAGGAAGCACTGCTTGGCGTTGTCGTGTTTAGTCCCAAGCTTTGATGGTGCATTCTTATCGCACGATTCGAAGGATGCGTTATGGGACAAGTTTTACACGGCTGCGCCACCACGACGGAGGCAATCCGTCGAGCAATACAAGATAGTCAAGAGAGCCTGAGAGCGCTCGCCAGGCGCTATGGGATCAACCAGAAGACCGTCGCGAAGTGGAAGGCGCTCGAGACCGTCGCCGACCTCCCTACAGGCCCGAAGGAAGCCAAATCGAGCGTGCTTTCCATCGAGGAGGAGGCGATCATCGTCGCTTTCCGGCGGCATACGCTATTGCCGCTCGATGATTGCCTCTATGCGCTGCAACCGACCATCCCGCATCTGACGCGATCATCCCTGCATCGCTGTCTCCAGCGCTACGGCATCAGCCGATTGCCGGAGGTCGAAGGGAGCAAGCCTCCGAAGAAAAAGTTCAAGGCTTATCCGATCGGCTATTTCCACATCGACATCGCTGAGCTCCAGACCGCTGAAGGCAAGCTCTATCTCTACGTCGCCATCGATCGCACCAGCAAGTTCGCCTTCGTGCAACTGGTCAGGAAGACGGGAAGGACCTCCGCCTCGGCCTTCCTCGAAGCTCTGATCGCGGCTGTCCCCTACAAGATCCACACGGTTCCCACCGACAATGGGATCCAGTTCACGTTCCCGCCGCGCTACGCGGACGGCGCGACGGCAAGATACGTGACACATATGTTCGATATGCGCTGCCAAGAGAACGGCATCGAACATCGGTTGACCAAGATCAAGCATCCCTGGACCAATGGCCAGGTCGAGCGCATGAACCGCACGATCAAGGAAGCGACCGTCCAACGCTACCATTACGATCGACACGACCAGCTCGAAGCACACCTTGCCGACTTCATCAGCGCCTACAACTACGCTCGGCGGCTGAAGACCCTGAAGGGCCTCACGCCCTACGAATACATCTGCAAATGCTGGACTTCCCAGCCAGAACGATTCAAACTCAATCCGCTCCAGAAAATGCCGGGACTAAACACCTAGACTAGCTAGAGACATGGCCTTTGGCTGCATGATAGAAGGAACAAGGAGCGGCTGAGTTTCCAACTAAGAACCAGGTTCAAGTGGTCCCGCTTCGCGGGTCCATTTCAGGTCCATTTAATTGAATGGTCCGCAGATCAGTGCCGGATTCGAGAAGGTGCACGGCGAATGCGTGCCGAATGCGGGGGCACGGGGTTAGAGAGACCGGACGAACGACGTGCTGTTTTGCAGGCCGCTTCTACAGCGATCTTCGTGATCAGCCGATCGTCTCGAATACCTGGAACGGCCACTCTTTAGAGCGAGTGGCTCTCCAGTAGCTGCGCAGGATCTCCAGCAGCATAGGCGAGAGCATCACGTACATGTCGCGGTTGACCCGGTCGAAAAATTTTCCCAAGTCGAGATCTACGACAATGACGTGCCCAGACGCGTCCCTTTCCACCGCCTGATGCGCCGAACGCCCCGGCCGGAAGCCGAAGCTCGTCTCGGAGAACGTCCCGTCCCGGTCTGCCTACAGCGCCTGCATCACCGCCTGCTGGATGAAGCGGTCGAGGACCAACGGGAGCCGAGCAGCCGCCGCCCGACGCCTTCGGTATCTCGACCCGCCGCACCGGCTGTGGTTTGTAGGTGCCGTCAAGCAATCGGGCCGGATCGTAGGCCAGTGCTCTTTCAGGTAGGGCCGACAGCTCGTCTACGGTCATCCTGTAGACGCCTGCCGTACCCGTGTTGCGCCTCAGTTGCGCCAACGCTTTCTTCTGATTCTCAGGCTCGACTACTGCTTCCATCGACGGTCCTGCGACGGCGGGCGCGCATCGGAATCCTGCGCTACTGCGCGGAAATGGCCGAATTTATGCGCCGATTCGTTTTTCGTGTTGTGATTTGCAGCTGCCTCTCCGTTAGAAAATGAGTCAACGAGGTCCCCCGAACGGTCGCCTTCAGGGCGATCCGCCGCCAAACAGCCTAAGTACAGAATGGAGAGGTACACTATGTCGCTTTTCAGGAGTGGAGAGCAACCACCACATTGGTGCCAACTCACGGGGTTCGAATTTGTGGAAATCACTGGGCGGCCTCGACCGATAGCGATCACTGCTAGAAAGCAGCGTCTGCTCGTCACGCGCGGAACTTGTCGGTTGACGAGCAAAAACTGGGCGCAGGTGCTCCGTGAAGGTCAGTTCTGGGACATGAATGAAGCCGACGGTCCCTTTACTGTGGACGCCGGCGACCGAACTGCGCAAATCCTCATCTTTTCTGGCAGGTGGGGTACTGAGTTGGGGTCGTGCGGCATTTTCACGCTCACTCCGAGCACCCCAGCCTGGTGTACGGGAGACCCCGTTGGTTATCCCAAGTCGACCAACTTTGACTCCCATTATCACGACAATGACGAATACTGGGTGATCATTGAAGGGGCAGGCACGGTCGTTGTCGGATCGCGCAGTTTCGAGGTCGAGGTCGGTGACTGCGTTGCCATCGGAATGGGGCACCACCACGATCTTCCTCAGGTTCGGGCCGACATAAAGGGCGCCTGGTTCGAGACCACTCTCGAAGGCAAGAAGCGACTTGGACATCTTTGGGAGCACAAGCACGGACCTGCCGACGTTCGCGCCGAGCGGGTTTGATTCAGCCTCCACCTACCTGTGAAACATTCATGACGTATAAGGTTCTGCAAATTGGAGCCGGGGGCTTCGGAGAGCGCTGGTGTGACACGTTCCTGCCGGCGAACGTGACGGACGGGACTATCGAGGTGGTCGGCCTAGTTGATATCGATATCAAAGCCCTGGAAAGAGGTCGAAGGCATCTTGGTCTGAAGACGGAGCAATGCTTCACCTCGGCACAGGAGGCCTTCCGCGCGGTGGACGCCGACTTCTGTGCAATCGTAATTCCTCCTGCTCTGCACGAGTCCATCGTCGATCTAGCCCTTGCTCGAGGCATGCATATCCTGTCAGAGAAACCGATTGCCGACACAATGGAGGCTTCCATCCGGATCGCCGACAAAGTGAAAGCGGCTGGCCGTAAAATGGGAGTGACCATGAGCGTCCGGTTTGATCAGGATAAATCGACACTGAGGCAGCTCATCAGTGAGAACGCTCTCGGCCAAGTCAACACGGTATCGTGTCGACACGCTAGTGACTGCCGCATTTACGATTCATGGAGCCGTTTTCGTCACGAAATGGCCTATCCTACCCTAATCGAGAGCGCGGTGCATCACCTCGACATCATGGCCGATCTGGCGGGGGCGCCCTGCACGTCCATTTTCGCCCGCAGTTGGAGGCCAGAATGGGCGGAGTACAAGGGCGACACAGATGTCATATTGTTGATGGACTTCGCCAACAGCGCGCATGGCGTATATGAAGGGTCTGCATCACACCCCACAGGCCTCAACGACTGGCATTTTGAATACTTTCGGGTAGAGACGGCATCCGGGACGGCTATTCTCGATCACCGCGAGCTCGAGGTATTCCATCGGGATCCGAATCGCATTTATCAAAAGAGCCGGCAGGGGAAAGGGCAGCAGGTGTCGCTGCTTCGTGGGACAAAGTGGAAAACTGCATTGTTGATCGAGCAATTCTGTCGTTGGCTCGACGGTGGCCCGCCGATGGTTACGAACATCGAGGACAACCTACAGTCTGTGGCGATGGTGTTCGCCGCCATTGAAAGTGCACGGCTCGGACAGCCTGTCAAAGTACAGGAGTTCCTCCAATCCTTTCGTGCGTGATGGCACCCAAGTTGCACCGCAGCCGGTTTGAACGGGCAAACACGAGAATCTTCCAGAGATCCTTATCATCGGCAACAAGGGAGCCTTGGAGACGGTGAAGTAACTTCGCGTGCCGACATCTGGTTCATAGAGCGGGCTACCCTTCCGGATAGGAATAAGGCGCGATTGTGTGGGCTGAACATTCATCATCAGCGCCCGTGCTCGGCACCTACCCACGAGGTGCGTCTTGGCAAGGAAGTTGCCGTCCTCAGATTTCGGTTCTTGGCCGGGCGCTGACCATCCGACCCTTCGGCGGCATACAGAGTCGGGAAAGCCCTACTTTGTATCTCGGTGGCGGCCATGCCTATCAATCCATTCCAAGCCTGAAACAGCAGGAGGTTACCCAGTTATTAGACGAGCTGTGGTATAGGAATCGTGAGTGAACTGCTCGCAATCTTCCACCGCTCGCGCGGTAAAGCGGTGGTCATTGCAATGCAACGCAAAAGCTCGAGGCGACGATCCATGCGCCGGTGCCGACACGCGCGGACGTCGCGACCGCCCTCTACGAAGGTGCGGACGCCATCATGCTCTCGGCGGAGCCGGCCGCAGGCAAATATCCGGTCGAGCCGGTCTCGACCATGACCCGCATCGGCGAGGAGGTCGAGCGCGACCCGACCTCGTGCGCGGTGGTGACTGCGCCAGCGGGCGGAGCCCGAGGCGACTGCGGGGAACGCTATCGCCGACGCTGCGCGCGTAGTCGCCGAGACGCTCGATCTGCCGGCACTGATCTGCTGGACTAGCTCAGGCTCGACCGCGATCCGGGTGTCGCGCGAGCGGCCGAAACCGCCGATCACGCCGAACATCGCGACAGGATGCAAGCTCGCGGTCATGTGGGCGGGTAGCGGAAGATGCCCGGCGACCAGCACGACATGATCTACCACGCCGGCTCGAGCGCCTTCCGACGGTTTTGTGCGCGCCGGCTAGCACGTGATCATCGTCGCCGGCGTGCCCCTCGGTATCCCCCGTCACCACCAATATGGTGCGGATTGCACGTGTAGAAGCAGCACACAGCCCGGCTCGCCAAGCCAAGGACGCTAGGCCTTGGGGCACGGTCGTTGCGCAAGACGTGCAGGCATCGATCACCAGCTCCGCATAGAAATTTTGCTTATTCGTGCCGCACTCGCGGCGACCTCCCTTGTTGGGCGATAGCATAGCTTGCTGGAGAAACGCATATGATTAAATACGATAGAGGTGTTAAAATGACAGCATATTGCCAAGATTGATTCAGGTTGTTAGAAGGCAAACTGTTTTGTCGCGGTTCGTGCAGAACGGATCAGAAATCGGCTACAGCCAAAGGTAGATGACCCTCCCGGATCGCCGCGAGACTTTCATCGCGCACGGTCGTCGTCATGCGACGCGCTGCGAGCGTCAGTGGACGCATCCGGGCAGTCGCGATCTGCCAGGCGATCGAGAGGTTCTCGATTGGCGCGGCGCAGATGCGGCGAGCCCGAACGTGGCTTTGAACGCCGCTGGATGGCAGGACGGTATAGCCGTATCCATCCTCGATCAGAGCAAACATCAGACTGCGCGTATTCACCTCGATCATGGGACTGTAGCCAAGATCGCTTCGGTTCAGCGCACGCTCGACGATGCGCCGCAGGCTGTTCGTGCGCGCCGTCGCAATTTGTGGAAGATCGGCTAGCCTTGAGGCCGGTACAGGTTGGTCCGACGACAAGTCGCCAGATGCCGGGCCCACAAGCATCAGCGCCTCCGTAAACAGGGGACTGCAGTAGAGGTCGTTGGTCAATTCCATGGTCGAAATAATGCCTACATCGGCATCGCCACAGATCACTCGCTCGCGGACCGTGGCCGTCGTACCTTCATAGAGTCGGATATTGACCCTCGGGTATGTTCGCTGGAAACACCGGAGCACATATCCAACGATCAGCGCCGTCAGCGATGGCGGGAAAGCCAGACCGATCTCACCCGACGGTTCCTCGTTATTGTCGCGGATTTCCTCCCTAATACGATCGATCTGCGAGAGCAGTGCATTGGCACGCATCCGCAAGAGCACGCCTGCCTCGGTCAATTGAACGCCGCGGGCATGCCGATCAAACAGTTCAGTGCCAAGTTCGTGCTCCAGTAGACCGATCTGTCGGCTCAGGGCTGATTGCGACACCAACGCAATATTGGCCGCACGACTGAAACTCCTGGCATCCGAAACCGCCAAGAAATATCTTAACCCCTTGATATCCATGCGAGTTTATATCGCGCTCGATCTAGCGAATATTGAGATAGGTTGCGTGAGAAGTATGCATTTGTCAAATGCCTCCTCTTCTGTCCTTTTTTGCCAAGAACAAGAATTTCGGCCCCGACGGGAGGAAGTATGTTTCCAGCACCCATTTCGGGGTATTTCAGACCCCATTCCGTGAGCGAGGCAACGCGACTTCTTGCCGGAGGTGCTGGCGAGAACGCACATATCATCGCAGGCGGCCAGAGCCTGATGCAGGCGATCAAGTCTCGGCTCGTTACGCCTAACGCCCTGATCGACCTGCAGGACGTCAAGGGACTAAGAGGCGTGGTCCTCGACAGGAACGGCCTGCGGATCGGAGCCATGACGCCCTATGCCGATATTGCTTCGGACCCGCGCATCCCGCCGGCTTTCGCCGCCCTTCGCGACGCAGCGGGCCACGTCGGCGACCGGCAGATCCGCAATCGCGGTACGATAGGTGGCTCTCTGTGTTGGAACTATGTCGCGGCCTGTCTACCGCCTACCTGTCTTGGTCTCGACGCCGTCATGGAGTTGAAGAACGCCGCCGGGTTGCAGCGCATGCTCGAGGCCCGGATTTTTCTGAAAGGTCCGCTCGAAACGGACCGCGCGCGTGACGAACTCCTGACCGCCATTCATTTCGCACCGCAGGGGCCGCGAACGGGCAGTGCATACCGCAAGTGGGGTTTGGTCACCGACGCGCTCCCCGTCGTCAATATCTGCGTCTCGCTGCGACTCGGCAACGATGGCATCTGTGCGGAAGCGCGTGTGGCGCTGGGCGCGCGTAGCGAAGGGCCGACGCGCGTGGAATCCGCGGAGTTGGCATTGCGTGGAGTGCGCAAGGAGGATGCCCGCGCCATCGACGCGGCACTGGACGCAGCCGCCGAAGCCGCGGACTACCAGTCGGATCTGTGGGCTGATGCCCAATACAAGAGAGTTCTTTTGCGCAAGATCGGGCGCGAGGCCATGACTGTTGCGTTCGCGCGGGCAAGCGGAGAGGTGGGCAAATGAAGCGAGCGATCACAATTACAGTCAACGGCCAGGAGCACGAGGAGATGGTGGAGAATCGGCTGTTGCTGGTCGATTTCCTGCGTGACGTGATCAATCTGACCGGAACCCATGTGGGCTGCTCGTTCGAGGGGGTATGCGGCGCTTGCACGGTCCACTTGGACGGCGTGCCGGTCAAATCTTGCCTTATGCTCGTTGTGCAAGCGGACGGACGATCGATTACCACCGTCGAGGGGCTCGCCAAGAATGGCGTTTTGAGTGTCCTGCAGCAGAGCTTCACCGAGCATCATGCCTTGCAATGCGGCTACTGTACGTCCGGCATACTTATGAATGCGACCGAGTTCCTGCAGTCGAATCCATCGCCGAGCGAGGACGAGATACGGGCTTCGCTAATTGGAAACATCTGCCGCTGCACGGGCTACGTGCACATCGTTGCGGCTATCAAGACCGCGGCACGGCGTTTGGCGGCAACAAGCCTCGAGGTGGCGAAATGAACGCGCACATTCGCAATGATGGCGATTGGGTTGGTGCTAGCGTCAATCGCAAGGAAGATCGCCGGTTGACCACCGGACAGGGCCAATACTTTGCAGACAAGAAAATTCCGGGCACGTTGCACCTTGTGTTCGTCCGCAGCCAGCAGGCCCATGCCCGGATCGTGTCGATCAACACCGCCGCAGCACGTGCGCTGAAGGGCGTCGTGGCCGTGGTCACGGGTGAGGAGATCCGCACGCAGATTAAGGGGTTGCCTCAGCCGGTGGTCGTGCCCTCCTTCGCGGCGAACTATCCGGCCTTCTGGCCCCTCGCCGTGGACAAGGTGAAGTTCCACGGCGAACCCGTAGCCGCCGTGATCGCCCGCGATCGCTATCTCGCAGAGGACGCGGCTGCGCTCGTTGAAATCGTTTACGACCCACTGCCAGTCGTGACCGACATGGAAGCTGCGCTTGCTGAAGGCGCCCCGATCGTCCATGACGGCTGGGCATCAAACGAGATGTTCGCTATGAACTATACAGGCGGCGGCACGCCTGAAGGCGAAGCAGCGCATGCAAGGAAGGTCGACGAGGCGCTCGCCGCAGCTGCCGTCGTCATCCGGCGGCGCTTCCGCGTCCACCGCTGCGGTGTCACCCCGCTCGAACCGCGCGGTGCGATGGCGACCTGGGACGACGACGGGCTGACGGCCTGGATCACCACGCAGCGTCCACATATTGACCGACTCGCGTTGTCTGACGTGCTCGAAATCCCTTCGGACAAAGTACGGGTGATCGCGCCGCGCGATCAGGGCGGAGCCTTTGGCGTGAAGGCTCCATTCTACCGTGAACCGATCCTGGTGTGCCACATTGCGCGTGTGCTCGGTCGACCAGTGCGATGGCTCGAAACCCGCGAGGAGCACCTGATGTCGGTCAGCCAGGAGCGCGACCAGATTCACGATATCGAGATCGGCGCGGACGCCAACGGCAGGATCGTGGCCCTGCGCGACAACGCGATCGCGGACAATGGCGACGGCTGCGAAGGCGTCTACTGGGGCTTCGTCATGCCGTTCTTCGGCGCGGCGGTGCTGACCAACGCCTACGACATTCCGCTTTGCGATATCCGCATTAAAGTCGTCTGCACCAACAAGGCCGTGCTGTCACCGGCGCGTTCCTTCGGCGCCTTTGCTGCTCGGTTTGCGCTCGACCGGGCAATCGACCTCCTGGCGCGGGAACTAAAGATCGACCCGGCTGACGTACGCCGTCGTAACCTGATCACCGAACTGCCCTATACAACAGCCACCGGTGTGCATCACGACAGTGGCGACTACGTCAAAGTGTTCGACCATCTGACCAGCCTCGTGGACCTGAAGGGTTTTCGCGCGGAGCAGGCAAGGTCACGCGCCGAAGGTCGGCACATTGGAATCGGCTTTTCCGTCGGTGCCGAACTGTCGGGCGTATCCTCTGCCGTCCTTGTGTCGATGGAGAACCAGCCCGGCTTTGGCGCGGCGACGGTGCGGGTCGACCCGCGCGGCAAAGTGCAGGTCTTTGAGGGCGACGCACCGCAAGGGCAAGGTCATGAAACGTCGATGGCCCAGGTTGTCGCACAGGAGTTCGGCATACATCCCGGGGACGTGTCGTTGACCACGGGCGATACCGGTACGACGCCCTTCGGCTCGGGCACGATCGGAGCGCGCGGCGGAAGTTACACCGTCAGCGCGGTCGCCAATGCGTGCCGGGCGCTGAAGACCAAGATGGCCACGGTGTTGCTGCATGACCTCAAGGTGGAGGGTGTGCCAAGCGACGTGAGTTTCCGCGACGGGCGCGTCTTCCTGACCGCCGACCCCACGCAAGGGAAAAACTTCGCCGCATTGGCCGAGCGGATCGTCATGGCGCCCCTGGGGCTGCCTGCTGGCATGCAAGCCGGACTGGACCAGACTGAGTTCTTCGAAGCCGACGTGCCGATGCTGACGTTCGGCGCTCATGCTGCGATCGTCGAGGTCGACCCGGAAACCGGCATATTCAAGATCCTGCGCTATGTCGCATCGGATGATTTCGGTACGGTAATTAACCCGATCGTGGTGGCCGGGCAGGTGCACGGTGGCGTGGTGCAAGGCCCTGTCTCTTATACACATCTGACGCTGCCGACGAACTATGTGTATAAGAGACAGCATACACCGCTTGGGTCGCGCGGGCTTGGCGAAGGCATCCCTGGTCCGGTGCCGGCCGCGCTCACAAACGCGGTTTGTGATGCGCTGGCACCGTTCGGGATCGAGTTGAACCGCCTCCCGCTCCGCCCCAACATGATCTGGCGACTGCTCCAGGACAAGGCCGCAAGCAGAGGCTGAAGCTGCCCTCAGCATCAAGGCACCCATCCCCGGCGCGACCACGCCCGAGGTTTAGCGAGCGCATGCCCGCATCAATCCCACGAAAACGAGGAATAAGACATATGATCGACATCGAACCCGAAAAACTGAAGCGCATCCGCGCCGAAATGGCTCGCGACAATATGGACGTTCTGGTGTGTCGCCTCGCCGAAAACGTCGTCTTCTTGAGCGGTTTCTTTTGCGTGCTAGGCTATGCTGCTGTTGTTTTCCCGCGCGAGGGCGACCCTGTCCTGATCGCGTCGAGCCGCGAGGAGGAATGGTACGGCCGGGGATGGGTGTCGGACGTGCGGACCTTCCCGATGTGGGACGCACGCGATACGACGACGCCGCAGGCAACGCATTTCAGCTCGAGCGAGCACATCAACCGATTGCTTAAGCAGATCGGCGACGAGCGCAAGTTTCCGGCCAAGCGCGTCGGCTACGAGGGTAGCTTCGAATTCATTGCGCCGCCTGTGATTGTGCCTGAGCCTGTAGTGCCGGGCGAGCCGTCGATGCGCGGACTACGAGCCGCTTTCCCGCACGCCGAATTAGTCGATGCAACGGGCACGTTGGACCGCGCACGTGCCTTCAAAACGGCGCGCGATGTGAAGATGCTGCGCCGGACGCATGAGGTGACGGCGTTGGGCCTCGAAGCCTGGAAGGCAGCATGCCTGAATCTGTCGACGGAATCCGAGGCCGCGGCGGCATTTCAGTCCGCAGTTACGGCCAAGGGCATTGGCCACGATGGCGCGATGTTCGCTATGGGTTGGCCCCAGGTCTTTTCGGGCCCCCACACCGAGCAATGGGTCTATCGCCCAAGTTCGACGCGTCGGATCCGCAAGGGAGATTTTGTGATCATCGAACTTGCAGTCTGCGTGGATGGCTACTATTCCGACCTGACCCGAACGCTCGTCGTGGGCGAACCAAATGACCGGCAAGTTCATTTGTTCGACACCACGCATCGGGCGCTCAAGGAAGGCCTCGCAATGGCCAAGCCCGGAGTAGCTGCAGCCGACATCGACCGCCACTGCAAGACCACTCTCGGCGAATATAGTAAATATGTGCTGCACCATTCTGGTCACGGACTTGGCTGGAAGTATCACGAACCGATCCCTACACTGACCGGCAGTTCGAGCGATGTGCTGGCCGAGGGCATGTACTTCGCCATTGAACCTGCCGCCTACGTTCCTGGCCTCGGCGGAGTACGCAACGAACACAACGCCGTGGTGACGAAGACGGGTGTGGAAGTCTTGTCGAACATCTTCCCGGTGTCAATCAACTGAGCCCTGCACGCCCCCCGGCCGGCGGCCCATAGTCCGCCGGCCCTATCTGTTCTGCATACATTGAAACGGGATACCCACGATGACCTCAGCCGGATCTACTTTTTTGCCGAGTTTCCGGCTTGATGGGCGCCACGCGATCGTCACGGGGGCGTCTCAGGGCCTGGGGCGGCATATTGCACTGGCGCTGGCCGAAGCCGGGGCGGATCTGGCTCTCGTCGGCCGAAGCTTGGGAAGCCTGGAGCCCGTCGCCGCAGAGGCGCGTGCGATGGGGCGACGTGCGGTGTGTGTCACGGCTGATCTGTCGCGGATCGACGAAGTGCGCAAGATGACGGCCCAGATTGCCGAAGTCCTGGGAAGGATCGATATCCTTGTGAACAATGCCGGCACCAACATCCAGCAGTTGGCCGTCGACGTGACCGAAGAGGCTTGGGACACGGTTATGAATATCAATCTCAAGGGCGCCTTCTTCACGGCGCGCGAGGTTGGCTTGAGGATGATCGCCCAAGGAGGAGGCGGCCGCATCGTCAACATCGCCTCGCAGATGGCCGTCGTGGGTTTTTATAAGCGCTCGGCCTACTGCGCGAGCAAGGCTGCGATGGCGGCCTTCACCAAGGTGCTAGCACTTGAATGGGCGGCGCAAGGTATCCGCGTGAATGCTGTTGGACCGACCTTCATCGACAGCCCGCTCGCGCGAAAAGTCTTCGAGGACAAGGAGATCCACGCGGCGGTTTTGCAGCGGCTGCCGATCGGGCGGCTCGGCAGAATGGAGGAGGTAGCCGCCGCCGTGGTCTACCTGGTTTCCGACGGGGCGGATCTGGTGACGGGACATACACTGATGGTGGACGGCGGGTGGACGGCACAGTGAGGCGCGCGTAACGATGAATATCGAGGGCTCCCATTGCGTTGCCGCCAGTCGAGAGGTCGTTTGGGCCGCACTGAACGACCCCGTCGTACTCTGCGCTTGTATCCCCGGCTGCGAAAGCATCGAAGCCCAGGGCCCGAACGAGATGACTGCAGTCGTGGTCGTAAAGGTCGGTCCGGTGAGGGCGCGCTTTACGGGTCGGGTGAAGCTGACCGGCATCGATCCACCGAACGGCTACACAATCGTAGGCGAAGGGCAGGGCGGCATAGCTGGGCACGCAAAGGGCGAAGCGCAGGTCCGCTTGGTATCAGATGCCGCGGGGACAGTGTTGACCTATGCTGTGACGTCGCAGGTCGGCGGCAAGCTGGCACAGCTGGGCCTCCGCCTGATCGAGGGTACGGCGCGCAAGCTGGCGGTCGAATTTTTTTCGAACTTCGCCGCGCGGCTCAAGCCCAAAGGCGGAAGCTCGCTGTCCGCCCGCTGACGGCTGGTCAACCCATCGCGGCACGTAACTGAACATGCATGGCGATGCGCACCAGGGCGTCCGGTCCGCCAAAATGGCCTGGCTTCGTAACGATCAGGCCTTTCGAGAGAGCGGGCAAGGCGGCACGCACAAGCGGCGCGCCTTCGATAACCGATGGCCCGACAAGGTCCAGCCGGCGCACGTCCAGAGCGCGCAGAACCACGTTGGCCGTATGGCCGCCGGTCAGAATCAGCCCGAAGGCACGATCCATCAGATGTGGCGCTAGCACCGCAGCGCATTGTCGAAAGGCGGCATCGGCATCGGCCGTTGCACCTGGGCTAGATGCGGCCGGCATGGTTTCGATGACAATGGGGCGACACGCTGACCAGGCGGAGCCGAGGCGCGCCGTCAGTCCGTGTTCATTCAGCTGCAGGACCAACGCCCCTAGACCGCGCATCGCTTCGACCTGCGGCGCGATGTTTGGCTGGTAGGAGCCGACTACGGCACAGAGCGGCACTCGATCCGTAATGCTGGCCCAGAGTAGGACCGACATTAGGCCGACGCCGCCAACCCACAGGGTTTGTCCGGTGCCCCAACAGCTCGCTATTTGCGAGGCGGCCAGATAGGGGTTTGCCTCCTCAATGAGCACCGCACCATGCGGGAGGTTCGAGGGCGCTGCGCCGCTGACGATAGCCGGTCTGGCTTCTGTGGCGGCTGCAGCGATGAGCGCCATCGGATCCCCACGCCAAAGCGAGTCGATCTTCAGGAGCACGTGATCGGCGCCCCACTCGCGCAGCCGCGCGATCCCGGCGCCGACGAGCACTTGGCTCTGCTTGCTGCCGGAGTCGCGGCTGGCAAGATCGATCCCCCAGACGTCGGCGAGTTTGGGCACACCGTCTTCTTTGGCATCGGTGACGACGCAGCGCATCCCAAGCCCGGCAGCCTCCGCTACAACTGCGTTCACGCCGGTCAGATCGTCACCCAGAACGCCAATGCGATATCGAGGAAACGCAGTCATGGTCGGTTGGTAACCAGATCGGCGGCCAGATCGGCCGCTCGCAGGAAGAGGTCCGGCCGCACAACGCCCTTCCAGGCAATGTCGAAGGCCGTGCCATGTCCGCATGTTGTACGCAGGAAAGGTGCGCCAGCGATCACAGTGACATATCCGTAGCGCTTCAGGGGAATAACGCCCTGATCGTGGTACATTGCAAGCACGGCATCGTACTTGCCTTTTTCGGCTTCATAGAAGAGCGAATCCGAGGGCCGCGCTTCCGTGAAGCGCAGACCCTCCGCTCTGAGCCCGGACATGACCGGATCGATGGTGTCGATTTCCTCGCGACCGAACAGGCCGCCGTCGCCCGCATGGCAGTTTAGGCCCGCAACGCCGATGATAGGATCGGGAATATGAAAGAGCGAGCGAAGCGTCGCGTGAGCTTGTCGCGCGATACGGTTGACGCGGTCACGCGATAGCTTGCGTAGAGCATCGGCCATCGAACAATGACCCGTCACCAGAGAGCACTTGATCTGACCGCCTATTAGCATGATATGAGCGTCTTCGGTGGTCATCCCCCAGCGTTCAAGGAACATTTCGGTCTGACCGGGATAATGGTGACCAGCGAGGTTGAGGGAGACCTTGTTGGCTGGCGCCGATACGATTGCTGACACGGCTCCCGCCCGCACGAGGTCCGCGGCCGCAAAGATCGCACGCGCGGCTGAGCGCCCGCCTTCCGGAGTTGCGGTGCCGATCTTGAGCGCATCGGGAGCGAGCCCGCCAACGTTCACGACCGGCACGGCGTTCGGTGGAAGGCCATGGGCCTCAAGCGGGTTTGTGATGACGCTGATCGGCCCACCGGCACCGGATGTTGAGAGCGCCGCTGTCATCACGTGCGCGTCTCCCAGTACAACAAATCGGTGCGTAGGCGCCGGCTGGCGGCGGAACAGATGCGCGACCAGCTCGGGGCCGACGCCCGAGGGGTCACCCATGGTCACTGCAATAAGCGCGGGCGATGTCATGTCTGCGTTCACTCCTTTCTCGTGAAGCCGAGCTTCCCAGGGTTGAGAATGCCCTTCGGGTCAACAGCGCGCTTCACCATATCAAGCAGCAAGGCCGACGATCCGAGGGAGCGGTGTACGTAGCCGGTGCGCACCAGACCAGTGCCGTGATGATGCGAGATCGCCGCCCCGGACTCCAGCGCGGCCTCCATCGCCACTCTCCAGATTTCGTGGAGCCGCGCCTCGGCGGCGGCTGCATTCGCGGCCTTCCCGATCAGGATGATGTAGAGGGAAACGCCGTCGGCGTAAGCATGGGAAAAGTGCCCGAGCACCTCGTCCGCGAGCGGCGCCATTCGCCGCTTCAACGCCGTGTAGATTTCGCTGATTCCGGACCAGCTATGCGATACTTCGATCGTCTCTGCCACTCCGCCTGGGGTATTGAGGATCCCCTCTATCGTGGAAAAGTCGAACCGGCGGTCCATCCAGGCCAACACGCCGCGCTCGCCGATCCTTGCCCCGCCGTGGCGAAGACAGATGTCGAAACACTCATTCATTTCGAGTTCCGACATCGCCCGCGAGCCGTCGGTGCCCAGGAACATCGCCGGTCGGGCGAAACTGTGGTCGACCATGGCGTGGCGCGCCTCCTCGACATCGTAAAGGCGCAGCAAAAAGGGACGCAGTTCAGCCTGCATGATATCGCGCATCGCGGCGATACCCCCATCCAGCGCATCGAATGTCAGTGTCTCGAACCGACGCGCCGGCGACAGCCGGAAGATGCGCAGGGTCACTTCGACGACAATGGCGAAACATCCTTCGGAGCCGATCAGCAGCTGGCGCAGATCGGGGCCTACCGCCATGCGCGGAACAGTGCCGGTGTCGAGAATGCGGCCGCCCGGAAGAACGGCCACGATACCGGAACAAAGCTCCTCGATCCCGCCGTACCGGCTTGAGAACTGGCCGGTCTCCCGCGTTGCGACCCATCCTCCGATTGAGGAGCGGTGCAAGGACTGGGGCGAGTTGTTCAGTGTGTAGCCATGCTCGTTCAGGTGCGCCTCGAGCCGACCCGCATTCAGTCCCGCTTGCGCCGTAACCAGAAGGTTCTCGTGGTCGATCCGGAGAATCGCGGTCATCTTGGAGAGATCGAGACTGATCCCGCCCCGGATCGGAATAGGGCCGCCCACGACGGAGGAGCCAAGGCCGCGCGCGGTGACCGGAACACCATTCGCGTCGGCCCAGTCCATGACCGCCGCGACATCAGCAGTGCTCTGCGCCATTACGACCGCGTCCGGGCGATACGGTACGCTACCCTGCTGGCGCCATTTGGTCGTAACTGGCCAGCAATCGTAGCCGTAGGCATCCAGCCTCTCCCCAGGCAGGTCGTGGATTTTGTCCGCTCCGACAGCGGCTTTGAGTTTCGAAAGTTTGGTGGCGTCGATCATTTGTGCTCCGACCCGTGCGCTTCGGGAAATCCGCCCGGACCAACCCGAACAGACCGACATGACCTACCCGCGTTGCGACTATTTGAAAAATTGATTTTTGTCCGTGAAGACATAGATTGGATCGCTATCCGAGCTGCGCGTGCCAATGTGCTCGCAGAGATCGGCAGTTTTGGAGATCGGCTGAGCTTCTGGGAAGGAAACAGCCCACGACCACCGAATGTCGACACCCCGATACTGTTCGCCGAAGCGTTCGACAAATCGCAGTGCTCGGTCCGGCCGCCACCGCGCCAAGACACAGATCGCCCGATGTCGTTGACGCCGTGCCTTCGTACGGAGGCATCGCATCTTTCTCCAACTGAAAGAGCTGCCTCGTCGTCTTGAAGAGACGCTGGCCCATGCGTGTGATGACTGCTCGCATGGCTCGGCCACGCACGAAGAGCTCAACTCCGTTGGTCAACTCCAATCGGCCGAGATTATCATCGATGACCTCCTCGACCAGGTCATATTTGCCCGGCCAGGCGTTCGAGGTTGTTGTGAACCTGGGATTGGGTTGACTGCCGAACAAAGACGACCGCATTGCGCTTCAGCACGGCGGCCGGCAGAAGAACGTGATTTCAATGAGACGCTCTCCGAGTGGCCTCAGCTGAGACGCGTGCGCCCCATGGGCGTTTCCTCCCAGACTGGGCCGAGATTGCGTTGCGATCCCGGTCCATTTTTGCCGTAGCGGGCTGATGGCGTGGTGACGATCACGCCAGGCGCTTCGGTGTCGGCTTGTGCGCGTTCTCCTCCAGGTCGGCGAGCTGCAGCTCGAGTTTGAGTCCCACTCGCCGATGCTGCGGTTGCTGGTAAGCAGGATCGCGCCTCGCTCGTAACGACGGCTAACGAGCTGGAGGAACAGATGCGCGGCATTGGGCTCAAAGGGCAGATATCCGAGCTCGTCGATGATCAAGAGCTTTGGTTTGGCAAATTGAGCGAGCCGCTCCTCGAGCCTGCCCTCGCTGTGACCTCTGGCAAGCTGTGCAACGACTGTGGTGGCTGCGACGAACTGCACTGAGTGCTCAGCCAGGATCGCTTCCCGCCCCAAGCGCGACCGCAAGGTGCGTCTTGCCAACGCCGGACGAGCACGCGACATAGTACCCAAGAACATCCGTTCGAAGTTGTCATTCAATATCGACATCATCCACGCGCCGGTAAGCGCGTCATTGCTTTGAGGTGTGTCATTCACGGAGCTCGCCTTTTCGTGATTGAACAGCCCGACAGCTCTCGCGCCTTGCTGCCGGCATGGATGACTGGAGAACTCCGCCGCGGCACTGCCGACAGTTGAAGTTCCTCGGCTCCCCTTGGATTCGTTGCGCGAACTTCGCGGCCTCGTTGATGCACAGCGCGTATCGTCGTCACCGTCGTCTAGAACGAGTTGGACGGTTGGAGGTGATGTGGAAGAACGATGGCGACAGCTCGATCTGCTGGCGGTCACGGCAGCACGGTCCAGCACTAGCGGCTCGATCCGCTGATTCGCATGGAAGTCACGAGTCTGTTCAAACTTCTTCTCGACGAATGCAACACCGCCCGCGCAAAGGTGCAGGAGGCGGACGATGAATAAGATAACGCCTAATCATTTGTTACGCAGCGCCTATGTCTATGTGCGGCAATCGAGCCCGGACCAACTCGTTGCGCGTTCCAGACGATCGTGATCACCAATTCCAGGCCACCGTGATCACTCATTCCAGAGCATCGTGATCACCGTTTCCAGGGGATCGTGATCACCGTTTCCAGGGGATCGTGATCACCAATTCCAGGGGATCGTGATCGCTTTTTCCAGCGGATCGTGATCGGGGACAGCGAGCCGGACGCTACTGACAGTCTGCAACCCAGGTAGCTTGGTCTTTTGCCCGAGAGCAGAGGATCCAGATGCCGACAGAGAGACTGTCCATGCGCCACATTCGCGAAGTTTTACGCCTGCACCACAGCGTCGGCATGTCGCAGCGCGCGGTTGCCCGCAGCCTCGGCCTTGCCCAGGGCACGGTCAACAAGTACCTCAACTTGGCGCGCCGGGCCGGCCTGACCTGGCCGTTGCCGCCGGAGCTCAATGATGATGTCCGGCTCGAGACCCGCCTGTTTCCTCCGCCGTCCGATCTACCGAGCGATGAGCGACCGCAGCCGGATTGGGCGCTCGTTCATCGCGAGTTGCGGCGGAGGAACGTCACGTTGATGCTGTTGTGGGAAGAGTATTGCGACTCCAAGTCCGACAGTTTCAGCTATTCGTGGTTCTGCGAACGTTACAGGGAATGGGCTGGCCGCCTCAAGCCGACCTTGCGCCAGGTCCATGTCGCCGGCGAGAAGCTGTTCGTCGACTACTCCGGCCACACGCTTGAGGTGGTCGATGGGCTCACCGGCGAGGTGCGCACGGCGCAGATCTTCGTCGCCGTGCTCGGTGCTTCCAACTACACATACGCCGAAGCCAGCCTTAGCCAGAGCCTGCCGGACTGGATCGGCTCCCACGTCCGGGCCTTTTGCTTTTTCGGCGGCGTGGCCCGGCAGACGGTGAGCGACAATCTGAAGGCCGGCATCATTCGGGCCTGCTTTCACGAGCCGATGGTCAACCGGACCTATGCCGATCTTGCCCGCCATTACCGCACGGCCATCGTTCCGGCACGGCCGTATCGGCCGCGCGACAAAGCCAAGGTCGAAGTCGGCGTCCAAATCGTCGGGCGATGGATTCTGGCGCGCCTGCGCAACCGCCGTTTCTTCTCGCTCGCCGCGCTCAACGAGGCGATCCACGCACTGCTCGTCGATCTCAACAACCGGCCGTTGCGGAGTTGGGGACGAAGCCGGCGCGAGCTGTTCGAGGAGCTCGACCGACCAGCGCTGACCCCGTTGCCCGACGAACCCTACGAGTACGCTGAGTGGAAGCGCTGTCGGGTCAACCTCGATTATCATGTCGAGATTGCCAAGCATTACTACAGCGTGCCTCACAACCTCGTGCATGAGGAGGTCGAGGCACGGATCACCCTAAAAACCGTCGAGATTTTCCTGCGCGGCAAGCGCGTCGCTTCCCATCTGCGCAGCACTCTGCCGCATCGCCCGACGACGATCCATGAGCATATGCCAAGCTCACATCGCCGCTACCGCGACTGGACCCATGAGCGCATCCGCTCCGAAGCCGCCAAGGTCGGGCCCGACGCCGAGACCCTGATCGACGTCATCCTCCGATCGCGGCCGCATCCGGAACAGGGCTTCCGCTCGGCCATCGGCATCCTCGGGCTGGTCAAGCGCTACAGCGCGGAACGTGTCGACGCCGCCTGCGCCCGTGCGCTGCTGCTCAATGCCCGCTCCTACAAATCGGTCGCCGCCATCCTCAAGAACGCCACCGATAAAGCCGCTCCTCCCGCCCAGGAGGCGCCCGTCCTCTTCCACGCCAACATCCGCGGCCGCAGCTACTACAACTAATCAGGAGATCATTGTGCTCATTCATCCGACCGTCGAACGCCTGCGCGCGCTCGGCCTCACTGCCATGGCCGATACCCTCATCGAGCTGCAGAACAATCCGGAGGCCGCCGAGATGCCGCATCCCGATTGGCTCGGTCTCCTCGTCGACCGCGAGGTCACCGCCCGCGACAACCGCCGTCTCGTACGGCGCTTGAGCAGTGCCAGGCTCCGGCAGGCCGCCAGCATCGAGAATGTCGACTATCGCACCGCTCGCGGTCTCGACCGTTCGCTCTTTCAGAGCCTCGCCAGCTGCCAATGGATCCGCGAGCACAACCATCTCGTCATCGTCGGTCCGACCGGCACCGGCAAGTCCTGGCTGGCTTGTGCGCTCGGCAACAGGGCCTGCCGCGATGGCTTCTCGGTCCTCTACAAGCGCGTGCCCCGCTTGTTCGCTGATCTCGCCCAGGCGCGCGGCGAAGGTCGTCTCGCCCGCCTGATCGCGGCGCTGGAGCGCGTCAATCTACTCATCCTGGACGACTGGGGACCCGAAGCGCTCACTGCCGACCAGCGCCGTGATCTACTCGAGATCGTCGATGATCGCTACGACAAGGGATCATTGTTGATCACAAGTCAGGTCCCCGTGGCGCAATGGCATGACGTGATTGCCGATCCCACACTCGGCGACGCCATACTGGACCGCATCATTCACAACGCCCACCGCATCGAGCTCAAGGGTGACAGCCTGCGACGTCGGGCCGACGATAGGACAACAGCGTGACCACCGCGCGCCCGATCGCTCCACCGGCCCACAGGTCCCTCCCGCGCGCGCCGCTGCGTCGCTCGTGGGGGCCACTCCGCGCCGCGCGCGGGGCCCTCCCATGGACCGCCGCACCGATCTCCAAACCCTCCCGCCCGTCTTGACCAGGAAGACCATTTCCAGCACACATAAACACGTCAGTCGTGTTCGCCTCCGCAAGTGATCACCATCGTCTGGAATCCGTGATCACGATCGCCTGCAATCGCTGATCACCATCCCTGGAATACGCACTCGTCAATAATCTTGAGAGCCGTCGGCGTCAGTACGCGCTCGCAACTCGCGCACGGCTGCTTGGCAGGGAAAACATCATCGTCATCGACGATGACCTTTCGCTCGGGGGGGGCGGCACAGCGCGTCGCGGCTTTGAGCGCTTACTAACCGCGATCTGCACCGGAAGCGCCGGCGCTGCGCTGGCCATTGAGGCTTCCCGCCCAACGGCCGCGACTGGCACACTGGAGTTCTGCACGCTGGTGAACAGCCTGATCATTGACGAGGACGGCGTTCACGATCCAAAGCTCACCAATGACCGGCTGCTGCTAGGTATGAAGGGGACGTTCAGCGAGCTCGAACTATACCGCAAGCGCCTGACGCCGGCCTTCCCAGTCGACGCCGATCGCGATTAGCACCAGCCTGGCTGGAGAGATGAATTTGTTCAAACGGCGCTGCAGGACGTCGAGTGCCGGGCTTGCCACGGAAAACTTCCAGCGTGTTACTGTGTGTGCCTTGCCAAGGCGCACTGTTCTCCCTGGTGAAAATCCAGGCCGGCAAACTCTCGCTCCAGCCGGAAGTA
>NZ_JADFUD010000098.1:0-20392 GCF_054820065.1 Bradyrhizobium sp. UFLA06-06
GCTCAATCTCGGCCATACCTTCGGCCATGCGCTGGAGGCCGCGACCGGCTTTTCGGATCGCCTGTTCCACGGCGAGGGTGTCTCGGTCGGCATGGTGCTGGCGGCGGAATTCTCGGCGCAGCTCGGCATGATTTCGTCCGACGATGCGGGGCGCATCGCGCATCATCTGTCCGCGGTCGGATTGCCGACGCGCCTGCAGGATATCGCAGGCTTCGCGCAGGAAGGTCTTGCCGACGCCGACGCGCTCCTGGCGCTGATGGCGCAGGACAAGAAGGTCAAGCGCGGCAAGCTCACCTTCATCCTGTTGGAGGCCGTCGGCCGCGCCGTGATCGCCAACAATGTCGAGCCGCAGCCGGTGCGCGACTTCCTGCAAGCCAAGCTGAAGGCCTAGAGCGGGATGACTCTTCCTCGGATCGTCATCCCATTCTATCTCTATTGATTTGAGCATGATCTTTTCGGAAAACCGCTACACACGTTTCCGGATCATGCTCTAACCACGGATCAATTCAGTGGGATGGTTCACCTTCTCGATCGTGCTGCTCTGCCTCTTCATCTCGGCGTTTTTCGCGGCGAGTGAGACGGCGCTGACCGGCGCCTCGCGCGCCAGCATGCTGCGGCTGTCGAAGCAGGGCAACACCGATGCCGGTGTGGTGTCGAAGCTGTTCAACATGCGCGAGCGCATGATCGGCGCGCTGCTGCTCGGCAACAACATCGCCAATATCGGCGCCTCGGCGCTGGCGACCGGCGTGTTCACCGCCTGGTTCGGCGACGTCGGCGTGCTCTATGCCACCGCGGTCATGACCGTGATGGTGGTGGTGTTCGCCGAGGTGCTGCCCAAGACCATCGCGATCAACGCGCCCGACCGCATCTCGCTTTTGGTCGCGCGGCCGATGCGGCTGACGATCTTCGTGCTGGGGCCGCTGCTCACTATCATCGAGACCATCGTGCTGGCGCTGATGAAGCTGCTCGGCATCAAGGTCGGGGCGCATCAGGCGGTGCTGTCGCCGACCGAACGTCTGCGCGGTGCGGTCGATCTGTTGCATCACGAGGGCAAGGTCGAGAAGCAGGACCGCGACATGCTCGGCGGGTTGCTGGATCTCAGCGAGCTGCAGGTCTCCGACGTCATGGTCCATCGTACCGAGATGACCATGGTCAACGCCGACCTGCCGCCCGAGGAACTGGTGCGCGAGGTGCTGGCGAGCGAATACACCCGCATCCCGCTGTGGCGCGAGAAGCCGGAGAACATCGTCGGCGTGCTCCACGCCAAGGATCTGCTGCGCGCGATGCGCGCCAACGACGGCGACATGTCCGCGATCGATGCCACCGCGATCGCGCTGCCGCCCTGGTTCGTGCCGGAGATGCGTCCGGTCTCCGAACAGCTGAAGGCGTTCCGCCGCCGCAAGACCCACTTCGCCCTCGTGGTCGACGAGTACGGCGAGGTCGAAGGCATGGTGACGCTGGAGGACATCCTGGAGGAGATCGTCGGCGACATCTCCGACGAGCATGACGTCGTCGTCGCCGGCGTGCGGGCCCAGCCGGACGGCTCGGTGGTGGTCGACGGCTCGGTGCCGATCCGCGATCTCAACCGTGCGATGGACTGGCGCCTGCCGGACGAGGAGGCGACCACGGTCGCCGGGCTCGTGATCCACGAGGCGCGCTCGATCCCGGAGCGCGGCCAGAGCTTCACCTTCCACGGCTTCCGCTTCCGCGTGCTCCGCCGCGAGCGCAACCGCATCACCGCGCTGCGCATCGTCGCCGTCCCGCGCGAGACCGAGCTGGAGGAGAAGAAGCCGAAGCGGGCGGGGACGGCGTTCTAGTTCGAGCTGGCTGGTCTCCTAGACTAGCACCGTCACCCTGAGGAGCGCGCATCGCGCGCGTCTCGAAGGGTCGACGGCCACCGGCCGGGCCGTGCATCCTTCGAGGCTCGCAAGGGCTCGCACCTCAGGATGACGGGTCTGGCGATCGTTCCGAATGCTACTCGATATCGATCGAGATGCCCGACAGCTTCCAGGCGCCGTCGGAGGGGATGAAGCCGAGCTGATACTTCACCTGCTTGGGCGTGGTGTCGAAATGCCCCTTCAGCCGCAGCACGCCCTTGTCGTCGATCTTGGCGTCCTCATCGAGCACGATCGGCTTGGCCACCACGGCGTCGAACACCGCATGCTTGTCGACCAGATCCTTGAAGATGGTCTTGAGCTTGTCGGGCGGAAACTGGTCGCGGAACGGCTTTGAGATCTTGGCGTGGAACACGGTGAAATTGTTCGCGGCCACCGCATCGTTGAGCGAGACCAGGATGCTCTTGACCAGCACCTCCTGGACGAACGGGCTCGGCATGTCCAGCGCCGAGGCCGGACGCATCGCGCAGATCAGGAGCAGGCCGGCGGCGGTGACGATCGACCGGAAACGTGGCCAGCAAGGGATCATCAATGGCCCCATATCATGCGTGGCGGTGCAATCCGTAGTTTCACCTGCTCACCCATGGAGCAGGTCCATCCTGTTCTCATAAAGGAAAACCACTGCTTCGTCTTGAGGCAAGCGCGCACTAGCGCGGCTTTTCCCCGGGGCCGTGGGCGTGGATCGCCAGCGCGTGCACCGAGCCGGCGAGTTCCTGCGCCAGCGTCGCATTTATCATGCGATGGCGTTCGATCCGGCTCTTCCCTTCGAAGGCCGGAGACACAATATATACCCGGAAGTGCGTCTCCCCGCCTGGCCTGTGGCCGGCGTGGCCCTCATGCAGATGTGACTCGTCGACGACGTCGAGGCTTTCCGGCAAGAAAGCTTCACGCAACTTGTTTATGATAGCGTCTTTGGTGCTCATGGCGGCGGAGTTAGGTTCGCGACAGCTTTTCGTCAATGGTGCAAGCGGGAAACGAGGTCTGCGCAATGTCAAGACTTGAAGATTTGTGCATTGCGTAGTCAAAGAGAACATGCCGATCGATTCATCAAAATTCTTCGACTCCATTCGCATCAAGCCGACCAAGGTGAGTGCGAAGCGCCAGGCGCAGGCCGGCGAGCAGGCTGTGACCTGCGAGTGGGCGGGTTGCCAGAACAAGGGCGCGCATCGCGCCCCGAAAGGCCGCGAGAATTCGCGCGAGTATTGGCACTTCTGTCTCGACCACGTCCGTGAATACAACCAGTCCTACAATTTCTTCCAGGGCATGAATCCTGACGACGTCGCGCGCTACCAGAAGGACGCGCTGACCGGCCACCGTCCGACCTGGAAGATGGGTGCCAACAACGGCAAGAAGGGCGACAGCGGTCTCGATGCCGCCGCCGATCCGTTCCACGTGTTCTCCGAGCTCAACGGCCGCGGCCGCTGGCGCCCCGGACCGGGCGGCGCGGAGCCCAAGCCCGAGACCCGCAAAATCATGAACGCCGAGCGCAAGGCGCTGCAGGTGATGGGGTTAGGGGCCGAGGCGACGCTCGAAGACGTCAAGTCGAAGTACAAGGCGCTGGTCAAGCAGCACCATCCCGACGCCAATGGCGGCGACCGCTCGACCGAGGATCGCCTGATCGAGATCATCAAGGCGTACAATTATCTGAAGACCGTGGTGCGCGAGGCCTGAGCTCTCTCGTCCTCGTCGCCCCTGCCTAGTGCGCAGTTGCGCACGGGAGCAGGGGCCCATAACCACCGGCCGTTCTCGTTTGCACAAGATGTCTGCCCGATTGCCCCATCGATGGGCCGCGGCGTATGGGTCCCTGCGTTCGCAGCGACGACAGAGGAGAGCGTGACTCCGCCTTCGTCCAAGGGTGCAGTTTTGTAGCCCGGATGAAGCGCAGCGCAATCCGGGGCACTACCATCCGCGGTAGGACCGCTCCCGGATTTCGCGGAGCCCGTCATCGGGCGCGCGGTCGCGCGACCCGTTGGCTTCATCCGGGCTACGGTTTCGCGATCAACTCTCAGCCCTTCGGCATCGCCCCGACATAGGACGAGCTCGGCCGGATCAGCCTTCCGGTGCGCCGCTGCTCCAGGGCGTGCGCGGTCCAGCCGGCGGCGCGGGCCACCGCGAAGATCGGCGTGAACGCCTGCCGCGGGATTTCCAGCCCATCGAGCAGGATCGCGGTGAAGAACTCGACATTGGTCTCGAGCGGCCGCTCCGGATTCTTCTTCCGCAGCGCCTCGCGGATATAGGCCTCGACCTCGGCGGCAAATGGCAGGTCGGCACCACTGGCCTCGAGGCGCTCGATCGCGACCTTCAGCACGTCGGCGCGCGGGTCGCGCACGCGATAGACGCGATGACCAAACCCCATCAGCCGTTCGCCGTGCGCCAGCGCGCCGTCAACCCAGGGCTTGATGCGCTCGCGCGTCCCGATCGCGTCCAGCATCTCGAGCACCGGCTCCGGCGCGCCGCCATGCAGCGGGCCGGTCAGCGCGCAATAGCCGCCGGTGATCGCCGCGAACAGATCGGCCTGGGTCGAGGCGATCACCCGCGTGGTGAAGGTCGACGCATTCATGCCGTGATCGCAGACCGTGACGAGATAGGCGTCGAGCGCGGCGACCTCGCGCGGTTCGGTCTTGCGGTTCAGCAGCATCCGCAGCGTGTCGGCGGCGTGGCCGGCGTTCGGGTCCGGCGCGATCGGGTCATGTCCCCTGGCGCGCTGGACCAGGGCGCCCGCGATCACCGGGAAGGCGCCGACGATGGTCGCCTCGTGCTCCAACCCGTTCTCGCCGCGGAGGCCTGCGATCGCGGCCCGGAAGCCGTCGACGATGGACATGCCGCGCGTCGCCGGCAGCAGGTCCGGCAGCCGGGCGAAGGCGCGTTCGCGGGCGGCGCCGAGGCTGGCGCGGACATTGGCTTCGCTCAGCGCCTTACCGGTGGCGCCGTTCCACAGCCGCGCCGTGACGCCCTCGAAGCTCGACTTGTCCGCTAGGTCGGCGACGTGCTCGCCGGCGATGATCAACTCGCCGCGCTCGCCGTCGACATGGCTCAACACGGTCTCGGCGGCGGGAACGCCGTCCAGACCGATCTGGCTCTTGGAGAGATGCATATTCATGGCCTGATCTCCTTGCTTCACCCCTTCAAGGTCAGGCCTCTCGACGAATTGATCAATCTTGATTATATAAATCAATATGAAAAAATCCGCCGAGCTTTACCTCTCCGCCCGGGAGGCCGCGGCCGAGCTCGCGATCTCGCCGGCGACCCTCTACGCCTATGTCAGCCGCGGGCTGATCCGCTCCGAGCCGTCGCCGGATTCACGTAGCCACCGCTACCGCGCCGAGGACATCAGGGGGTTGAAGGAGCGCCGCGTGCCGTCGCCGGAGCCGCGCGGCTTCCGCAATTTCGATGCCGACCTGCCGGTGATGGATTCGGCGATCGCGACCATCACCGAGCAGGGCCCGATCTATCGCGGCGTCAACTGCGTCGAGCTCGCCGAGCGCGACACGCTGGAGCACACCGCGACGCTGCTGTGGGACGTCACCGGCGTCGATCCGTTCGCGCCGGACAATTGTCCGCAGGTCTCGGACGAAATGCGCGCCATCGCTGAGGCCGCGCGCCGCGCCCAGCCGATCGACCGCACGGTGGCCGTGCTGGCACTGGCGGCAAGTGCCGATCCCGGCGCCTTCACGCGCGCGCCGGACGGCCGCGCGATGGTCGGCGGCCGCATCCTGCGGCTGCTGGTCGCGACCATGCTGAATGCGGCGCCATCGAACGAGCCGCTGCACGAGCAGGTGGCGCGGGTCTGGACGCCTGACAACAAGCACGCGCCCGACCTGATCCGGCGCGCGCTGGTGCTGCTCGCCGATCATGAATTGAACGCGTCGACCTTCACCGCGCGCTGCGCGGCATCGACCGGGCTCAATCTGTACGACGCCGTGATTGCGGGTCTCGTCGCGTTGAAGGGCCCGATGCATGGCGGTGCCGGCGTGCTCGCCTCGCGCCTCGTCAAGACGATGCTCGACAACGACGTTGCGCCGGTGGTTCGCGAGCGCGTTGCGCTTGGCGAGCGGTTCGCCGGCTTCGGGCACGGCGTCTACAAGAAGGGCGATCCGCGCGCGATCTCGCTGCTCGAGGCGCTGACGCGGGCCGGCGCGCCGCGCAAATTCACCAGGGAAGTGCCGGAGCGGATCGCGGAGGCGACCGGCGAATTCGTCAACATCGACTACGCGCTGGCGGTGCTGGTGCATGCGCTGCGGATGCCGGCGGGCAGCGAGCTGGCGCTGTTTGCGATGGCCCGTAGCGTCGGCTGGATCGCACATGCCAGCGAGCAGCTTCAGCTCGGCAAGTTGATCAGGCCGCGTGCCCGCTATGTCGGCCCGGCACCCGGGCGTGGCGGGACCACCAACAGCATCTAGCTATTTCGCCGGCTTGGCCGGTTCGATCAGGCTGCCGCCGTGGCGGCGGCGGATGGTCCAGACGGCCAGCGCCAGAATTACGGCGCCGCCCGCGACCGCAAACATCCAGAGATGCTTGCCGACATGGCCATGATGCGGCAGGCCGGCATAGTCGTGCAGCGCGGTGACGGCGAGCACGCCGGGCAGCACATGCGCCGGCGCCCAGAGCAGGATCGCGGGAATGTTGATCGCGTAGAAGCGCGCCGGCGGCATGTCGAGCGCGCCGGCGGTGATCGGCACGAAGGCGCGGATCGGCGGCACGAAGCGGGCGAAGAACACCGCGAGCACGCCCCAGCGATTGAAGAACGCCTCGCTCTGCGCCACCACGCGCGGGTAGTTGGAGAGCGGCCAGGCCGACAGGATCTCACGCTGGCTGCGGTGGCCGATCAGATAGGCGGTGCCGTCGCCGAGCATCGCGCCGGCGGCCGCCGCGGCGAGCACCGGGAGCAGCTTCAGTTCCCCGCCCGGCACCAGCGCGCTCAACGCCAGGATGATGGTCGAACCCGGCACCAGCGAGCCGATCACCGGAACCGCTTCCAGCAGGGCGGCCAGAAACAGCGTCAGATAGGCAAGCCAGGCATGGGCCGAAACGAACGCGATGAACGGGTCAAGGAATGAAGTCACAAAATTCCCATGCAGCGGTGATATCGGCTTGAGAGCTAACAACTCCCTGCCGGGGTGAAAAGTGCCTCGGAAAGCCAGGGCGCCCACGCGCTGCGGCAAAAGTACGGCGTGATTCGCAGGGCAGCCTTTCAAAAACCGGCGTCCGGACCTATCTTCATGATAGGACAACGGAACTTTGATTGGCCCGCGGGCTTCTGCCGGCCGTTGCTCTCTGCTAGGCTTGTGCCTAGCACCCCATCCGCAGCCAAACGATCAATCTGGTTTCGGGAATGCCCGTGACCTCGGAGGATGAATGACGACCGCCGTCCAGACCAAAACACAAGAACCCGTCGTCGGCTTGCCCGACATGAAGGTGTCGGTCCGGCAGGTCTTCGGGATCGATAGCGATCTGGAAGTTCCCGCCTATTCGGAAGTCGATCCGCATGTGCCGGAAACCGATCCGGACTATCGCTTCGATCGCGCGACCACGCTCGCGATCCTCGCCGGCTTTGCCAAGAATCGCCGCGTGATGGTCACCGGCTATCACGGCACAGGCAAGTCGACCCACATCGAGCAGGTTGCGGCCCGCCTCAACTGGCCCTGCGTGCGCGTCAACCTCGACAGCCACATCAGCCGTATCGATCTCGTCGGCAAGGACGCCATCGTGGTCAAGGACGGCAAGCAGGTCACCGAATTCCGCGATGGCATCCTGCCCTGGGCGCTGCAGCACAATATCGCGCTCGTGTTTGACGAATACGACGCCGGCCGCCCGGACGTGATGTTCGTGATTCAGCGCGTGCTGGAAGTCTCCGGCCGCCTGACGCTGCTCGACCAGAACAAGGTGATCAAGCCGCATCCGGCGTTCCGCCTGTTCTCGACCGCCAATACGGTCGGCCTCGGCGACACCTCGGGCCTCTATCACGGCACCCAGCAGATCAACCAGGGCCAGATGGACCGCTGGTCGATCGTTACCACGCTGAACTACCTCGCCCATGACGAGGAAGTGGAGATCGTGCTGGCCAAGGCGCGCCACTACCGCACGCAGGAGGGCCGCGACATCGTCAACAAGATGGTGCGGCTGGCGGACCTCACCCGCAACGCCTTCGCCAACGGCGACCTGTCGACGGTGATGAGCCCGCGTACGGTGATCACCTGGGCCGAGAACTCGGACATCTTCAACGACATCGGCTTTGCGTTCCGCGTCACCTTCCTCAACAAGTGTGACGAACTGGAGCGGCCGCTGGTCGCCGAGTTCTACCAGCGCTGCTTCAACGTCGAGCTGCCGGAATCCTCGGTCAACGTGGCGCTCAGCTAGTCCATGCCGAAAATCTCCGTCGAGCGCACAGTCACACAGACGAAGAAAGCGGTGCTCGGCGGATTGCTCCACTACAACAACGAGAAGATGGGGAAGCAGAAGTACAAGCGCTTCGCCATCTCGCTGCGGCAAGGCGACGAGATTGTCGGCGGCATCGTCGGCGAGGTCTGGACCGCGGTGTTGTTCATCCAGTTGTTCTGGATGGAGCAGAAGTTTCGCAACAAGGGTTTTGGCGCGAAGCTGATCAAGGCGATCGAGGACGAGGCGCGGCGCTTCGGAGCGACGCGATCCTATCTGGATACGATGAGCTTCCAGGCGCCGGGCTTCTACCGCGCCAACGGATATAAAGAGTTCGGTTCGATTGAGGGGTATCCCGGCGGCGTAACGCGCCATTGGTTTACGAAATCGCTATGACAACCTCCAACATCAAATTCCGTCCCGGATCCAAGGAAGCGCCGACCGAGCCGTTCAAGCGCTCGGTGTCGGCGTGCCTGAAGGCGATCGCCAAGAAGCCGGAGCTCGAGGTCTCCTTCGCCGCCGAGCGCCCCGGGCTCGCGCCCGGCAAGGCGCGGCTGCCGGAGCCGGCGCGCAAGATGACCAAGCGCGATGCCGCGATCGTGCGCGGCCACGCCGATTCGATCGCGCTCAAGATCGCCTGTCACGATCCCAAGGTGCACCGCAAGCTGATGCCGGGCAATCCGCAGGCGCGCGGCGTGTTCGAGGCGGTCGAGCAGGCGCGCGTCGAGGCGATCGGCTCGCGGCGAATGGCGGGCGTTGCGAAGAACCTCACCGCGATGCTCGACGATCATTTCCACCGCGGCAAGTATGACGAGATCACCGACCGCGCCGATGCGCCGCTGTCGGATGCGCTGGCGATGCTGGTGCGCGAACGTCTCACCGGCATGGCGCCGCCCGCCGCCGCCAAGAAGATGGTCGATCTCTGGCGCCCGACGCTGGAGGACAAGATCGGCTCGCGGCTCGACAAGCTCAGCCGTTTCACCGAGGACCAGGCGAGGTTCGGCGATCTCGTCCATGATCTGCTGTCGGCGCTCGATCTCGGCGACGACCGCAACATGGATTCCGACGATGACGACGACCAGGACGAGAACCAGGACGGCGAGAGCGATCAGTCCGGCGCCGAAGGCTCGCCCGACTCCGATGCCGCGCAGGAGATGAGCGCCGACCAGGCGCAGACGTCCGCGGAAGAGATGAGCGAAAGCGCGATGGAGAGCGCGCAGGCCTCCACGTCGGACACGTTCGACGACGGCGAGCTCGGCGACGACGAGACGCCGGGCGAGGCGACGCGGCCGAATGCGCGCGGCCAGAACGAGCCGCGCGGTCCGGAATATCACGCCTTCGCGCCGAAGTTCGACGAGGTGATCGCCGCCGAGGATCTCTGCGATCATGACGAGCTGGAGCGGCTGCGCTCCTATCTCGACAAGCAGCTCGCGCATCTGCAGGGCATCGTGGCGCGGCTCGCCAACCGCCTGCAGCGCCGCCTGATGGCACAGCAGAACCGCGCCTGGGATTTTGACCTCGAGGAGGGCATCCTCGATCCGGCGCGGCTGTCGCGCGTCGTGACCGACCCCTATCACCCGCTGTCCTTCATGCATGAGAAGGAGGCGACCTTCCGCGACACGGTGGTGACGCTGCTGCTCGACAATTCCGGCTCGATGCGCGGCCGTCCGATCACGGTCGCCGCCACCTGCGCCGACATCCTGGCGCGCACGCTGGAGCGTTGCGGCGTCAAGGTCGAGATCCTGGGCTTCACCACCCGCGCCTGGAAGGGCGGGCAGTCGCGCGAAGCGTGGCTCGCGGCCGGCAAGCCGGCCAACCCGGGCCGCCTCAACGATCTCAGGCACATCATCTACAAGTCGGCCGACGCCCCCTGGCGCCGCGCGCGCAAGAATCTCGGGTTGATGATGCGCGAGGGCCTGCTCAAGGAGAACATCGACGGCGAGGCGCTCGACTGGGCGCACAAGCGCCTGCTCGCGCGTCCCGAGCAGCGCCGCATTCTGATGATGATCTCCGATGGTGCGCCGGTCGACGACTCCACGCTGTCGGTCAATCCCGGCAACTATCTCGAGCGGCATCTGCGTCACATCATCGACGAGATCGAAACCCGCTCCCCGGTCGAGCTGATCGCGATCGGCATCGGTCACGACGTGACGCGCTACTATCGCCGCGCCGTGACCATCGTGGACGCCGAAGAGCTCGGCGGCGCCATCACCGAAAAGCTCGCCGAGCTGTTCAGCGAGACTCACGGCTCGGCGCCAGCGCCGGGCATCCGGCGCCGCCTCCACTCGTGAGACATGCGCTCACCCCCTAGCCGCCGCCGTTTCCTCCAGGGTATGGCGGCGGGGCTGTCGGCCGCCGCATTGCCGCGTCTTGCGCAGGCGCAGAGCGCGACCCAGCCGCCGGCAACGCCGAGGCCGGCTGCGAGGCCGAGCCCCTACCGGGTCAACGAACCGGTTTCGATCGACGTCAACGCGCGGCCGCTGCCGTCGTTCGACACCCGCGATCGCGCGCGCACGCGGTTCGGCGCGCTGGAGTATCGCAGCGGGCTGATCCTGACCTCGTCGTTCTCCGGCTTCGGCGGCCTCTCCGCGCTACGGCTCGATCCCAAGGGCGAACGCTTCATCGCGGTCAGCGACCAGGGCAGCTGGTTCACCGGCCGCATCGTCTATCGTGGCCGGGAGATGGTCGGACTCGGCGATGTCGAGGCGGCGCCGCTGCTCGGTGCCGACGGCAGGCCGATCACCGTGACCCGCGGCTGGTATGATTCGGAATCGCTCGCGCTCGACGGCTCGTTCGCCTATGTCGGGCTTGAGCGGGTCAACCAGGTGCTGCGCTTCGATTTCGCCAAGGGCTTTACCCGCTCGCGCGGCGAGGTGGTGCCGCTGCCGGCGGCGGCCCGCAAACTTCCGAACAACAAGGGGCTGGAGGGTCTCGTCTTCGTGCCCAAGGCCACGGGCCAGCCGCTCGCCGGCACGCTGATCGCGTTCTCGGAACGCGGGCTCGATGCGAATGGCAATCTGGTCGCCTTCCTGGTCGGCGGCAAGACGCCGGGCCAGTTCAGCGTCCGCCGCACCGAGAATTTCGACATCAGCGACGCGGTCCTGCTGCCGTCGGGCGGTCTGTTGATCCTGGAGCGGAAATTCTCCTGGTTCGGCGGCGTCGGCATCCGCATCCGCCGTCTCGCGCTGTCCGATATCGCGCCCGGCGCCGTGGTCGATGGCCCCGCGATCTTCAATGCCGATCTCGGCAACGAGATCGACAATATGGAAGGCATCGACGCCCACGTCACGGAGGAGGGCGAGACCGTGCTGACCATGGTCTCCGACGACAATTTCTCCCTGATCCAGCGCAATCTGCTGCTGCAGTTCACGCTGGTGGACTGAGGCGCCGGCCCGGAGGGACGCAGTCCGGACATTGCTGATCTGCGCCGCGGCCTGCGCGGCCTTCCCGACGGTTGGTGATCGGCCGCGGTGCCTCTATCTTAACCGGGCCCTCTCCCCGATCCCGGATATCCGCCGCATGAGCACCCTGTTTTCCCCGATCGAACTGCGCGACCTGAAACTCTCCAATCGCATCATGGTCTCGCCGATGTGCCAGTATTCGGCCATCGACGGCTCCGCCAACGACTGGCACTTCACCCACATCAACATGCTGGCCCTGTCGGGCGCGGCGATGTTCTGCATCGAGGCCACCCATGTCGAGGATATCGGCCGGATCACGCCCGGCTGCCTCGGTCTTTACAACGATGCCAACGAGGCGGCGCTGAAGCCGATCCTGGCCTCGGTGCGCAAGCATTCGAAAGCGGCCGTCGCCATGCAACTCGCCCATGCCGGCCGCAAGGCGTCGAGCCAGCGTCCCTGGGAGGGCGGGCAGTTGATCCCGATTGCCGAAGGCGGCTGGCAGACGGTCGGACCATCCGATGTCCCGCACAAGGAAGGCGAGGCTGCGCCGGCGGCGCTCGACGATGCCGGCCTGAAGCGCATCCGCGAGGCCTTTGTCGCGTCGGCAAAGCGCGCCGACCGGCTCGGCATCGATGCGCTCGAGTTGCACGGCGCGCACGGTTATCTGCTGCACCAGTTCCTGTCGCCGATCGCCAACAAGCGGACCGACCGCTATGGCGGCTCGCTCGAAAACCGCATGCGCTTTCCGCTGGAAGTGTTCGATGCCGTGCGCGCCGTATTCCCGGATCACAAGCCGATCGGCATGCGGGTGTCGGCGACCGACTGGGTCGAGGGCGCCTGGGACCTTGCGCAGACCATCGAGTTTGCCAGGGAGCTGAAGAAGCGCGGTGTCGACTGGATGGATGTCTCGTCCGGCGGCGTCTCACCGTTGCAGAAGATCCCGCTCGGGCCGGGTTACCAGGTGCCGGCGGCGCAGGCGGTCAAGGAGGCGACCGGCGTTACCACGATGGCGGTCGGCCTGATCACGGAAGCGAAGCAGGCGGAGGAGATCGTCACGTCCGGCAAGGCCGACATGGTCGCGCTCGCCCGCGGCATGCTCTACGACCCGCGCTGGGGCTGGCACGCTGCTGCCGAGCTCGGCGGCGAGGTGAGCGCGCCGCCGCAATACTGGCGCTCGCAGCCCTCGACGCAGAAGGCGTTGTTCGGCAAGACCACGTTCGGGACGCGCTAAGTTCACCCATCGTCATTCCGGGGCGGTCCGCAGGACCGAACCCGGAATCTCGAGATTCTCGGTGCGCAATTGCGCACCTGAGGGTTCGATGCTGCGCATCGCCCCGGAATGACGATGCAATTCATTCTGTTTGGGCACCGAACCAGCGCAGCAGCGCGGCGTCGAGGCCCGCCAAGTCTTCGCCGTCCGCCGCCCAGGCGATGCAGGCATCCGGACGGATCAGCAGCGAAGCGCCGCCGCGTCCTGGCACGCATCGCATGGAGATGTCCCAGCGCGCCGCGATCGCTGACGCAGCTCCATCAGTCGCATCGACCAGCACGGCCCTGCCGTCCTCCATCTGATCGAACAGGGTTGTCTCCGCGCCGCCGTCGCCGAGAGGAAAATTGCCGGAGAGCCGGCCGACCGATGGATGGTCGCTGCCGAGATCGTAACGGATCCTGACGCCGCTGATCATTTCGCCGAAGTAGCGGGTGCCCTCGTCGAGCCTCATCAGGTCAGCGACGATCTCGCGCAAGGCGTCCGTCATGACATCAGGCCGCATCAAGGCGACCTGCGCGCGGGTGTTGGCGAGCACCCTTGCCGCGATCGGATGCCGCTCTTCGGTGTAGCTGTCGAGCAGGCTTTCGGGCATGCGATCGCAAACAACAGCCGCAAGCTTCCAGCCGAGATTGACCGCATCGAGCAGGCCGAGATTGAGGCCTTGTCCGCCGAACGGCGAGTGCACATGCGCCGCATCGCCCGCCAAGAGGACGCGGCCCCTGCGGTAGCTGTCGGCCTGCCGCGCATTGTCGGTGAAGCGCGTCGCGGTCTTGACAGCGGTGACGCGAACGTCGGCCCCGCTGATCCGGCGCAGGGTGGTCTCGATCTCCTCGCGCGTAACCGGCGCGCTGCGATCGGCCGGCGGTCCGTCGAACTCGGCCAGGAACACCCGGCCGGGAATTGGTCCATACGCCATCATGCCGACCGGTGTTCGCCGCCAGCCGACCGGCAGAAGTCGATCCGGATGATCGAGGTCGACGATGGCCTGGTGTCCCGTGAGGGTCGGTTCGGTGCCGGGGAATGCGAAGCCCGCGCGCTTGCGCACGGCGCTGCGTCCGCCGTCGCAGCCGACGAGATATGCGCAGTGCAGCTCGCCATCACCGGACGCGTCCCTGGTCCGCGCCACGATGCAATCGCCACGATCCTCGAAATCGATCAGTTCGCAGCCACGCCTGATTGTGATGCCGAGCGCGCGGGCGCGCTCGCCGAGCATGCTTTCCAGGGCTTGCTGGTTCACCCCGCGCAACCGCCGGTCCGGCTCGCGCTGACGCGTCTGGTCGATTAGGAAAATGCCTGAGAAGTGACCGCCGAATTTCTTGAACGGCAGTTCGCTCGCATCACCCGCGCCCTTCATGAGCCTGGACATGCTGTCCGCCATGCTGCGTTCGACCGCATTCATCGCGTCGCCGAGGCCGCGGCGCTCCAGCGCCTCGCCTGCCAGCGCGCCGATCGCGCCGGCCTTGATGGTCTGGTCGGGCTCGGCCAGCCGCTCGATCACAATCACGTCGGCGCCGCCCAGGGTCAGTTCGATCGCCAGCAGCAGTCCGGTCGGCCCGGCACCGACCACAACCACGTCGGTTCGTTCACGCGTCACGCCGTCACCATAAACTTATACTCAGTATAATATTTAGTATGGTACAAATTCCCGCATGTCAAATCAGGGCGGATTGCGGGAGCGGAAGAAGGAGGCGACGCGCCAGGCGATCTCGGATGTCGCAACCGGGCTGTTCCTGGAACGCGGCTTCGACAATGTTTCGGTGGCCGAAGTTGCCGAGGCCGCCGAGGTCTCCCGGATGACGGTGTTCAATTACTTTCCGCGCAAGGAAGACCTGTTCTTCGACCGTGAAGAGGAAAGCCGGCAGATGCTGCGGGCCGCCTTTGCCGAGCGTCCGGCCGGCGAGGCGCCGATCGCGACCCTCCGCAAGCTGGTGCACAGCCTGGCGGATCGCGTGCATCCGTTCGCGAAATTCACCGATGCGACGGCGAAATTCTGGCGCACCGTCGCCGAGAGCCCGGCGCTCTCGGCGCGGGCGCGCGAGATGCGTGACGAGTTGATCGATGATCTCGCGAGCGTGCTGGCGGCAACCGTCAAGCGCCCGCTCGCCGATGCCGATGCCCGGCTCGCCGCGTCGATGGTGGTCACGGCGCTGACCGTCGCCTATGCGGAAGGGCTTCGCGAGCACAAAGCCCGCAGGTCGGCTGCATCGTCACGCGAGACCTTTCTGCGGATCATGGAGCGAAGCTTTTCCGGTATCGCGATCATGCTGAAGGATACGCCCTACGCATGAATTCCGGCCGAGCCGGATGCGACAAGGCCATTGTTCTGCCGCAGCCCGGGCAGGTACTCTCGAAGCGCGTGCGGAAGACACGCATCGAACAAAGAGAGGAAACCCATGGAACTCGGATACTTCGCGATGCCGTCGCATCCGCCGGAGTGCGGATTGAAGGAGGGCCACGACTGGGACCTGCAGACGCTGCGCTGGCTCGACGAGCTCGGCTATCAGGAAGCCTGGATCGGCGAGCACCACACCGCGCCCTGGGAGCCGCATCCATCGCCCGATCTGCTGGTGGCGCAGGCGCTGCTGCAGACCAGGAACATCCGTATCGGGCCCGGCGGCTTCCTGCTGCCGTATCATCACCCGGCCGAGCTCGCCAACCGCGTTGCGATGCTCGATCACCTCTCGAACGGGCGGCTCAACTTCGGCGTCGCGGCATCCGGCCTGCCGAGCGACTGGGCGATGTTCAATGTCGACGGCATGTCGGGACAGAACCGCGACATGACCCGCGAGGCGCTCGAGATCATCCTGAAGATGTGGACCGAGCCGGCTCCCTGGACCCACAAGGGCAAGTTCTGGACCGTGACCAAGCCGGACACGATGTTCGATTTCCTCAAACCGCACATCAAGCCGCAGCAAGCGCCGCATCCGCCGATCGGCGTCGCGGGGCTGTCGAAGAATTCGGACACGCTGAAGCTCGCCGGCGAGCGCGGCTTCATTCCGATGAGCCTCAACCTCAACCCCGCCTATGTCGGCAGCCACTGGGACTCGGTCGAAGCCGGCGCGGCCAAGACCGGCCGCACGCCGAGCCGCAAGGATTGGCGAATGGTGCGCGAGGTATTCGTCGCCGACACCGATGAAGAAGCATGGAGGCTGTCGACCGGCGACATGATGGGCCGGATGATGGGAGAGTACTTCCTGCCGCTGCTCGGCCACTTTGGTTTCAAGGACTACCTGAAGGCCTCGCCCGACGTGCCGGATAGCGACGTCACGGTCGAATATTGCGCGCGCAACAACTGGATCGTCGGCTCGCCCGCGACCGTAACCGAGAAGATCGAGAAGATCTACCAGGAAGTCGGCGGCTTCGGCGTGCTCCTGGTGTTCGGCTTCGACTACAAGCACAAGCCGGAAGCCTGGCACAATTCGCTGCGGCTCCTGAAGCAGGAGGTGCTGCCGCGGCTGAAGCATCTCGACGCCTCGGTCGGCCGCGCGGCGTAGGACCTGAGACGATGAGGAGCACGGGGCAGCGGTAACGCTGCCCCGTAGTCATGACGGATCGCCGGCGTCAGGTGGTGCCGAGCCAGAACCGCGTTTCGGTCTCCGCCCAGCCCTTGCCGATGCGGTTGCTCAGCCAGGTGTCGCTGCGCTTCAGACCCTTGTCCTTCTGGCCCTCCGGCGTGTTGCGCCAGGCCTGCCAGCGATACTGGCCGTAGATGCTGACGATGCGCGCCGCATAGGTCAGCGCCAGCTGCGAATCGCCCCTGATGATGACGAGGTTGTCGTCGTTCTTGGTGCTGGCGCGGTCGGAGAAATTGTGCGAGCCGGTCATGACCACCGGGTTCTTGCCGGCCGGATCCAGCACGATCACCTTGCTGTGCACGGCGATCATGAATTTGCCGGTGTTCTTGATCTCGTGCTCCCACCAGTCCGCGGTCTTGTCGATGCCGGTCGGCCGGATCACGTCGGCGATCTGCTTGCCCTTGAAGACCTGCTGCTGTCCGTCGCCGGCCAAGAGCTGCAGCTGATCCTTCGGACTGTCCTTGCCCTGCGCCGGGAAATTGTTGAGCACCCCGCGCACATAGAGCTTCTTGTCCTGCGCCTTCTCCAGAATCGGGCCGAGCAGGCCCTTGTTGCCGGGATTGAGCATCAGGCACACCGCGCCATGCTCGGTGTCCTCGATCATCCTGGTGGCTTCCTTGAGGTCGCCGCTCTTGGTGGTCGGCGTGAACCAGACGCTGACCTTCGACCCGCCGATGGTGAAAGGCCATTCGCGATCGCCGGCCACGGCCAGCGCCTTCGGCGACTTGCTGCCGTCGGCGTAGATCGCTTTCCAATGGTCGTGATAGGCCGCCGCGACTTTGTCGTCGCTGATCTCGAGCCCGTTGTTGTTCTGGGTGCACAGCCCGGTCCGGGTCCAGTTGGTGCTGCCGGTCCAGACCACCTTCGGCTTCTGCGCGCCGTCGCAGAACACCGCGAACTTGTTGTGGGCGTAGCGGCTCGGCGCAATCTTGCGGCGGACGATGTCGACGCCGGCCTTCTTCAGCACGGTGGCGTTCTTCTCGGTGTCCTTGGCGGTGGCGTCGGACTTGCCGGTGCTGTTCCCAAGCACGACATGCGCCTTGCCCTTCATCGCGGTCAGCGCGGCGATCAGCTCAGGGTCGTTGAGCTCGTAGAGCGCGAGATAGACGTCGCGCTTGCTCTTTTTGGCATCGGCCAACAGCGCCAGCAGGCGGGCGCCGAGCTGGCCCTTGAGGAAGTCGCGGATCTTGTTGCCCTTGGTCGAGATCGCCTTCTCCAGGGTTTGCGCCGGCTTCTTGTCCTTGCCGATCGCGCGCGACAGCCATTGCGCCGAGATCGTGCCGCGGTTGAACCAGGGCTTAAGCGGGCCCGAGGGCATTGCGGAGACGTATTCGGTCCATTGCGCCGGCGCGCTGTAGGCGGGCTTCACCTTGGTGGCGCCGTCCTTGAGAACCGGAACGACGCCATAGCGGACCGGCGCGTCGATTGGCGCCAGGAAATCGGTCCAGTTCGTCTTCTGCACCGGCCATTCGGTGCTCGGCCGATGTTCGCCCGGCTTGTGGCCTTGCGCCTGGTCCTCGAACCCGACCCAGGTGTCGACCACGGTTGCACTTTTGCCCTGCTGCTGACGATACAGCGCAAAGCCGAGACAGTCCGGGATCATTGCCGCGACCTCCCAGACCACGAAGATGCCGTCGGTGGTCGGGAACGCCTGAATTGTGGAAATCATGGTGATGCCTCCAAATCCCTGATGAGAAATATCCGGTCGACATGAACCTGGCGCGTCAACGTCGCCCGGCGATCCCTGAAGTCGCGTCGGATCGTTCCGGGCGTCGGGGCAGCTGATCTAGCAAGGAGAGTATGCCAGACAATCTACAACCGGATCTGTCGGCAGGATCACAGATCGATTACGCCGTGCGCACCCGTGGGCCGCGATGCTGTGGGCCCTATCGCGGCTCACTACAGCAACCGCACCGTGACCTTCGCCTTGCCCTTATGGTCGCCGTAGAACCATCCGCAGACCCAGGGCAGGCTGATGACGGCCTGGTTGACGTAGAGGAAGATCTCGCCGCTGCGATCAGCGGTGAACCTCGCTCTGTAGACCTGCGGGTCGGTGTTCGACACCGGCAGGGGGTCGAGGAAATACTCGTCGACGCCGGTCTCTCCGACCCGCGCGATCAGCCTGAACCATGGCCGGAACAGGATCCGCCGCAGGAAGATCGCGAAATAGCCGCGCAACTGCTTTGTGCCTTCGATGGTCGAGGTCCGGTACCCGATCGGCGTCACCGCGCGGCCCGCGTCCTCCCACGGCTCCGACATCGTGATCGCGATCTCGTACTTGAACCCCGTGCGCACCTTGAGGCCCGTCGGCGCGCAGATGGCGCCCGTGTCGAAGTCGGCGGCATCCTGCGGGATGCCCTTGTCGACGGCGACAAGCTTGTCTGCTGCAGTGCCCTTGCAGAATGCCCCGGTCGAATCGGCGAGATTGAACAGGAAGTGGCTGACCAGCGTCGCGCTGAACCAGACCAGCAGGGCTGTCAGCGCAAACGGCACGACATGCCGCTTTCCGACATTGAGGATCCTCTGATAGATCGCGCTGGTGCGGAATCGATAGATCGCGTTGTGCACGAAGCCGGAGAGCGGCACAGGGTTGGTGCGGTTGCGCCAGATGATCCGCATCCGGTCGCTGATG
Organism: Bradyrhizobium sp. UFLA06-06; assembly: GCF_054820065.1. NCBI lineage: Bacteria > Pseudomonadati > Pseudomonadota > Alphaproteobacteria > Hyphomicrobiales > Nitrobacteraceae > Bradyrhizobium > Bradyrhizobium sp. UFLA06-06. The sequence goes on from NZ_JADFUD010000098.1 coordinate 19,149, forward strand.
GTGGCGCTGAGCGAACTGCCCACCGCCATCAGCGCGAAAACAGCGATGATGCCGCCGGCGAACCATTCCGGATTGCCGGCGTACCAATCGGTCCACCAATGAAAGGAATCGGGCAGGAACGATTGAACGAAGCGCACCAGCTCCGAAATCATCCTGACAGGTGAGCTGAACTCGTGCTCCTTGTGCTGGTTGTGGAACAGCCAGAACGCCGCCAGATGAAGCGACGCCGCCAGCGTGGCGAAGTAGGCGATCCGGCGCATCCAGACGTAATTCCACAGCTTCTCCTGCGCGGCATAACGCGCCGGCGCGCCGGCGGGCGTCTCGAATGTTGTTGCGCCCAGCGGGGTGACCTGGCCGCTGCGCGAGACGACCACGTAGTTCGGCGGAAGTCCGATCGGGGCGTAGGCATTGGCGCCGCTGTCGATCCGCTCGAACACGCTCTCGTGGATTTTCGGCATCGGCACGCTGACGCCGGCATAGGGATCGTTGCAGAGGTCGGCGACCTTGCGCGGACCGTATCGGTAATACGCGCCGAGGCCCGCCCGCGAATCGTAGAGGCGGCCATCCTTGTCTTCGGAGGACTTGATTGATTTGATCGCATCGGGGTCGGCGGCCGGTGCGCTCTTGAATGCGAGGCCGCGCTTGACGGCTTCGTCGACCAGCCAGGCCAGCGGCACGAACGCCACGGCGTCGTCCGGATAGCCGCCGCCGACATTGGCATGCATTCCGACGAACCAGACCTGGACGAGGCGCTCACCATCGATGCTGGCCGGCACCGCCGGTGCGGGCTGTCCCGGCTCTTGCTCGGTCCAGAGCACCGGATGAAAGGTCGTGCGCTCGTCGTCGAGTGCAAGCGCGTGCCGCGCGCACTTGACCTTTGGGCTGAGAATCCGGTTCGGCAATTCAAGCGGCCACACCCAGTTCGAGATGCCGCGCGTCATCTCGTCGATCGGCAGGCCATAGGCCGCGACGGTATCCCAGATGCCGATGAATTCGATCGCAGGGACCGGTTTGCGGACGATCTCCGCATAGGGTTTGTTGCCTTGCAGGCGGTCCAGCACCGGCACGAGGACATAGTCGCGCAATGCGCGGAACAGCACCTCGATGCGCCAGATCGAGTGGTAGCCCTCGGCCCGGTATGCGCGATAGGCCTTCACCGCGCCGTCGTGCAGTTCGGATTCGGTGTCCGCGACGATCAGGCCCTGATCGAGGATGAGTGCGGCGAGCGTGCGCACGGTGAATGC
>NZ_JADFUD010000099.1:0-19804 GCF_054820065.1 Bradyrhizobium sp. UFLA06-06
GTTCGTCGGCAGCGTCAGATGTGTATAAGAGACAGGGTCTGCACGACGGAAGGCTCATTGGTCACGGCGGGTTCGAGAACCAGCCGATCAGCTGCCAGCCATGAGGCGAACAGGGCGCTTCTTCTGTTGCTGCTCAGTGCACCTTATTGTTCATGACTTTCGTTCGATTCGAGAAACTCACGCTGATCATGTCCGTTTCCCGAGAATATGAAGCGCTCAGAATCCGCAACGGCTTCTTCGAACAAGTGAGTTATCCGAGAGGTGTTCTTACTTGATGACTGCGCGACCATTGGATCGTTTTGCGCGTCTTGCCACGAGTTACCTCCTTAGAAGCTGCCCATCTTGCCGCCGGCAGCTTGCGTCGAAGTCAATGCTCAGAGAGAACGTGGGTCTGGGATGTCGCAGATGTATTGCAGCTCAGCCGCCGCAGTACGCGACGAGCGAACGCGCGCGAAGCAGTGTCTCCCCCCAAGGACCACCACGCGCATCTCCAATCGTATGTCTTGGATTATTTGGCGTTGGCTCGGCACAGTCAAACAGCCGCCGCATGAAGCTAAACAAGAGGTTCTCGAACATCCGCAACGACCTACGGTCACGATGGCAACTAAACCGCGACTTTCATCCGGATCAGGCGCTTGAAGCAAGCTTGGCGTTCGCGACGCGGCGTTCGAGGCGCTGTCGAGCCTTTCCGCCGCGGAGCCGAGAAGCCATTCGGCTCGCTATCATGCAATCATCTGGCCGTCGCCGGTCGAGGTGGTTGCGATCTCCTTCGAGAGCGGTGTGGGTGTCGCAGCGCCGACGCGCCGTCTCGACTGCGCATGGCACCCGCTGGCGGATTCGAGTTGGCGACCGTGGCTCGGCGTTTAAGCCGCGGAAGCGTCCTTATTTTTGCAGAATTTCCCTGATCCTGGGCTGATTTTCAGCGTTTTTACGCTCAAGGTGCGCTTTACGCTGGTGCGATCAATCGGGGAGGAAGAGTATGACCGTCGTGCGTGTTCTTGCGGTCGCGTGTGGCATGCTCGCGTTCAATGCAGCTGTCTCGGCGCAAGCCAAGGATACACTCGTCGCGGCCCTCGCGGCCGAAGGTACGGTGCTCGATCCCACAAGGTCCTGCGCCGGCGTCGATGAGTACTTCACTCGCCAAATGTTCGAGCAGTTGGTCCGCTTCGATCCTGATCTGAAGCCGGTTAACTGGCTTGCCGCATCTTGGAGTATCGAGGGGACGGCGGAGAGGCCGATCATTGATGTACATCTTCGCAAAGGGGTCAAATTCCACAACGGCGACCCGCTCACCTCGGCAGATTTCGAGTTCTCCTACGAGCGGCTGAAAGATCCGAAGATCTCGTGCTTCCCCCATCTGCAGGCGAGCGTCGAAAAATTCGAGATCATAGACGACCATCATTTTAAGCTGCAGTTCAAGGCGCCGGACGGTGACTATATCGCTAGCTTTCTGCAACTCTGGGCGATTCCGAAGAAGTACTATGAGGGGGTGGGTGAGGAAGGCTTTGCCAAGGCGCCGGTCGGCACCGGCCCGTGGAAGTTCGTCTCGCGATCGATCAAGGAGGATCTGAAGCTCGAGGCGTTTGAGGATTATTGGAACAAGGATGCGGGGCCGCGGGTCAAGAACTTGGTCCTGAAGATCATTCCGGAGGACCTTACGCGCGTTGCGGCGTTCAAATCGGGCGCCGTTGACTGGATCGACGCGGTGCCACTGTCGGCGGTGAGCGAGATCGAGAAGGTGCCGGGCGTGAAGACCTTCTCGGCCGTTTCCGGAAACAACCTCTACATCGATTTCCCCGCCTACAAGCCGGATTCACCCTTCAGCAAGTTGAATGTGCGTCAGGCGATTGCGCATGCGGTTGATACCGACGCGATCATCAAGAGCGTGTTGTTTGGGCAGGGGGAGCGCTACACCGAGGTTGGGCGTGGCGAAGCCGGCTATGATCCCAACCTAAAACTGTACCCGTACGACCCGCGCAAGGCAAAGCAGTTGCTTGCCGAAGCCGGCTATCCGCGCGGCTTCGAGACGCCGTGCTACAACCTGATCACGCCACGCGAGCCGAACGTGAAGGAAATGGGCGAGGCGGTCTTTGCCTATCTCGGCACCGTGGGCATTCGCTGCAAGGTGCAAGCGCTTGAGTACTCGGCTTGGGTCAATCTCGGCCGCCGCGGTCGCAACGGCCCGCCCGAAATGGACGGCGTCTTGATGTGGATGTGGGGTCATCGCCTGCCGGGTGATCCGGCTGAGTCATGGTCCGGCATGCTCCACAGCTTCATCCCTAGCAAGGGATTTGGTAGCTACTCTTATACCAACGACCCCAAAGCCGACGCCATGATCGAGGAATTGAAAACGACCATGGCCCCGGAGAAGCGGGTGGAACTGATCAAGCAGATTGCCCGCTACAAACATGAAAATGTCCTCGGCGGCGTAACCACGTATCGCCCGGTCATCACATTCGCCTGGCGGGACAACATCGAGTTCCGGCCGTGGCCGTCCGGATCGTGGCGCGTGTTCCAGGAAGTCAGCTTCGCGAAATAGCCCGGCTCTCCCGGGAAAGGTAAGGCAATTGTGAAAGCGGTTTTTGCCAAGGGGTTGCTCAACGCTTTGGTCAGCATCCTCGGCGCGACCGTTATGGTCTTCGTGATCTCGCGCCTTTCGGGCGATCCGGTCTCGCTGATGCTGCCGATGGACGCGCCGCAGTCGGCTATCATTGCCCTGCGACACGAGTTCGCGCTCGATCGCCCGATTTGGGAGCAGTTCCTGCTGTTCCTGTGGAAGGCGGTCCAAGGCGATTTTGGTCAGTCCTATCGCTGGCAGATGCCGGCGCTGGCGCTCGTGTTCGAACGGTTGCCGGCGACAATCTACCTGGCCACCGCGGCTTTTGCCTTTAGCCTTGCGTTCGCGATTCCACTTGGCGTGCTGTCGGCAGTATGTCGGGGCTCGTGGATCGACCATATCGGACGGATCATCGCCATGCTGGGCCAGGCAGTGCCCTCGTTCTGGGTTGGGCTCATCCTTATCCTTGTGTTCGCGGTCACCCTGCAGTGGCTTCCTGCCTTCGGCGCTGACGGTGTCCAGCACGTTGTCCTCCCGGCTATCGCGCTTGGCTGGTATCCGGTCGCAGCGCAGACGCGCATTATCCGTTCCGGCATGCTCGAAGTGCTCGACAGCGACTACATTCGCATGGGGCGTTCCGTCGGCACGCCGGAGCGCCTTCTGATCTGGAAATACGCGTTCCGCAATGCCCTGCTGCCGCTGGTCACCATCATGGGGGTCTACTTCGCGTCGATGCTGAGCGGTGCTTTCGTTGTCGAGACGGTGTTCGCTTGGCCCGGGCTTGGACGAACGGTCGTCGAAGCGGTGTTCGCCCGCGACTATCCTGTGGTACAGGCGGGCGTTCTCGTCACGTCGATCCTGTTCGTGCTCTCAAACTTTCTCGTCGACCTGTCCTACAGCATTATCGATCCGAGGATCCGCCCTTGAGTGTAACCTTGGCACCAACGCCTGTTACTGCGGTGGCGGACACGGCGCCGCTGCCGTTTCTGGTCCGTTTCCGCCTGAAGGGCGCGCCCTGGATTCCGATTCTGATCCTGTTGCTAATCATCGTCGCAGCCATGGGCGGAGACAGCATCGCCCCCCAGGACCCCAACGGGCTGAACCTCGCCGCCGCGTTCCGGCCGCCGTTCTGGCAGGCCGGCGGCAGCTACGAATATCTGCTCGGCACCGACAATCTCGGCCGAGACGTCTTCTCGCGCATCATCGCCGGCGCGCGGGTATCCGCGATCGTCGCTCTCTATGCGATCGTGTTTTCCGGCGCGATCGGCACGATGCTCGGGATCATCGCGGGATACTTCGGCGGCATCGTTGACGCGGTGATCATCCGCATTGCCGAGATCATGATGGCGATCCCCGGTGTCGCGCTGGCGCTGATCTTTTCCGCAACGATGGATCCTGGTCTGTCTACCGTCGTCATCGTCATCGTGCTCACCTACTGGACCTGGTATTGCCGAATAATCCGCAGCGAGATCCTGTCGTTGCGCGAGCGGGATTACGTGTCATTCGCCAAGGTCGCCGGCTGCGGCCCGCTCACGATCTTCTTCCGGCACCTCTTACCGAACATCTTCAACACGCTTCTAGTCCTAATGACGCTCCAGGTCGGCCAGGTGATCATCTTCGAGGCGTCGCTGTCATTCCTCGGCCTCGGCATCCAGGCGCCCGACACGTCGTGGGGCCTGATGCTCGCCGACGCGCGGCAGTACATCACCTATGCCTGGTGGGGGATTACGATGCCGGGCATCGCCATCATGCTGACCTGCCTTTCCTCGAATCTGGTCGGCGACTGGCTGCGCGACCTGCTCGACCCGAAACGGAGACAACTGTGACCGCGGCGCCACTTCTGCAAGTCGAGAACCTGCAAATGCACCTGCATCTGCGCCGCGGCGTGGTGAAGGCGGTGGATGGCGTTTCATTTCAGGTGCACGAAGGCGAGACGCTTGGCATCGTGGGCGAGTCCGGCTCGGGCAAGACAATGACCTGCCTGTCGATCATTCGCCTCCTGCCGATCCACGGTAACGGTAGGCTGGACGGCAGTGTGAAGCTCGACGGCGAAGGCCTGCTGCAGCTCAGCGAAGAGGAGATGGCGAGCCGCGTGCGCGGTCCGAAGGTTGCGATGATCTCGCAAGACCCGATGACCTCGCTCAATCCGGTTTTCACGGTCGGCGACCAGGTCTCTGGACCGTATCTCTACCACAAGCTGGTCAGGACCGTTCGCGAGGCGATGACTGCCGCCGCCGCCGGGCTTCGGCGGGTGCGGATTCCCTCACCGGAACGGCGGCTGAAGAACTATCCGCACCAGTTTTCCGGCGGCATGCGCCAGCGTGTCGTAACCGCCATGGCGATCGCCTGCTCGCCACGCCTGTTGATCGCCGACGAGCCGACCACCGCGCTCGACGTCACCATCCAGGTGCAGATGATGAGCCTACTGCGCAGCATCCAACGGGACTCGAAGCTCGGTATCATCCTGATCACTCACGATCTGTCGATCGTCGCCGGCCTCTGCCACCGCATTGCGGTGATGTACGCAGGCCGGATCATCGAAACCGGCAAGGTCCGCGACATCTACCGCCACCCGCAGCATCCCTATACCCAGGCCCTGTTGGAGGCGATCCCGCATCTCGGCCAGAAACGCAAACGGCTTGCCGCGATTCCCGGCCAGCCGCCGAACCTGATGAACCTGCCGACGGGCTGCCGCTTCGCGCCGCGCTGCCCGAAGCGGATGGCCGTCTGCGATGACTATCCGCCGGCGACGGAGCTGGGCGACGGCCATGTCGTCAATTGCTGGCTCGCAGCGAAGCAGTAACGACTCGGGCAGAGCGACAAATGGGCCTCGAACTTCGCGACCTCTCCAAGCATTTCACAGTCCGCACCGATCGCGGCAACGCCGTTGTGCGCGCGGTGGAAAAGGTCAACCTCGAGATTCCGGAGGGCCAGACCGTTGCCCTTGTGGGCGAATCCGGTTGCGGCAAGACCACGATCGCCAAGCTCGTGCTGATGCTGGAGCGGCCGACCGGTGGGGCGGTGAACTTCGACGGCAAGAGCCTCGGCGAGATGTCGAGGCGCGAGATCAAGGATTACCGCCGGCAGGTGCAGGCGGTGTTTCAGGATCCTTACGCCTCCCTCAACCCGCGCCTTACGGTGCGTCGGATCATCACCGAGCCGATTCTTGCGCATTATAGGCGCGATCGTGCGACGCTCAATGCGCGCGTCGCCGAGCTCCTGGAGATCGTTGGCCTGCCGCCGACGGCGGCGGATCTCTATCCGCATGAATTCTCTGGCGGACAGCGCCAGCGTATCGCGATCGCGCGGGCGCTTGCGCTCAATCCACGCATCATCATCCTCGATGAACCGATCTCGGCCCTCGACGTGTCGATCCGCGCGCAGGTACTGAACCTGCTGATGGACATCCAGGAGCAGTTCGGCCTGACATACCTCCTGATTGCGCATGATCTGGCGCTGGTCGAGCATCTGTCGGCGCGGGTAGCCGTGCTCTACCTTGGCAGCGTGGTCGAATGCGGCCAAAGTGAGCAGATCTTTAACGCGCCGAAGCATCCATACACGCAGGCGCTGCTGGACGCCGTTCCACGTCCCGATCCGACCTACGTGCCAAAAGCAGCCGAGGGCTTCGACGATACCGGCAGCGCGCTCGAACCGCCAGGCGGCTGCAAGTTTCACCCGCGCTGTCCGCATGCGATGGCGGTCTGCAAGTCCGAGAATCCATCGCTCGTGAAGCTCGCCGACGGCCGCGAGGCGGCATGTCATCTGCTGAGCGGTCCGCAGGCGGTTCAAGTGTGAACAGAACAGAAAACAAGCAGGAGGAGAAGCGGCTCAATGAGCAGCGCGCTTTCCGTGCTCACGATTCCTGAAGCTCCCGACGGTGTTGCGACCGGCTATTGCGGACGTCTGTTCGCAGCGCACGGCGCAACAGTGCTGCAGATCTGGCCGCCGAACGCAGCCGGTCTGGTCTATGGCGGTGCCGGTAGCGAACCCGTTGGGCGTTGGCTGGATGCCGGCAAGCGTCGCATCGGCGATGATCCCGCCCACGCGAGGTCGCAGGCTAGCAAGGACGTGGATCTCATCCTCACCAGACAGTACCCACATGCGGTCACGGTCATGGATGCCGTGCTGGAATCGACTGGTCTGGCTGATGCGACCCGGCTTGGACTGACCTCGCTTCCGCGGCAGGGTGCATATCGGCATTGGACCCGCAGTAACGCAGTCGTTAAGGCCACGCTTGGTGAACACAAAGAATCCGTACTCGCTGGCGATCTCGGCCTTTCCGTTGAGGAATTTGCTGCGCTCAGCGAGCATGGCGTGATCGGTAACCGTGCCGTCCTGAATGCATAACAGAAATCGAGTACACCGTATGAAGAGCCTCCTGATCGCCAACCGCGGCGAGATTGCCATCCGGATTGCCCGTGCGGCTGCCGACCTGAAAATCCGTTCCGTCGGCATCTTTTCCGAAGACGATGCTACGTCGCTGCACACGAGGCGTTGCGACGATGTGCGCGCGCTGAAGGGCATGGGACCGAAGGCCTATCTTGATGCCACGCAGATCATTGCCGTTGCGAAGGAGGCGGGCTGCGACGCCATTCATCCCGGCTATGGCTTCCTGAGCGAGAACGCCGACTTCGCCGCCGCCTGCGCTCATGCGGGCATTACATTCGTTGGGCCATCGCCCGAGACACTGACCGTCTTCGGCGACAAGGGGTCCGCCCGCGCGATGGCGGCGGAATGCGGCGTGCCGGTGATGCGCGGGACGTCGCAAACGACGACGTTAGCCGATGCGCGTGCGATGTTCGACGCGCTCGGCGGCTTGATGATCAAGGCGGTGGCTGGTGGCGGCGGCCGCGGCATGCGGCCAGTGCACAGCCGCGAGGAGCTCGAGCAAGCCTATGAACTGTGCCGTGCGGAGGCGCTGCAGGCGTTCGGCAATGCCGACGTCTATGTGGAGGAGCTGTTTCCCAGGGCGCGGCACGTCGAGGTGCAGATCGTCGGCGACGGCACTGGCGCGGTCAGTCACATCTGGGAGCGCGAATGCAGCGTGCAGCGGCAGCGGCAGAAGCTGATCGAAATCGCACCGGCGCCGGCGCTCGATGGCGATGTTCGGCAGCGGCTGCTGCAGGCGGCCGTCAGCTTGGCTTCGGCCGTGAAGTATCGCAACGTCGGTACGTTCGAATTCCTGGTGGACGCGTCCGACGGTTCGGGTGCTGCCAAAATCGCTTTCATCGAAGCGAATGCGCGATTGCAGGTCGAGCACACGGTTTCCGAAGAGATAACGGGCGTCGATCTCGTGCGCGCGCAGATCGAGATCGCGCGTGGCGCACGGCTTGGCGATATCGGGCTCGATCAGGCGTCAATTCCTTCACCGCGCGGCATTGCCATCCAGATGCGCATCAACATGGAGACGATGTCGGACGACGGACACGCACGTCCGTGCGGCGGCATGCTCACTGTGTTCGAGCCGCCGAGCGGTCCCGGGATCCGCGTGGACGCTTACGGCTACGCCGGGTATCGCACTAACCCGCGGTTCGACTCGCTGCTCGCCAAGGTCATCGTGCATGCGCGGTCCGACGATTTCGCCGAGGTTGGCGAGCGCGCCTATCGCGCCCTGTCGGAGTTCCGCATCGCGGGCGTGCAGACCAACGCCGCTTTTCTGAAATCGGTCCTGAAGCATCCGGACTTCCGCGCCGGCCGCGTCCATACGCGGTTCGTGGAGGAGCGCGTTGCCGACCTGCTAGCAATGGACGATGACACCCATCCGAGCCTTTATTTCCAGCCGGAGTCCGGCACGCAGACGCGCGGCCTTGCCGGCGCCCGCGTCGATGCGCGCGATCCGCTCGCGGTGCTCACCTATGGCCAGGAAGGCCGCTCTAAGGCAACCGCCAATGGCGGCGCACAGGCGGTCGAGGATCATAATGGTCTGGCCGGGCCGGACGGCACCGTGCCGCTGCTGGCTCCAATGCAAGGAACTGTTGTCTCGATCAGCGTCAACGAGGGCGATCTGCTGCGTACAGGCCAGCAGATCCTCGTGATGGAGGCGATGAAGATGCAGCACGTGATCAAGGCTGCGGTCAGTGGACGCTTGAAGCGGCTGACGATCGCAACTGGCGACACGATCTTCGAAGGCCATCCGCTGGCGTTCGTCGAGCCGAGCGACGAAGCCGGACACGCGTCCGAGGATGATCACGAGATCGATCTCGATGAAATCCGGCCGGATCTCGCAGAAGTGCTGGAACGGCACGCCAAGACCAGGGACATCAACCGGCCCGACGCCGTCGCAAGACGCCGGCGAACCAACCAGCGCACGACCCGGGAGAACATCGATGACCTCGTCGATCCCGGTTCGTTTCACGAGTACGGTGCACTGGTCGTTGCCGCGCGGCGGAGCACGACGCCTTTGAAGCAATTGATCGAAACGACTCAGGCGGACGGCCTGATCATGGGCCTCGCAACCATCAACAGTGAACATTTCACAGAGAAGGACAGCCGCGCGGCTGTCGTCGCCTACGACTACACCGTGCTTGCCGGCACACAGGGCACGAAGGGTCACTACAAGATGGACCGGATGTTCGGTCTTGCCGAAAACTGGCGCATTCCACTGGTGCTGTTCGCCGAAGGTGGTGGCGGCCGCGCGGGCGACTCCGATGGCCATGCCGTTGCAATGTTGGAGCTCGTTACGTTTCATCGCTTTGCGCGATTGAGCGGCCTCGTGCCGCTGGTCGGAATCACGTCGGGGCGGTGTTTTGCGGGGAACGCCGTTATGCTCGGCTGTTGCGACGTAATCATCGCGACGGCAAACTCGACCATCGGTATGGCCGGACCCGCCATGATTGAAGGGGGCGGGCTTGGAGTGTTCAAGCCGGAAGAAGTCGGGCCGATGAGCGTGCAGGTCCCGAACGGCGTGGTCGACATTGCAGTTGAGGACGAGACCCAAGCCGTCGCCGTGGCCAAGCAGTATCTGTCGTATTTTCAGGGCACGCTGTCCGACTGGAGCTGCGCGGACCAGCGTCTGCTTCGGCACGTCGTGCCGCCCGACCGGCTGCGGGCCTATGACATGCGCAAGGTTATCGAGACCATGGCCGACACTGGCTCGATGCTGGAGATCCGCCGTGGCTTCGGTGCCGGCATGATCACGGCGCTAATTCGCATAGAAGGCAAGCCGATCGGAGTCGTGGCGAACAATCCGGCGCATCTCGCGGGCGCCATTGACAGTCCTGCGGCAGACAAGGCTTCACGATTCATGCAATTGTGCGATGCGCATGACATTCCGCTGCTATTCCTCTGTGACACACCTGGCAACATGGTCGGCCCTGAGTATGAAAAGACGGCACTGATCCGGCATTGCTGCCGGGCATACCTTGTCGGTGCCAATGTCAGCGTGCCGACCTTCACCATCATCATTCGCAAAGGGTATGGTCTTGGCGCGATGGCTATGGCGGGCGGCAGTTTCCACGCCTCGGTGTTCACGATCTCGTGGCCGACTGGTGAATTCGGGGGAATGGGTCTGGAAGGCCAAGTGAAGCTTTATCGACGCAACGAACTTGCCGCGCTAGAGGATCCCGCGGAGCGGCTGTCCGCCTTCAACCGTATGGTCGCCGAACGGTATGAGAATGGAAAAGCTCTCAATGCGGCATCGTTGTTCGAGATCGATGACGTGATCGACCCGGCTGATACCAGGGACTGGATTCTTGCTGGGTTGCGCTTGGTGCCGCCCACGCCGGCGCGCACGAGCAAGAAGCGGCCATTCGTTGATGGCTGGTAGGAGACAGAGCGACGCATTCCCCGAGTGGCAAGGCTTTCTAGAGTTCCACCACGCATGGCTGCGAAAGGGTCCCCAATCTTGCAGAAAGTCCCCGATTCCGAGGCGGTTTTCGGCGCTTTGTACTTGAGCAAGCTCTTACCATTCGCGTGTGGTGACCGCGAAGAGTCTGGGTGACCGCAGTGATTGCACCGAAACTATCCAGGGGTCTAGTTGGCCTAACGCTCAGTTTGAATCTCGATGCATCGGTCGGTAAAGCTATCTAGCGAAACTAGGTGAAGCGTCATGATTATTTTCCGTGTTCTTGCGATGGCGTGTGCCCTGCTCGCGCTAAATCGATGAAACCAAGGATACGCATGTAGCGGCGCTCGCGGCCGAGCCGACGCTACTCGATCCAACAAAGTCCACGGCTGGCAGAGAAGCCGATCATCGATCTATATCTGCGCAAGGACGTCAAATTCCACAACGGCGACCCGCTCACCTCGGCGGACTTCGAATTCGCTTACGTCAACCGCAAGCACTGACGAGGCGGCGCCCACAGAAGGAATGATAGGAGCCGAACGCATGAAAACGCTCCCTTCGCCGCACTTCACCCCCGTGGATCTGAAGCCGCATTTCAATGCGAGGCGCCGCGAACTGGACGAGCGGCTCGGCAGGCGGCCGGGCGACACGGACTGGATCGACACGCTGAGCGGGCCGCAGACGTTCCGCGGAATACCTTTCCTCTTCGGCGGCGAAGCCGGCCCAGATGTGCTCGTGTTGCGGCCGGGAGATGCCCCCGTCGTCATCGCGCTTTCCCCGACGGCGGCCAGCTACGTGCTCTTCGTGCACATGGTTGCGGACCATCACCCCGTGAAGCCCGAGGGATTCGACGAGATCGGGCCGGTGACGGGTTGGGCGGACGGCAACCGGCTCGGCGACCGGGTCTCGACCTATTCGCTGCGATATGCCGACGGCAGCGAGACGGAAGTGCCTGTGCTGCGCCGGTTCGCGATCCAGCAGAAGCACATCGCGTGGAGCGCGAGCCCATTCGGGGCCATGCCATTGCGCGCCCCTTCCGTGCATTCGAGTATCGACGAAGACTTCGCGCTCGGGCGCGCGGCGGGCGTCAGCTTCATGATCGGCGAAGAGCGTTCGCAATCGGGACGCATGCGTGAGGACGGTGAGAACTTGTGGGTCTATGCGCTGCCCAACCCGAACCCGGACAAGGAGCTGACCAGCCTTGCCTTGCGCGCGGAACAGGAGAGTTCGCTCGTCTATGCGGTCAGCACGACGCGGCTCACCGAGCATCCGCTGCGCCTCCAGGGTCGCAGCAAGCTGAAGATGCGCCTGCCACCTGGTGTGCACCTGAACAAGCTCGGCGAACTCGATGTGGACGATCGCGGCGAGCAGATCGCAATCGATCTCGGAACGGTCATCTCCGCGAGAGCCGTGCTCGAATATTCGCGGCTGGACTGGCTCGGCGACCGGCACGACGTGCAGCCGGAGCGGTCCGAGACCGAAATCATCGTCGAATACTCCGCGCACCCCGATGCGCGGCTCTACCTGCGCTCCGAAGACGGCGAGCTGCACGTACGGGAGCTTCGTTCGCTGGAGGCGATCGCACGAGCTGGAGGGCCTTCGCACGAAATCGCGGCCATCGGGCCCGCCACGCGGCCGGTCAAGTTGCTCATCATCGAGAAGGGCTCGGGCCTGCGGGTGGCCGCACGCCTGCACGTCCATGGCGCACACGGGGAGTACCTGCCGCCCAAGGGACACCACCGCAAGGTCAACGCCGGATGGTTCCAGGACTACGCCGGCGAGCTGCTGAACGGGCTGAACCAGTACGCGTATGTGGACGGCAGCTGTGATATCGATCTGCCGCTCGGCGCTATCTTCGTCGAGATCTCGCGAGGCTTCGAGGTGCGGCGGTTGCGCCGCATGGTCGAAATCACCGCGAACACCGAATTCCTCACCTTTGAGCTGGACAAGGTGCTGCACTGGCGCGAGCAGGGCTGGGTGAGCGCCGATACGCACGTCCATTTCCTGAGCCCACGGACGGCGCTTCTCGAGGGCCAGGCGGAAGGGGTCAATGTCGTGAACCTGCTCGCCGCGCAATGGGGCGAGATGTTCAGCAACGTGGGCGACTTCGACGGGCGCACGACCATCGGCGCGAAGGATTTCGGCGGCCGTGGCGAGTTCCTCGTGCGCGTCGGCACCGAGAACCGCCAGCAGGTGCTGGGTCATATCTCGCTGCTCGGCTACGAGGGCGAGATCATTCATCCGCTCTCCTCTGGTGGTTCCAACGAGGGGGCGATCGGCGATCCGTTCGAAACGACGCTCGCGGAGTGGGCGCAGCGTTGCCGGGAGCAAGGCGGTCTCGTCGTGTTGCCGCACTCGCCGAACCCGCAGTCGGAACGTGCGGCCGACATCGTGCTCGGGTTGATCGACGCGATGGAGATGAAGTCGTTCAATCCGCGGACATCCCAGATCAGTGCGTTTGGCCTGGCCGACTGGTATCGATATCTCAACATCGGCTACCACCTGCCGCTCGTCGCGGGTTCCGACAAGATGAACGCTACGGCGCTGCTCGGCGGCGCGCGGACTTACGCACAGCTGGGCGCACGCGAGTTCACGTACGCCAACTGGATGGAAGCCGTGCGCAGCGGCGACACGTTCATCACGGTCGGGCCGCTCGTCGATATGACGGTGGAAGGTAAGCGTCCGGGGAGCAAGATCGCGCTCCGTGCTTCGGGCGGCACGGTCAACCTCGATTGGCGTATCGAATCCGTCAGCGTACGGCCGACCCACGTGGAAGTGATACGCAACGGTGCGGTTCTGGAACACCTGTCTCTTATACACATCAGTTCGTCGGCAGCGTCAGATGTGTATAAGAGACAGGTTGGGGACAAGCCCATCTTCGCCGAGGCCGACGCCGTGTCGGTGCTGGCGCAGATCGAAGGCTCGATCGCGTACATCGATACACTGGCCCCGAGGACCGATGAAGCACGGCACTCGCGGCTGAGGGCCACCCTCGAGCTGGCGCACCATCGCCTGCACCACAGGCTGCACGAACTCGGTGTCGGCCATGCACATACGCCGGTTCATTCCGTTCACGTCGAACGCGAGCATTGACCATTCACAAAAGGCTACGTGGGGCTGAAGGAAGGACTCAAGCCGGCCGACCTGCCGGTGGATCGCATCCTGCCCGCCTCGCGAAATTCAAGGTACCGCGCTACATCGCCCGAAGATTCCGCGAAGGACGTCCAGCAATAAGGTAACGAAGCGTGAGCTGATGGCGATGAGCGATCCGCTGATGAACACGTACGACAGCGAAGCGGCTTGCTGGCGCTGAGGTCTGGGCTCTTCTGGGGCATCTGCCCTGTGTAGAGACGAAAAGAGGGGGGTGAATTGCGAAGTTGAACTGGAGAATCTCATCAAACGCAGGCAAATTCTGACGAACTCGGCAAAGACTGGTGCGGCGGTCCTCGTCCTCGTCCTCGTCCGCGCACCGCTCATCGCACCTCGCCGCGCGAGCGCGGCGGTCACGACATCGCATGTAGGCTGGGGCGGCCGCGCTGGCGACGCCCAGATCGTCGGCACGCTGGCTCGCGTGCTGAAGGAAATCACATGACGTTCAGCGAGTACGGAAATTACGACGCCACCGGCTTGGCTGCCCTTGTCCGAAACAAGGGGGTGACGCCGAAGGAACTGCTCGATGAAGCGGTCGCTCGGATTGAGAAAATCAATCCCAGATTGAACGCCGTCGTCGTCAAGCACTACGAGTATGCGCGCCTACAGCTTGAAGAAGGGCTCCCCGAAGGCCCCTTTACCGGCACATTTGTCAAGCGCCTTCTCGACCTCGGGGCTGACGATGCTCGGCAAGACCGCAGCGCCCGAATATTCGCTGTTGGTGACGACGGAATCGCGCCTTCACGGGCCCACCTGCAATCCGTGGAATCCTGCCCATACGCCCGGGGGATCATCCGGCGGCGCTGCGGCGGCCGTGGCGGCGCGCGTTCTCCCCGTCGCCGCTGCCGGTGATGGCGGTGGATCGATCCGTATTCCGGCGTCGGCCTGCGGTGTCTTCGGCCTGAAGCCCACGCGCGCGCACCCCGATCGGACCCGACCGTGGCCAGGGCTGGGCCGGCTTCTTTTGTCCTCACGCGGTGAGCCTGAGCGTACGCGACAGTGCGGCCTTGCTGGATGTGTTGGCTGGCCCAGACCCTACCGCTCCTTATCGTGCCCCGCCGGCCGAACGGCCGTTCATCGAGGAGGTCACCCGCGAACCCGGCCGACTGCGCATCGCGTTCACCGCGGAGTCGCCCTACGGTGAGGCGATCGATCCCGAAATTGCGGAGGCCGTGCGCGACACCGCGGCGCTGCTCGAAGGCCTCGGCCACCACGTCGAAGAACGCGCGCCGGTGCTGCCCGCCGATCCTGCCGAGGTGTTGATGGCGATCGTCAGCGCCGATACAGCGCTGTCCGTGCGGCTGCTCGAAAAGCGCCTCGGCCACGCCGTGACCGATCGGGACCTGGAAACGACAACGCTTGCGATGGCACGTGCCGGGCGAGAGATGAGCGGCGGCGATTATGTCGCAGCCGAACTCTCAGCCTTCCAGATTTCGCGGGCGCTGACCGAGTTCTTCGCCGAGTGCGACGTGTTCCTAAGCCCCACGTTGTGCACCGCGCCCTTGTTGCTCGGCGAGCTCTATTCGATGAAGGAGGCTTTCTCCTACGCGGGGCCGATCATGCGTCGCTGCTCTCCGGCGGCGGCGATGTTCAACATGTCCGGGCAGCCCGCGATGTCGGTGCCGCTGGCGTGGAACAAGGCGGGCCTGCCGCTGGGCATGATGTTCGTCGGCCGATTCGGGGACGAGGCAACGCTGCTGCGGCTTGCCGCGCAGCTCGAACAGGAGCGCCCATGGCGAGGGAAGCAACCGCCGATTTGCGCCTGAGACAAACCTGTCGCTCCGAACTCCGGTCGCTCCCTGAAAGTACTCGATGAAAGGCCGTCGTCGCCCCACTTCACGCCTGTTGACCTGGACGCGCCGTTTCAACGTCACGCGCAAGTAATTGCAGGGGTCGCTCGGCGACTGGTCCGGCGAGACCTCGATTTGGAGCGCTGGCCTGCTGGGTATCGAAACACTGCGAGGCATTCCGGTTCTCTTCGGCGGAGAAAGCGGCCCCGATGCGCTGCTGCTTCGGCCCGACGAAGCGCCAGTGCACATCGAGCTGGAACCCACGACGGCCATGTACGTAATCTTCGTGTAGGTCGCCGCGGACCGCTCACCCGCGACTCCCAAGGGCTTCGATAATCCGAGCGCTGTCTTCAATTCCTTTCAGGTCGGAAACGACGTTGGCGACCGCGTGTCAAACTACTCGCTGTGCTATGCCGAAGGCAGCACGGCGGGCACTCCCGTCGTGCGGTGCTTGCACGGGTAGAGCGAAAAGGCGTACGAGTGTAGGAGCACGGTGTCGCTGAGTAACGTTGGGACTTGAAGGTGAGTGACTTCGAACGCCGAGCGGCTGCAAGATGACCCGCGAATTGAGGGAATCCTGCAACGATGCGCGCCTCAACGAGGCAGTGTCGTTCAAGTGAGGTCAATCGCCTCGTGCACGAAGATCAGATTGGGCCTGAATCCGCGCATCTCACGTTCGCGCTTGCGCGCGATGGCTCCGATGATCACGGTGTCGCCCACCACAACGCGGTGCGCGGCTGCGCCGTTGATGCTGATGGGTCCCCGTGCCGCGAAGGCCCTTCGTCGCCTACGTGACGAAGCGCTCATTTGCGATGTTCCAGCCGTCAACCGTATGGTCGCCGAACGGTACGAGTGTGGAAAAGCGCTCAACGCGGCATTGTTGTTCGAGATCGATGACGTGATCGACCCGGCTGATACCAGGGACTGGATTCTTGAAGGATTGCGCTCGGTACGCCCACGTCGGCGCGTACCAGCAAGAAGCGGCGATGGTTGGTAGGAGACAGCGCAATTCCGCTGGGTGCGCCAAGTTGTCTGGAGTTCACACTGCGTAAGGGTCTCCAGTCTTGCAGAAATTCCCTGATTTCGAGGTACTTTTCGTCGCTTTTGTACTTGAACAAGCCCTTAGCATTCCCGTGGGAAGTGTGGGCGACCGCGAAGAGTCTGGGTGATTGCACCAAAGCCAAGCAGGGCGCGTAGCTCGCCTAGCGCTCAGTTTTAGTCTTCGATGCGTCCGTCGGTAAAGCTTCTATCGAAACTAGGAGAAGAGTCATGATCATTTTCCGTGTTCTTGCGGTGGTGTGTGCCTTGCTCACGCTAATTCCAACGGTCTCGGCGCAAACCAAGGATACGCTTGTTGCGGCGCTCGCGGCTGAGCCGACGGTGCTCGATCCGACAAAGTCCACGGCTGGTGTCGATTGGTACTTCTTCGGCCAGGTGTTTGAGCAGCTGGTTCGCTTCGGGCCTGATCTGAAGCCGGTTAACTGGCTTGCGGAATCTTGGAGTATCGAGGGGACGGCGGAGAAGCCAATCATCGATGTACATCTTCGCAAGGGCGTCAAATTCCACAATGGCGACCCGCTCACCTCGGCGGACTTCGAATTCGCCTACGAGCGGCTGAAGGACCCGAAGGTCTCGTCCTTCTCCCATTTGCAGGCGAACGTCGAAAAGTTCGAGATCATCGACGACCATCACTTCAAGCTGCATTTCAAGGCGCCGGACGGTAACTACATCCCCAACTCGCTTCAGCTCTGGGCGATTCCCAAGAAGTATATCGAGAAGGTGGGTGAGGAGGGCTTTGCCAAGGCGCCGGTCGGCACTGGCCCGTGGAAATTCGTCTCGCGCTCGATCAAGGAAGAGCTGAAGCTTGAAGCGTTCGACGATTACTGGAACAAGGACGCGCGGCCGAAGGTCAAGAACTTGGTCCTGAAGATCATTCCGGAAGACCTTACGCGCGTTGCGGCATTCAAGTCGGGCGCTGTTGACTGGATCGACTCGGTTCCGGTGTCCGCGGTCGGTGAGATTAAGACGATGCCGGGCGTGAAGACCTTCTCGGCGCCTTCCTCGAACAACCTCTACATCGATTTCCCTGCTTACAAGCCGGAGTCGCCCTTCAGCAAGCTGAAGGTGCGTCAGGCAGTTGCGCATGCGGTCGATACCGATGCGATCATCAAGAGCGTGTTATTTGGGCAGGGGGAGCGCTACACCGAGGTTGGGCGTGGCGAAACCGGCTATGATCCCAACCTAAAGCCGTACCCGTACGACCCTCGCAAGGCAAAGCAGTTGCTTGCCGAAGCTGGCTATCCAAGTGGATTCGATACGCCGTGCTACAACCTGATCACGCCGCGCGAGCCGAACGTGAAGGAAATGGGGGAAGCGGTATTTGCGTATCTTGGCGCCGCCGGCATTCGCTGTAAGGTACAGGGCCTCGAATACTCGGCCTGGTCCAATCTCGCCCGCCGGAGCCGCAACGGTCCGCCCGAGATGGACGGCATCTTGATGTTTATGTGGGGCCATGGCCTGCCGGGCGATCCGGCCGAGCCCTGGGCTGGCATGGTGCACAGTTATGTTCCGGGAAAGGGCTTTGGTGCCTTCTCCTATACCAACGATGCCAAAGCCGACGCGATGATCGAGGAATTGAAGTTGACTATGAACCCGGACAAGCGGGTGGAACTCATTAAACAGATTGCCCGCTACAAGCATGAAAACGTGCTCGGCGGCGCGACCACGTATCGTCCGACCATTACGCTCGCGTGGCGAGAGAACATTGAGTTCCGGCCGTGGCCAATGGGATCGTGGCGCGCGTTCCAGGAAGTCAGCTTCACGAAATAGCCCGAAACTCTCCCGGGAAAGATGAGGCACAGTTGTGAAAGCGTTTTTTGCCAAGGGGTTGCTCAACGCCCTGTTCAGCATCCTCGACGCGAGCGGTATGATTTTCGTGATCTCGCGCCTTTCGGGTGATCCGGTCACGCTGATGCTGCCGATGGACGCACCGCGGTCGGCGATCATTGCCCTGCAACAAGAGCTCGCGCTCGATCGCCCCATCTAGGATCAATTCCTGCTGTTCCTGGCGGTCCAGGGCGATTTTGGTCAGTCCTATCGCTGGCAGATGCCGGCGCTGGCGCTCGTGTTCGAACGGTTGCCGGCGACAATCTACCTGGCCACCGCGGCTTTTGCCTTTAGCCTTGCGTTCGCGATTCCACTTGGCGTGCTGTCGGCAGTATGTCGGGGCTCGTGGATCGACCAAATCGGACGGATCATCGCCATGCTGGGCCAGGTAGTGCCCTCGTTCTGGGTTGGGCTCATCCTTATCCTTGTGTCGCGGTCACCCTGCAGTGGCTTCCAGCCTTCGGCGCTGACGGTGTCCAGCACGTTGTCCTCCCGGCTATCGCACTTGGCTGGTATCCGGTCGCAGCGCAGACGCGCATTATCCGTTCCGGCATGCTCGAAGTGCTCGACAGCGACTACATTCGCATGGGGCGTTCCGTCGGCACGCCGGAGCGCCTGCTGATCTGGAAATACGCGTTTCGCAACGCCCTGCTGCCGCTGGTCACCACCATGGGGGTCTACTTCGCTTCGATGCTGAGCGGTGCTTTCGTTGTCGAGACGGTGTTCGCTTGGCCCGGACTTGGACGAACGGTCGTCGAAGCGGTGCCTCGATGCGTTCGGCCAAGTTGATGTCCTTATCTGCAACGCTGGCATTTTGCACGACCGGACATTTGCCAATATCTCGGAGGAGGATTGGGATCTCGTTTTAAAGGTCCATCTCAAGGGAAAGTACTGCAGCACGCTTCCGATTTGGAATTGGCTCAGGAACAATGGCCGGCCGGGCATCATCATGACGGCCTCCACGTCGGGCCTGTTCGGAAAACTTGGGCGGGCAAACCATGGAGCGGCCAAAGCGGGTATCTATGGCTTGCTACGTGTGCTCTCCAGTGAAGGCCGCAAGTATAGCATCCGGGTCATGAGGGTCGCGCCGAATGCGATCACTCGGACGTGGGCGAATGTTCCAGGCGTCGGGGAGAGTGAGCCCGCTCCAATCCTGCGTCCGGAGAACGTCGCTCCTGGCGTACTCTCTGAGCTGGTCCCGGTTGTCTGAACAGAATCTCCGCGTCGATAAGTGGAGCGTCTGCCGGGGTTAGGCCGCCGAGCGGAGCGGCGGAAGATCGAAGTAGGCTTGATCCGGAGTGCGGTCGTCAAGGCTCGAATGAGGCCGACGACCATTGTACAACGAGGTTTGAGAACGCCCACAGGACCGTTCGTCGCGAGGTTCTTTATCGGCATCATCCTTGGTTTGGTCGCCGAGTTTGGATTCATGGTGCCGTCGACAAGGATGGTTTTGTCGTCTTCCGCTGCACGCTGGATGGATCGCAAGCAGATCGGGGGCTTGAAGTGCCGGCCTGGATGTTCGACCGGACGGCATGCCCTGACCCCGGACTTTTGGCAGTTCATATAGCGCGACGATCTGGGTCGGAAGAGCGCGGCGATCAGGATGGCGAGTCAGTGTCGCGGCGCGATGATGATCGC
>NZ_JADFUD010000009.1:0-207047 GCF_054820065.1 Bradyrhizobium sp. UFLA06-06
ATCCGTGCGAACTGGATCCCGGCCTGACGCAGCGCCTCGCGAAGCGCGAGGTCATAGATACCCGTCGCCTCGAAGACGACCAGCGCATCGCATTGCCAACGCGCCACCTGCTGTGTGATGGCCTGTGTCGCGTTGGCAATGCGCCTCGGCACGCCGTCAGCCTCATCAAAGATGTCGAGGTGGTTTTTGGAGATGTCGATTCCGACGTAACGAAGAGCTATGATCACGGTGCCTGTCCCTGTGATGCGAGGTCTGTTGGCGCAGCCTCGTGCAACTGTTCAGGTTGATAGATGGAACGGGCGGGAGACCGAGCCGGCTCACGGCGTCAAGCGCCAAGGACCCAACGGCTTCCCGCCCACCCACATCCTGACAGACTTCCAAGACACAGGGACCCATACGCTGCAGCGGATGTTGTTGGTGGGACTCGTCATTCCAGCGTCGCGCAACCATGTGCAGCTGTGGTTATGGGTCCCGGCCCCCCGTGCGCAATTGCGCACTAGGCCGGGACGACAGCCAATGTGTGGCGCCGCTTGCGGTCAAAAAACCGCATGAGTGATTGACGCGTGAGCGAGGCAACGCCGGAAGGGTTCCCTCCCCTTGCGAGGAGGGAGCCGCGCGGCATGCTCGCCTCACCGGCATTCCTCGCGATGCGTGAGTGCACCCGCCCCCGCACACGACCCTGTGACCATAGTTGAAGGCTGCGACGACGAAACTTCTGGATTGTTGGCCGCGTAGACGCCAAGACAGGAGCGCTATCTGCGAAGGTTTCATTGATGCACGACGTCTCGATCCCGGCGGCCCTGATCGCCGGTCTGGTCAGCTTCCTGTCGCCCTGCGTGCTGCCGCTGGTGCCGCCCTATCTGATTTATTTGACCGGCGCGACCATCGAGCAGGTCAACCAGGACGGCGCCACCGCGGCCTCCAAGCGTGCGGTGATGACGGCGGCGCTGATGTTCGTGCTGGGCTTCTCCACCGTGTTCGTCGCGCTCGGCGCCAGCGCGTCCTTCGTCGGCGGGCTGGTGCGCGCCTGGTCGGCCGAGCTCTCGATCCTGGCCGGCATCGTCATCATCATCATGGGCCTGCACTTCCTCGGCGTGACCCGGATCGGCCTGCTGATGCGCGAGGGACGGCTGACCGCGCCCAAGCCGGTCGGGCTGTGGGGCGCCTATGTCATGGGCCTGGCCTTCGCCTTCGGCTGGACGCCATGCATCGGGCCGATCCTCGCCGCGATCCTCTCGATCGCGGCCGCGGAGGCCACGGTGACAAAAGGCGCCGGCCTGCTCGCGGTCTATTCCGCCGGGCTCGGCATCCCGTTCCTGCTCGCGGCCTTCATGGTCAAGCAGTTCTCCTCGCTGTTTGCGCGGATGAAGCGCCATCTCGACACCGTCGAGCGGGTGATGGGCGCGCTGATGGTGGTCACCGGCATCGGCTTCCTGACCGGCGCAGTGTCCAGCGTCAGCGTCTGGCTGCTGGAAACCTTCCCGGCGCTGCAAAATATCGGCTAGGCCTTCGCGCCAGCGCACACTGCTGTCCGCTGGCTTTTGGCCGCGCCATGTCGGACTATTGCGGAATCGCCGCAAGCCTCATGGGACCCCGATGGGCCAGGATCGTCAGACGCGCGCCAGCTGGCCGATCTTCAGTTCGCTCAGGGCCTTCCGGCCAAGCGACCTGCCGGGTGACCTGATCGCCGGGCTGACGCTCGCCGCGATCGCGATCCCCGAGCAGATGGCGACCGCGCGGCTCGGCGGCTTCTCGCCGCAGATCGGCTTCTTCGCCTTCATGGCCGGCTCTATCGGCTTTGCGATGTTCGGCGCCAACCGCTTCCTGTCCTGCGGCGCCGACTCCACGATCACGCCGATCTTCGCCGGCGGCCTCGCGCTGATGGCGACCGCCGGCTCGCCGGACTATCAGGCGCTCGCGATGGCGCTGGCGCTGATGGTCGGCGCGATCATGATCGCCGGCAGCCTGTTCAAGCTCGGCTGGATCGCCAATTTGCTGTCGACGCCGGTGACGGTGGGCTTCCTTGCCGGCATCTCCGTCCACATCCTGGTCTCGCAATTGCCCGGCGTGCTCGGCCTGACCACGCCGGACGGGCCGACGCTCTACAAGGTCGGGGTGCTCACCGAGAAGATCGGTCAAACCAATTTCTACACGCTGGCGATCGGCCTCGGCGTGCTGGCGCTGGTCGCCGGATCGGAGAAGATCAGCGCGCGCATTCCGGGCGCGTTGATCGGCCTTGTCGTGGCCACCGTCGCCGTGATCGCCGGCCATCTCGAAAGCAAGGGCGTCAAGGTGGTCGGCTCTGTGCCTGGAACGCTGCCGACGCCATCGTTTCCGGATATTGCACCGGAGCGATGGGTCAAACTGTTGTCGCTGGCGATCCTGATCGCGGTTGTCGTCATGGTGCAGACCGCCGCGACGACGCGCTCGTTCCTGTCAGATCCGGACAAGCCGGCCGACGTCGATCGCGACTTCCTCGGCGCCGGTGCCGGCAGCCTGCTGTCCGGGCTGTTCGGCGCCTTTCCCGTCAACGCCAGCCCGCCGCGGACCGGCATCGTGTCGGAGACCGGCGGACGTACGCAGCTTTCGGGGCTGTTTGCCGCGGCCATCGTGCTCGCGCTGCTCGCGTTCGGCGCGACGCTGTTGCAGCACGTGCCCGATGCGGCACTCGGCGGGGTTCTGCTGTTCGTGGCGCTGCGCATCATTCGCGTGAAGCAAATCGTCGCGATCTTCCGTCAGTCATTCTATGAATTCCTGCTGGTGGTGGCGACAGCAGCCGCGATCATCGTGCTGCCAATCGAGCAAGGCGTCGCCGTCGGCATCGCCTTGTCGCTGCTGCACGGCATCTGGACCACCACGCGCGGCCAGCTTGCCGAATTCGTCCATGTGCCCGGCACCACGATCTGGTGGCCGACGGGCCCGCACGTCACAGGCGAGCGCACGCCCGGCATTGCCGTCGTCGGCCTGCAGGCCCCGCTGTCGTTCCTCAACGCGGAAAGCTTCCACAGCGGCGTGCTCAAGACCATCAGCGCGACGACACCCAAGCCGCGGCTGCTGGTGATCGAGGCCAGCGGCATGATCGAGATCGATTTCACGGCGGCGCAGGCGCTGCGCGACCTGTTCCGCGAATGCCGCGATGACGGCGTGACGGTGGCGGTGGCGCGGCTCGAATCCGAGCGCGCGCAGGACGCCTTCGAGCGCTTCGGTCTCTACGAGGTGTTGCCGCGAGACCACGTCTTCCGCAGCGTCGACGAAGCGGTCCGCACGCTCGGCGGACAGGCGTAAAGATTGATGGGATCAGTCCGTAGCCCGGGTGAGCGAAGCGATACCCGGGAAACCGTTCCCGCATATCGCTTCGCTCATGCGGGCTACGCACTATCCTCCGTCATTGCGAGCAAAGCGAAGCAATCCATCGCGTGGCATATGCGGAAGCATAGATTGCTTCGTCGCTATCGCTCCTCGCAATGACGGAGCTACAAAATTTTGGGCGACTCAGCTGCGTAGCCCGGATGAAGCGAAGCGCAATCCGGGATTTTCTCGTGCGTCGATGAACCGTCCCGGATTTCGCTTACGCTCCATCCGGGCTACGGGCACTCTTCTCGACCGAACGGCCTCAGGCCTGCTCGCCCTCGAGCGTCGGATGCTCCCTCAGGACTTCCGCCTTGATCGAGCCGGCGTGGATGGCACGAAACAGCGCCCGCCCCGTCTTGACGTTATTGGCCTTCATGCAGAGGCCGACGATCTCGCGCACCGCGGAATCCCGCACCAGCTCGTCGGAGATTTTCATCGCGGTCTCCATCGCGACCTTGGCGGCACGCTCGTAGCGATCACGCTCGATCTGCTGCTTGTTCGGTGAACGCTTGTCGGGCGAGCCGACCGCCTCGGCACAGGCGGCGGCATCGCGGCAGATCGCACGGATCCGCTGCGCAGCCTCGATGTCGCCGAGCGGACGCTCGACGGGATCGTCCCAGATATCCTTGCGCCCGGCCTTGTTGAACCACCACATCGCCGCACCTTGAAAAAAGCACGGCAAGCATAGCTGGCCTTGGCGCAACCTGTGAACCGCGGAGTCCACTTCGTGCCGAGCAAGAGGTGCACACTATGGCCCGGCGGCCACACCGGCCGCCGATCCCCGCGCGAATTGATGTCGAATTCATGGAATAAAGCCCATTTCGGTTCTGATTGCGTCAGAGCCGAGGCTGCGGGACTCTCGCTTGCCGCGTTTTCGCGCGAACCGACAACACTCTACGCAGATCGTTTCGGCCCGATCGCCTCGAACTGCGCCTTTTGCTCATCGCTGAGCGTGGCATAGAAATTCTCAAGCGCGGCGCGGACATCCCTGACCGCCTGCAGCATGACGTCGAGCCGCTTGGCAACGAAGGCAAGACGCGCGGGCGGGGTCATCGCCTCGTTGGTCTGGCACGCGGCCTTCAGCTTCCGCGCGGCGTCGGCACTGGCGTCCTGCAGCACCTGAAGCGCACCGCGTTGGGTGTCGCTCAGCTGCAGCCGCGCCTCGATCTCGCCCGTCGGCCATTCCTGCAGCGCAGGCTGTGCGGCGCCGCAGCTCTGGGCGACCGTCGCGTTCGGATCACGGGCCGCGGCTTCCTTGCGCTGGTTCTCGGCAAGCGCGTTGAGCCGCGCTTTCTGCTCGTCATCGAGCAGGCCGTAGAATTTTTCCAGCGGAGGCTTCACGATTCCGACCGCGGTGACCATCGCTTCGATCCGCTGCTGCATGGCCGCGAGGCGGTTCGGCGCCGTCAACACCACCTGCGCAGGACATGCCGCCCGAATGACCTGGGCAGCCGCGAGCGACGCGTTGCCGAGCTCGCCGAGCGCCACCGATTGCGCTTCGGTCGGCTGCACCGTATCCGCGATCTGATCCACCGGCAGGCCGGCGACCGAACGGCTGTCATTGCCGCACATCTGCTCGATGCGCCCGCCGCCGCGGTAACGGCGGCCCGTCCGGCGCTCCGGCAGATAGCCCCGGAGATCGTCATACCCATAAGGCCCGAAGATGCCGGCATAGATGTCCGGATAGCCGTAGCCCCAGAATCCGATGTCGTCGCCCCAGATCGCGTAGTCGTAGATGTCGTTGTACGCGAACGGCCAGAACAGCGGACCGACCCAGCCATAGCCGCCGCCGGGATGCTGCCACCAGCCGTTGGCCACCGCCCCGCCATGCCAGCCGGCGAGCGCCGCGGCCGCGGCGATCTGCGCGCGCGCCGCCGGGTTGCTCAACAGCCGGCCGTTGCGCAATGCGCCGTTGCGCGACAGCGAGTTGAACGTATTGCGCATATGGCCTGGTGCGATCGCGGCATTTCGCATCCGGCCGAAATTGCCGCCCCCGCGCGACGCGAAGGCGCCATGGCCGGCGAAGCCTGATCGCGAGATCGCGTGCGAACGGCCGAACCCGCCATGGCCGCCGCCAAAATGCATGTGGCCGAAGCCATGCCCGCCACGTCCATGGCCACCGCCGTGCCCGTGGCCACCACCATGCCCATGGCCGCCACCATGTCCTCCGCCATGGCCGCCACCGTGCCCGCCACCGCCTCGGGCGATCGCATCGCCCGACAGCGCCATCGCAAGGACCACAACCGCAATTCCGATTACCCGTCCGATCACGGCGTTCTCCTCCGCGCACCGCACACATCGCGGCAACACAAGAGAGACGCCGGGCTGGCGGAAAAGTTCCACGCACGACGCGCACCGCGCGGACGTTGGCGGCCCCTGCGCGGCGTGACGGCGCCTCAGGCGGCCGGGACGATCTTTCCGGGATTGAAGATGTTTTGCGGGTCGAGCGCATGCTTCAGCGCCCGCATCGCGTCGAGCGCCTCCGGGCCGAGTTCGGCCCGCAAATATTTCTGCTTGCCCTGGCCGATGCCGTGCTCGCCGGTGCAGGTGCCGTCCATGGCCTGGGCGCGCTCGACCAGGCGGTGCATGAACTCCTCGCCGCGCGCCATCTCGTCCCTGTTGTCGACGTCGCAGAGCAGCGAGCAGTGGAAATTGCCGTCGCCGACATGACCGACGATCGGCGACAGCAGATTAAGCCGCTTGAGATCCTCCTCGGTCTCGGTGACGCAGTCAGCAAGCCGCGAGATCGGCACGCAGACGTCGGTCGCGACCACGCCGATGCTGTCGCCGGGGCGCAGCGCCTTGACGGACCAGTAGGCGTCGTGCCGGGCCTGCCACAGTTTGGTGCGGTCTTCAGGCTTGGTGGTCCAGGTGAAGTCGCCGCCGCCGCATTCGGCGGCGATGTCGCGGAAATTCTTCGACTGTTCGGCGACCTCGACCTCGCTGCCGTGGAATTCCAGCAGCAGCAGCGGCGTCTCCGGCAGCGACAGCTTCGAATAGCTGTTGCAGGCTTTCACCTGCGCGGCATTGAGCAGCTCGATCCGGGCGACCGGAATGCCGGTCTGGATCGCGAGGATCGTGGCCTGGCAGGCGCCGCGTACCGTCTCGAACGAACAGGCCGCCGCCGCGATCGTGTCGGGAATGCCGCGCAGACGGATGGTCAGTTCGGAGATGATGCCGAGCGTGCCTTCGGCGCCGACGAACAAATGGGTCAGGTCGTAACCGGCCGACGACTTCTTGGCGCGCGTGCCGGTCGTGATGATCTCGCCGTCGCCGCGCACCACCTTCAGCGCCAGCACGTTCTCGCGCATCGTGCCGTAGCGCACCGCGTTGGTGCCGGAGGCGCGGGTCGAGGTCATGCCGCCGAGCGAGGCATCGGCGCCGGGATCGATCGGAAAGAACAGGCCCTGGTCGCGCAGATGCTCGTTGAGCGCCTTCCGCGTCACACCGGGCTGGATCACGCAGTCGAGGTCCTCGGCATGCACCTCGAGCACCTTGTTCATGTCGCGCAGATCGATGCAGATGCCGCCCGCGGGCGCGTTGACCTGCCCCTCGAGCGAGGTTCCGGTGCCGAAGGCGATGACCGGCACGCGATTGGCGGCGCAGATTCGCACCACGTCCTGGATGTCGGCGGTTTCCTGCGCCATCACGACCGCATCCGGCGGCTGGGTCGGCAGCCATGTGGTGGTATGGGCGTGCTGTTCGCGCACCGCCTGCGACGTGACGAGCCGGTTGCCGAACCGCGCCGCCAGCGCGTCGATCGCGCGCTTCAGGGCCTGCGGCTCAGGGCGCGTCACATTGCTCGAAATCGTTGTCGCCACGTCAAATTTCCTCCCACCTTTAGCCGACCGTGGCAAAGCTTGTATAAGGGGTCAAGAGAGCCTGACTTGAAAAAGTGGACGCCGGAGTCACAGAAAAGCTCATGCTCAAACGCCAGCAAACCGGGGATGGATCATGACTTCAGTGACTGCCACGAGCGAGGTGCCGCTTCCGCCGGCCCCGTTCAGATCCTCGGTGATGCAGATCGAGCCGCAATGGATCGACTACAACGGCCATCTCAACATGGCCTACTACAACGTGATGTTCGACCGCGCCATCGACGAGATGTGGCTGCAGCTCGGCATCGGGCCGGCCTACATGAAGGCGCGGCAGTGCTCGACCTTCACCGCCGAGTGCCACGTCCGCTATCTCAGGGAAATTCATCTCGGCGATCCCGTGCAAGTCCACGTCCACCTGCTCGGCGCCGACGAGAAGCGGCTGCACACATTCGAGGAGCTGCGCCATGCCACCGAGGGCTGGCTCTCCGCGACCTCGGAAAACCTCACGCTGCACATCGACATGGAGGCGCGCAAGGTGGCGCCGTTTCCGCCCGATATCCGCGCCCGCGCTCGCGCGATCGTCGCCAGCTATGCGGGTGTACCACGTCCCGAGGGCATCGGCCGCAACGTGGCGATGCCCTCGGCGAAATAACTTGCCGTTTTCAAGCAAAGCGGCCGCCGGTTCGCGGCCTCGCTAGACCCTTGTGCGGCCGCGCACCAATCCGACCACCGCCGACACCAGAAACAGGATGACGGCGATGAAGAAGATCGCCTTGGCGATTTCGACCGAGGCGCCGGCGATGCCGCCAAAGCCCAAAATGCCCGCGATCAGGGCGATGACCAGGAACGTGACGACCCAGCTCAGCATGATCAAAACTCCGCTTCGTTTCCTTGCTGTTTCTCGGGCGCGGACCTTCGTCCGGCGCGCACCTGTTGAAACAATCCGGCCGGGAAACGCGGGTTCCTGCGCGTGAAACCGCGAAATTTTCGTCGATTTCCGGAACCAGCATTGATGGTGGGCTGCCGGCGAAAGCGTTCCCGTCAGTCGCGATAAAACCTGTCAAAACGGCCGATCAGGCCCTATATGGCCTTCAATCCCTGTTAAGAAGGCTCCCCTTCACCATCCTGCGGTGCCATCGTGGGGCCGAGACGATTCGCCAATGACCGAGCCGAGCAAATTGCCCCATCACGGCGTTCCCGAGCACCAGCCGGCGGCTGGCGGCATCGCCGCGCGTGCGCGGGCGGCGGCCGGTCCGCAATATCTGAACGGCCTCAATCCGGAGCAGCGCGAGGCGGTCGAGACGCTCGACGGTCCGGTGCTGGT
Source organism: Bradyrhizobium sp. UFLA06-06 (assembly GCF_054820065.1). Taxonomy (NCBI): domain Bacteria; kingdom Pseudomonadati; phylum Pseudomonadota; class Alphaproteobacteria; order Hyphomicrobiales; family Nitrobacteraceae; genus Bradyrhizobium; species Bradyrhizobium sp. UFLA06-06. The sequence goes on from NZ_JADFUD010000009.1 coordinate 8,494, forward strand.
GCTTGCCGGCGCCGGCACCGGCAAGACGCGCGTGCTGACGACGCGCATCGCGCATATCCTGAGCCAGGGCCGCGCGCGGCCGCACGAAATCCTGTCGGTGACCTTCACCAACAAGGCGGCGCGCGAGATGAAGCTGCGGCTCGGCCAAATGCTCGGCCAGGCGGTCGAGGGCATGCCGTGGCTCGGCACCTTCCACTCGATCGGCGGCCGCATCCTGCGCATCCATGCCGAGTTGGTGCAGCTGAAATCCAACTTCACGGTGCTCGACGTCGACGACCAGGTGCGGCTGTTGAAGCAATTGCTGCAGGCAGAGAACATCGACGACAAGCGCTGGCCGGCGCGGATGCTGGCCGGCCTGATCGACGGCTGGAAGAATCGCGGCCTGTCGCCATCGCAGGTGCCGGCGGGCGAAGCCGCCTCGTTCGGCAACGGCAAGGGCGGCAAGATCTACGCGACCTATCAGGAGCGGTTGAAGATCCTCAACGCGGCCGATTTCGGCGACCTGCTGCTCGAGAACATCCGGCTGTTCCGCGAAAATCCGGACGTGCTGCGGCAGTACCAGAGCCGCTTCAAGTTCATCCTGGTCGACGAATATCAGGACACCAACGTGGCGCAGTATCTGTGGCTGCGCCTGCTGTCGCAGGCGCCGTCGCGGCCGGGCCGCGCGCTGTCCGAGATTATTCCGGGAGCAACCGACGCTCCCGTCATTCCGGGGCGCGCCGAAGAGGCGAATCCGGAATCTCGAAGCAATGAAGACTCATCTCGAGATTCCGGGTCTGCGCCTGCGGCGCATCCCGGAATGACGGAGGATACGGCAACCGCAACGCAGCTCAAGAACATCTGCTGCGTCGGCGACGATGACCAGTCGATCTATGGCTGGCGCGGCGCCGAGGTCGACAACATCCTGCGCTTCGAGCACGATTTCCCCGGCGCCAAGGTCATCCGCCTCGAGCGTAATTACCGCTCCACCGGCCATATCCTGGCCGCGGCCTCGCATCTGATCGCGCATAATGAAGGCCGGCTCGGTAAGACGCTGCGCACCGAGGATGTCGACGGCGAGAAGGTCACCGTCACCGGCTCCTGGGATTCGGAGGAGGAAGCGCGTGCGATCGGCGAGGAGCTCGAGGAGCTGCAGCGCGCGGGTGAAAACCTCAACGACGTCGCCATTCTGGTGCGCGCCTCGTTCCAGATGCGCGAATTCGAGGACCGCTTCGTCACGCTCGGCCTGCCCTACCGCGTGATCGGCGGCCCCAGATTCTACGAGCGCGCCGAAATCCGCGATGCGCTGGCCTACTTGCGCACCATCAATTCGCCGGCCGACGATCTCGCCTTCGAGCGCATCGTCAATGTGCCCAAGCGGGGGCTCGGCGACGCCACCGTGCAGCTGCTGCACGACCATGCCCGCAAACGCCGCATTCCGCTGTTCGAGGCGGCGCGCGCCGTGGTCGAGACCGACGAGCTGAAGCCGAAGGCGCGCGGCTCCTTGCGCGATCTCGTCATGCAGTTCGACCGCTGGCGCGCCCAGCGCGAGGTCACCTCGCATACCGAGCTCGCCGAGATCGTGCTCGACGAGAGCGGCTACACCGAGATGTGGCAGAAGGACCGCTCGGCTGATGCCGCCGGCCGGCTGGAGAACCTCAAGGAGCTGGTGCGTTCGATGGAGGAATTCGAGAACCTCCAAGGGTTTCTCGAACATATCTCGCTGGTGATGGACCGCGACGGCGAGGCCGGCGACGAGGCGGTGTCGCTGATGACGCTGCATTCGGCGAAGGGCCTGGAATTCGACAACGTGTTCCTGCCGGGCTGGGAGGAAGGCCTGTTTCCGAGCCAACGCACGCTGGACGAACAGGGCCGCGCCGGGCTCGAGGAGGAGCGCCGCCTCGCCCATGTCGGGCTGACCCGGGCGCGCCGCCGCGCCAAGATCTACTTCGCCACCAACCGCCGCATCCATGGCACCTGGTCGACCACGATCCCCTCGCGCTTCCTCGACGAGCTGCCGGCGCACAATGTCGAGATCACCGAATCCAAGGGCGGATCAGGCTGGGGCGGCAGCGGCGGGTATGGCGCCTCGCGCTTCGACAACCTCGAATCATTCGGCTCGAGCTATTCGACCCCGGGCTGGCAGCGTGCCCAGGCCAACCGCAACCGCGGCGGCGGGGGCCGCGGCGGCAGCGGCTTCGAGGAGCGGCAATCGTCCTTTTCGGGTTCGCGGGGCGATACCTCCTCCGAAAGCTTCAATCGCACCAAACGCGGCCCGATGGTAATCGAGGGCGAGCTGGTGGCGAAGTCCACCGGCACGACGTCGGATTTTTCGCTGGATGACCGGGTGTTTCACCAGAAATTCGGCTACGGCCATGTGGTGAAGATCGACGGCAACAAGCTGACCATCGCCTTCGAAAAGGCCGGCGAGAAGAAGGTGGTCGACAGCTTTGTGGAACGGGTGTGACATAGCGACGTTCTTTGACGGTCTTCTCTGTTGGTAGCCCTTGACCCCAGTTGATTTCATGGGTTGAGATGGCCCCATGGTCCGGGGGAGGTTTTTCCTTTTTGTCATCGCGCTCACCGCGCCGTCGCTGGCGGTCGCGGAGACGATGAGCTTTGGCGATTCTGCAGCGCAACTGGCCAAGGCCTGCGGCGCCGACATCACCGCCAACTGCCGCGGCGTCAATCTCGACTCCAACCGCCTCAAGGAATGCCTGTCGCGCAACCGCGATGTGATATCGCCGCAGTGCAAGGAGAGCTACTTCTCCACCCTCGATGCGATCCAGAAGCGGATCGTGGCGCGCGTCACCGTTGCGAATGCCTGCACCCGCGAGATCGTCAAGGTCTGCGGCGGCTCGACCAAGGAGACCAGCAAGTCGGTGCCCTGCCTCGTCAGCGCCAAGGGCCTCAGCCGCAATTGCACCCAGGCGATCAATGACGCGGGGTATCAATGATGCGGCTGTCGAGGCGAGGCTTGCGCGATCGTGGCCTTTTGGCCCTGCTGGGCACGCTGGCTTTGCTGGCGATGCCGATTGCGCCGGGGCGTGCGCAGACCGCCATCACGCGCGACGACGTCATCGCCAAGCTCAATCATTACGAGACAGACGCCGAGATCGATGTCCCCGCGCTGCGCCAGCAGGTGGCCGAACGATCGAAGTCGCGATCGAAGAACGAGCCGCCGCCCTCGAAGCGGCCGCCGATCGCCCCCGATCTGACCAAGCTGCCGACGTTCAACGTCGACATCGCGTTCGACGTCGACACGCCGATCGTGCTGCCGGAGTCGTATCAGACGGTCGGGCGGATCGCCGATGCGCTGACGCACTCCTCGCTGCTGCCCTACACCTTCCTGATCGTCGGCCATATCGAATCGACCGGACGACGCGAGAACAATGTGCTGCTGAGCCAGCGGCGCGCCGACGCGATCCGCGACATCCTGGTCAACACCTTCAAGATCACACCGAAGCGCCTGCAATCGGTCGGGCTCGGCGAAGAGCAGTTGCTCGATCCCGCCAAGCCCAACGCGCCGGTCAACAACCAGGTGCAGATCATGCTGGTCGCGAAGCTCGCCGACAGCGCGCCGCCCGCGCACCCTGCCCCGGCGGCAGCCGCCAAGAAGCCGGCGAAATCGGCGAAGAAGCACTAGCCTGATCCCGCTCACTTAACGCGGTATGATTCGGACCATCATGTCCGGATTGCTTGGTTCTCGGAATTGCCATGTTGACCAACAGCCGCGATATCATTCGGCGCCTGGAGCGAGAGGGATGGAGCCTTGTCCGGGTTGCCGGTTCTCACCACGTCTTCAAGAATCCCCGGTCGGGCGAAACGCTGGTCGTTCCGCACCCCAAGAAGGACTTGGGAAAAGGCTTGGTGCGCCATTTATAAGGGAGCGGGTTGGAAACCCGATTGAGGCAGACCTTGGCTCACTACGTTGCCATCATTGAGGACGCCGGACCGGACTACGCTGTAGGCGTCTGGTTTCCGGACCTGCCCGGCTGCACGTCCGCGGGCGATGATATCGACGAGGCTTTGCGCAATGCCCCTGAGGCGCTGAAGCTCTATGCCGAGGGCCTAAGGGACGATGGACAGGAACTGCCCCGCCCCCGGACATTGACCGAGTTGAAGGCAGACCCCGAAGTCGCCGACGACCTGAAAACCTACATGGTCGCCTTGGTCGAACTGCCCGTCAGAGCGCACGCCGCGGAATAAATTTCTGCCCTGGCGGGCGATTGCAGAACGGATTGTCCGTCCCTATCTGCGCTTGACCCGCATCTTGCCCGCCCGGGCCCCAGTCCGCGCGCGCCCTTCCCTCACGCTTTCGATCCTCCATGTCGCCGATCATTTCCGTATCCAATCTTTCGAAAACCTATGGCTCCGGCTTCAAGGCGCTGAAGGGCATCAATCTCGATATCATCAAAGGCGAGATCTTCGCACTGCTCGGGCCGAACGGCGCCGGCAAGACCACGCTGATCAGCATCATCTGCGGCATCGCCAATCCGAGCGAGGGCCGCATCACGATCGGCGGGCACGACATCATCGCCGACTATCGCGCGGCGCGGTCGATGATCGGGCTGGTTCCACAGGAACTGCACACCGACGCGTTCGAGTCGGTGTGGGCGACCGTCAGCTTCAGCCGCGGCCTGTTCGGCAAGCCGAAGAACCCCGCCCATATCGAGAAGGTGCTGCGCGACCTGTCGCTGTGGGACAAGAAGGACGACAAGATCATCACGCTGTCCGGCGGCATGAAGCGCCGCGTGATGATCGCCAAGGCGCTGTCGCACGAACCGCAGATCCTGTTCCTCGACGAGCCCACCGCCGGCGTCGACGTCGAATTGCGCAAGGGCATGTGGGAGGTGGTCCGCACGCTGCAGGCTTCCGGCGTCACCATTATCCTGACCACGCACTACATCGAGGAAGCCGAGGAGATGGCCGACCGCATCGGCGTCATCAACAAGGGCGAGATCATCCTGATCGAGGACAAGGCGACCTTGATGCAGAAGCTCGGCAAGAAGGAGCTGACCCTGCAGTTGCAGAACAAGCTCGAGGCCATTCCCGATGTTCTGTCTGCCTACAATCTCGAATTGTCCGACGACGGCCGCACCGTGACCTACGACTACGATACCAAAGGCGACCGCACCGGCATCACCAGCCTGCTCAACGATCTCCGCAATGCCGGCATCCGCATCTCGGACCTCGATACCAAACAAAGCTCCCTCGAAGACATCTTCGTCAGCCTCGTGAGGGCGCCATGAACTACCGCGCAATCCGGGCCATCTACCTGTTCGAAATGGCGCGCACCTGGCGCACGCTGCTGCAGAGCATCGTCTCGCCGGTGGTGTCGACCTCGCTGTACTTTGTGGTGTTCGGCGCCGCGATCGGCTCGCGCATCACCGAGGTCGAGGGCGTCAGCTACGGTACCTTCATCGTGCCGGGGCTCGTGATGCTGTCGGTGCTGACGCAGAGCATCTCCAACGCCTCGTTCGGCATCTACTTCCCGAAATTCGTCGGCACGATCTACGAGATCCTGTCGGCGCCGATCTCCTATTTCGAGATCGTCATCGGCTATGTCGGCGCCGCCGCCACCAAGTCGATCATCCTCGGCCTGATCATCCTGGCGACGGCCGGGCTTTTCGTCCCCTTGCATATCCAGCACCCGGTGTGGATGCTGACCTTCCTGGTGCTGACGGCGGTCACCTTCAGCCTGTTCGGTTTCATCATCGGCATCTGGGCCGACGGCTTCGAAAAGCTGCAGATGATCCCGATGCTGGTGGTGACGCCGCTGACCTTCCTCGGCGGCAGCTTCTATTCGGTGAACATGCTGCCGTCGGGCTGGCGCACCATCACCCTGCTCAATCCCGTGGTCTATCTGATTTCCGGCTTCCGCTGGAGCTTCTACGAGATCGCCGATGTCAGCGTGCCGCTGAGCCTCGGCATGACCGTGGGCTTCCTGGTCGCCTGCATGGCCATCGTGGCGTGGATCTTCAGAACCGGCTACCGGCTGAAGAACTGACTTGCGAAAGCAAGTCATTCCGGGGCGCGCCTTAGCGCGAACCTCAGATGCGCAATTGCGCATCGGGGAATCTCGCGCCGTCACTTCGAAGATTCCGGGTTCATGCTTCGCATGCCCCGGAATGACGCTCGCCCGTAGCCCGGATAGAGCGAAGCGCAATCCGGGACCTTATCGCCAAGCCTGCAGAACCCGGATTTCGCTTCGCTCCATCCGGGCTACAGGTTCTTCAACGATCAATAGCAGTGGAAATGGCCGTGGCGGTAATAGCCGCGGCAGCGGTGGCCACGGCGGTAACCGCGATCCGGGATGCCGAACACGCCCTTGACCGCGCCCATGGCGCCACCGACACCGGCGCCGACGGCGCCGCCAACCACGCCGCCCACCGGGCCGGCGACCCGATTGCCCTCATAGGCGCCCTCATGAGCGCCGCGGACGATGCCTTGGGCATGGCTTGCATGGGGGACTGCGACCAGCGTCAAAGCGAGGGCTGCGGCCGCAAGCAGGAGCCGCGCGGAGAGGCCGGCTGGGACGACGGCCGCGGTCTTCACCTTGGTGTTGTTCATCTGGATTCCTTGATGCGCGGCGCGAACGCGCCGCCGGGGGTTTGTGAAACGCCCGTGCGGCCAAATGGTTGCGTGTCGGAGACCGATTGGGCCGTCGTCGCGGCATGCTCGCGAAAAAGTCAGCCCGCCGTGACAGGCAGGCCCGGCTTCGGCCTTGTTTGCGCCGCGCGCGGGATTAACCATGGCGTTTGATCACGGCCTTGGCCCGCTACTGGAACCAAGTTCGGATTCCGTGCATATTGATTGCCGGGGACGGAGAGCCGCGGCTTCGCGAGCAGGCCTGGAGGCCAAAGGTAAAATGCGTTCGTTCCTCATTGCGTTCACTTCCGTGATGCTCTTCACCGCCGGCGCCGCACACGCCAAGGTCGATATCACCATCGACAAGGACAACCAGCAGATGACCGTCGCGGTCGACGGCGTCGCGCGCTATCACTGGCCGGTCTCGACCGGCATCCCGTCGCGCGAAACGCCGAACGGCAGCTTCCGCGCCTTCCGCATGGAAGAGGATCACTATTCCAAGGAATTCGACGACGCGCCGATGCCGCACTCGATCTTCTTCACCAAGATCGGGCACGCGATTCACGGCACCGACTCGGTGAACCGCCTCGGCTCGCCCGCCTCGCATGGCTGCGTGCGGCTGTCGCGCGACAACGCAACCACGCTCTACGCGCTGGTCCAGAAGGAAGGCGTGCTCAACACCACCGTGACGCTGACCGGCTCGTCGCAGGTCGCGCTGGCGCGCAATCCGCGTGGACGCAACGGCACCGCCGTCGCCCGCCGCGCGCCGCAGCAATATGACGAGCAGTACGGCACCGCCGCCGCCGGCGACCCGGTCGTGCTGACGCCGCAGCCGCGCGACTATCCGGCGCAGGCCCGCACCGATGACGGCTACATCTATCCGGCCGACGGCAGCTCGACCGATCGCCGCTATCCGGCACCGCCGTCGAGCCGCCGCGTCTACGACGCGCAGGCCTATGGCCAGCAGCAGCAGTATTACGGCAATCAGGGCTACGCGCCGGCGCCGCAGGGCTACTACCAGCCGCGCCCCGCCTATCAGCCGCGCGGCTTCTACGGCAACACCTATCAGGACTAGAGCGTTTTCGAGCGAAGCGGGCGCCGTTCGCATGAAGAAAACGCGTTAAAAGAAATCTGCCGCACGTTCCTGGTCCACTGACGGCGCCGCAAGGCAGCGCGCCGTCAATTCACGCTCCCCTCACCCGCTTGTGACCGTCGCAAAACGCCCCCGTCATCGTGCGCCGGGGCCCGTCGTCGCGTCGTCATCTGATTGTAAAACTAGCCCGATATTCGGCGGCACAAGCGCCCGCCGGGTCCCTGGAGGCCGATTCACGCGGCATGCCCGATGAAACCAGGGCGAGAAGCGCGGGTCACGTAGGCAAGATCAGAGGTCGACATGAAACGGGGCATCATTGTCCTTTGCCTGTGCATCGTGGCGATGGCCGCTTATTTCACGACGGACAGATGGGCCATCCGTCACACGACGCTGTCGTTCCACGACGTTCTGCGTGACGACCGCAACGTCACGGTCGAGGTCGCGGTGCGCCGCGACCGGCAAATGCAGGCGATGGCCGAGATGATCGAGCTGCCGGTCGCGATCCTGAGCCACGGCAACACCGTCAAGAACACTGAGTACTCGTTCCTCACCAATTTGTTCGCGTCGCGCGGCTACCTCGTGGTCAGCATTCAGCATGATCTCGATACCGACGCGCCGATGGTCACCAAGGTCGGCGAGGAATATGTCGGGCGCCGCATGCAGTACAATCGCGGCGTCTTCAACATCATGTATGCGATCGACGAGCTCAAGAAGCTCTATCCGAACGCAAACTATCGCCAGCTGACATTGATCGGCCATTCCAACGGCGGCGACATCTCGATGTTCTTCGCCAAGCAGCATCCCGACCTGGTGAAGAAGGTCGTCACGCTGGACAATCTGCGCGTTCCCTTCATCACCGACGGCAGAATCAAGATCCTCTCGTTCCGCTCCAGGGATCCGGTGTTCAAGGCCGATCCGGGCGTCGTGCCCGACGACGAGACCTGCGCGAGACTCGGCATCAAGGTGGTCAGAACCGAATTCCAGCACAACGATCTCAGCGACCGCGGCCCGGACAGCGCGAAGTCGTCGATCCAGGCCGGCGTGGAGCAATTCCTCGACGAGGATGCCGGCGAGAGCACACCGACGATGCCGCTGCTCGCCGCCTCGACACCCGCCTCCGCGGGTGCAGCGCCGCCAGAGAACAAATAGTCGCGTCGCGCTGAAGGCGAGCTCGCGCTCTCCGGTGCTGCCGGACAGCGCTTGGAGCCCGCTCCGTTCCGATTGAATCGGAGCGGAGCTCCAGATTGTTGCTTTGACTCTAAGCGCGCGCGTGGCGATAGCCGGTGGCAACGAGCCAGATTGCGGAAAGCAGGAAATAGAACGCGCCGAAGCCCGCATAGGGAGCGACGTCGAGAATGGTCGGCGCAACGGTGCCGATGGACTGGCTGATCATGTAGCCGCCGGCGAGTGCCGACTGCGCGCCGCTCAGGATCATCGCCCATTGCGCGCCATAATGACGCCAGCGCCTGACGCCCGTGTACAATTGCAGCACGCCCGCGAGGATCGCCCAAACCCCGAACACGGCCAGGACGGCATAGCTGCTATGGCTGAGCGCCACGATCACGGCGAGCGTCGTGATCGCGCTGACCGCGACATTCAGGGCTTGGGACGGGTTGGCCTTCAGGCCGCCGTTGACCCGGGCGTCAGCCAGATTGGCGATGCCGTCCCACGCCGTGTAGATCACGAGCAGAACCGCGGCGGGGCCGGCTTGGCCGCTGAACAGAACCGCGGCGGCGACCCAGGCGACCGAAAAGATGGCGCGCCCGAGATAATAGGATCGCAGCCAGGCGGATTGGGTCGAAAGGTGGCTTTGCATTGACAGGCTCCTTGTTTGTCTTCCTACTAGTAGGTAGATGCCAAATCCGAGTCAATCTGGCGCTCCGACGTCCTGTGAGGAGAGGAAAGCCTTGATTTGCCTCTGGAATTTACCTACTGGAAGGTAGGCATGACGTGAACGTGATGATTTCGACTTCTGAAAAAATTCTCGACGTCGCACAGCCCCTCATCGTCGCCGGGGGCTATAACGGGTTCAGCTATGCCGACATCTCGGTTGCCATCGGCATCCGGAAGGCGAGCATCCACCATCACTTCCCGACCAAGGCCGAGCTGGTCTCGGCGCTGGTGGATCGCTACCGGCAGCAGACCGAGCTGGGCCTGAAGTCGCTTCAGGAGCAGTTCGCAAGCCCGGCCGACCAGCTGCAGGCTTACGTGAACTTCTGGCGGGCGTGCATCGGCGATGCCTCGCTGCCGTTCTGCGTCTGCGCGATGCTTGCCGGCGAGATGCCGATGTTGCCGGACGAGGTCGCATCCCGCGTCCGCGCCCATTTCCATCATCTTGCGGGATGGCTCACCTCGGTGCTGCAGGCCGGCGCGGAACAGCATCTGTTCCGGCTGGACCAGCGACCGCACGAGGAGGCCCAGATGCTGATGGCATCGGTTCATGGGGCAATGCTCTCGGCGAGGGCTTTCGACGATCCCGGAATGTTTGCCGCGATCGTCAAGCCCCGGCTCGCCGGACTGCTGGTAGCCGATCGCTAGAGAATGATCGCGCGGAAGCCGCCGCGATTGGCTCGGCTTGCAGGTCCTATTGCTCGCCGTCGCGCAGGCGGCGGTACACCGCGCCCAGCACGTTCGAATAGTCATCGGTCCAGACCCGCTGCTTCTCATCGGCTTCGGTCTCGGTCCAGACATCAGACGATGCGAGCTTGCCGACGTCCTCCTCCTCGCGCGCGGAGACCACGACCGAGGTCGAGAAGATGTACTCGTTGTCGCGGCCGGAATCCTCGCTATAGACCCAGCTCTTCATGTCGTTGGCGTCTGCGATGCCGACCACGACGCTGGCAAGCTCGAGATGGCGGTTGGAGACGTGCATCACGACCGCGCCCTGCGGGGCCAGCTTCTCCTTGTAGATCGCCATCGCCTCCTCGGTCGCGAGATGGATCGGGATCGCGTCCGACGAATAGGCGTCGACGATGATCAGATCGTAGACGCCGTCCGGCTCCTTGGCGAAGGTCAGCCGCGCGTCGCCGATGACAGGCTTGAGGTTCGGCTCGCAGTTCTGGATGTAGGTGAAGTATTTCGGATCGCGCGCGGTATCGACCATCGACTGGTCGATCTCGAAGAAGCGCCAGTCCTCGCCGGGGGCCGACGCGCAGGTCAGCGTCCCCGAACCTAGCCCGATCACCGCCACCTTCAGCGGCGCGCCCTTACGCTCGCGGATCGCTGATATCGCCCGCCCGATGCCGCCGTCCTTGTGATAATAGCTGATCGGCTCGGGCGTTCCGGCGACCGGCGTGCCGTCATCGTTCTTGAACTTCTCGGCGCCATGGATCGTGGTGCCGTGCATCAGCACGTGATACTGCCCGTTCGGCGTCACCACGATCTTGTGCACGCCGAAGAAGCTGCGCACGGTTTCGACGCGGCCGTCGTCGGATGGATAGGCGCGCAGCACCACCAACGCGACCACGACGGTGGCGAAGATCTTCCAGCGATTGGCGTTCAGCGCGAGCGCGAGCAGCGCCGAGAGCACGCCGACCGCGCCGATCACCCAGACCCGGTGCACATCGAACCAGTTGAAGATGTCGCCGGCCGAATAGCTTGGCGCGATCAGCGCCACCGCCAGCACCGCGAGGAACGGCCAGTACCAGGCGCCCCAGCGCGGCAGCCGCTCCGCGCCGCCGGGCGGCCGGCACAGCGCCGCGAGCGCCAGCAGGATCGGATATTCGGCGACCCACGAGAAAGTAAAAGGCGCAATAAGCCCCGCGAACAGGCCGCCGACCATGCCGCCGAACGACAGCGCGACGTAGAAGCCGGTGAGATATTTCGCCGCCGGGCGGGTGCGCGCGAGCTCGCCATGACAGGCCATCGCGATGATGAAGAAGCAAAGCTGATGGCCGCCGAGCGTGAGCAGCAGGTTCTGCTCGCCGCCGACCGCAAGCAGGATCACGACGCCGGCAATCGCCAGCGGCTGCGCCAGCAGCATCCATTTGTGCGGCAATAGCGGCCGCGACTGGAACACCAGCACCCAGGTCAAGAGATACAGCGACAGCGGCAGCACCCACAGCAAGGGCGCGGCGGCGACGTCGGTCGAGATATGCGCCGTCACCGCGATCAAAAGGCCGGACGGCACCGCGGCGAGGAAGATCCAGCGCGCCCGCAGCGGCCAGGACGGCGCCGGCGCATTGGCGTCATCGACCTGCATGTTGAGTGCGGCGGCATTGGCCGGCGACCGCAACAGCAGCACGCCGCAACTCGCGATCAGAATGATCAGCAGACCATAACCACCGGTCCAGATCAGGTTCTGGGTGCGCAGCGTGAACATCGGCTCGAGCAGCACCGGATAGGACAAGAGCGCCAGGAAGCTGCCGATGTTCGAGGATGCGTAGAGGAAGTACGGATCGGGACCGTTGGGATGTCCGGTGCGCACGAACCAGGCCTGCAGCAACGGATTGTTGGCGGCGAGCGCGAAGAACGGCAGGCCGATCGAAACCGCGAACAGGCCGAGCAGCCAGACCGCATAGCCGGACGTCGGCGGCTCGCCCCAGCCGCTCCTGATCGCCAGCGGCAAGGTCACGAGCGCGACGACGAGCAGCACCAGATGCACCACGACCGGCACGATGCGGCCGTTCAGCTTCATCAGGAGATGCGCATAGGCGTAGCCGCCGAGCAGCAACGACTGGAAGAACACCATCGCCACCGACCACACCGCCGGCGAGCCGCCGAGCCGCGGCAGTACCATCTTGGTGAACAGCGGTTGCACCGAGAACAGCAACAGGGCGCTGACGAAGATCGCGGCGGTGTAGACAACCAGCACCAGCCGGTTGCGCGAGGCGGTCGGCTCAGACGTCATGAAAGCTCCGGCATGGACCCGGCGGGCGCCGGAGGCGGACAGTCCGGTGGCACCCCACCGGAGGATTTCAGTTGAGCATACGGCACTATCACGGACAAGAAACGGCGGTCACGCGGACTTGACGACGCGGCGCTGCGGCGCCACAGCACATGCTCTAATCACTGCTTCTTGAAGCGGACATGAACGAAACAGACGTCGTCATCATCGGTGCGGGGCACAACGGCCTCACCTGCGCGGCCTATCTCGCGATGGCCGGGCTGCGCGTGAAGGTCGTGGAACGCCGCAACGTGGTCGGCGGCGCCGCGGTCACCGAAGAATTTTGCCCGGGCTTCCGCAATTCGGTCGCCGCCTACACGGTGAGCCTGCTCAATCCGCAGATCATGTCTGACCTGAAACTTGCCGATCACGGCCTCAGGATCGTCGAGCGGCGCGCGCAGAACTTCCTCCCCTCGCCCGACGGCAGCTATCTTTTGACCGGCGAAGGCAGGACCCGGGAGTCGGTCGAAAAGCTCAGCCGCAAGGACGCGGCCGCAATCGGCGTGTTCTCAGGGGAACTCGAAGCCATCGCCGACGTGCTGCGGCAATTCGTGCTGCGCGCGCCGCCGAACCTCGTCGAGGGTTTTGGCATCGGCGCGATCAGCGAGGCCTTGAACGCGCTCGGCACCGCCAACATCCTGCGCCGGCTGTCGCTGGAACAGCAGCGCAATCTGCTCGACCTGTTCACGCGATCGGCCGGCGAGATGCTCGACGAGCGTTTCGAGAACGACCTCGTCAAGGCGCTGTTCGGCTTCGATGCCATCGTCGGCAACTATGCCAGCCCCTACGCGGCCGGCTCGGCCTATGTGATGCTGCATCATGCGTTCGGCGAGGTGAACGGCAAGAAAGGCGTCTGGGGCCACGCGATCGGCGGCATGGGTGCGATCACGCAAGCGATGGCGCGTGCCGCGCGCAGCCATGGCGTCGAGATCGAAACCGATGCGCCCGTCCGCGAGGTGATCGTCGAGAAGGAGCGCGCCGTCGGCGTCGTCCTCGACAACGGCAAGACCGTGCGCGCCAAATACGTCGTCTCGAACGTCAATCCGAAGCTGCTCTACACGCGCCTGGTGCCGGAAGGCGCATTGGCGCCCGAGTTTCGCGCGCGCATCTCACGATGGCGGAACGGGTCCGGCACGTTCAGGATGAATGTGGCGCTCAGCGCCCTGCCCTCGTTCACCGCGCTGCCCGGCCCGGGCGATCACCTCACGGCGGGCATCATCATCGCCCCGAGCCTCGGCTACATGGATCGCGCCTGGCGCGATGCGCGCGAATTCGGCTGGAGCCGCGCGCCGGTCGTCGAGGTGCTGATCCCCTCGACGCTCGACGACAGCCTGAGCCCGCCGGGCCAGCATGTCGCAAGCCTGTTCTGCCAGCACGTCGCGCCGCAACTGCCCGACGGCAGATCGTGGGACGATCATCGCGAAGAGGTCGCCGACCTGATGATCGCAACCGTCGACCACTACGCCCCCGGGTTCGCAGGCAGCGTGATCGGCCGCCAGGTCCTGTCGCCGCTCGACCTCGAGCGGCAGTTCGGCCTGCTCGGCGGCGACATCTTTCACGGCGCGCTGACACTGAATCAGCTGTTCTCGGCGCGGCCGATGCTCGGCCATGCCGACTATCGCGGACCTCTGAAGGGCCTCTACCATTGCGGTTCGGGCGCCCATCCCGGCGGCGGCGTCACCGGCGCCCCCGGCCACAATGCCGCGCGGGCGATCTTGGCCGACCATCGCGCGCTGTTCTCGTAGACGACGCATCACGCGCCGCGGGACAAGCTGTGGACAGGCGTGTTGAGAGGCTGTGGGTCTGCGGTGGACAGAGGCGTCGTCTCAAGACGGGATAACCGGTGGACGCCGCTGTGGACCGGCTGTGCGACGGACGCTGACAATCCCTGGAGAACGCGGTTGATGTCTTGTCGACAAGCTGGGTGTGGCTCTGTGGACAACCGGTCAAAAAGAAAACACCGGGCGACATGTCGCCCGGTGCTTCCCTGAGAACGCCGTTCGAGAGATTACTTCAGCGAGCCGCTGATCGAGTTGAAGGTCCCGCTCAGTGCCGAGCCGACGCCATTCACCGCAGCGATGATGGCGATGGCGATACCGGTCGCGATCAGTCCGTATTCGATGGCGGTCGCGCCGGATTCATTCCGCAAAAACTTAACGATAAAAGCCTTCATTGCAGCCCTGCCCTTGGTTGTGATGCCTTGGAACGAAGGGTGTTCCCAGTTCCGCCACCGTACTAGTACGGCAACATCTAAGGTTGTCTGAACCGGGAACCTCTCAATTCTCGCGATATTCGATTGAATCCGGCTTGAAATTTTAACAAAAACCGCGCTACCGGCCTCCGATGACCCCGTCCACACACCGCGCCAGCGTCACCCTTCCAGATGAATCGATCGCGAAGCGCGTGGTAGACGCGCTTTCCGAGCTGCTTTTCGAGGATCAGGCGGCGTTTGCGGCCTTCGAGCGGCCGGATGGCCGCTGGGACGTCACCGTCCATTTTTCCGAGCCGCCGGACCAAAATCTACTCCGCGAGCTGGTTGGCCAGGTGGTGCGGCAGAATGTCGCATCGACTTTAGTTTTTGATACCGTGGAGGCCAAGGACTGGGTCAAGGCCAGCCTGGAGGACCTCGTCCCGGTCGCGGCCGGCCGCTTCATCGTCCACGGCCAGCATGACCGGCACCGGATACCCCCCAACAAGCTCGGGATTGAGATCGAGGCGGCGCTGGCCTTCGGCACCGGCCATCACGGCACCACGCGCGGCTGCCTGCTGCTGCTCGACCACGTGCTGAAGGCGTATCAGCCCCGCCGCGTGCTGGATCTCGGCACCGGGACCGGCGTGCTGGCGATCGCCGCCGCCAAGGCGCTGCACGGCAAGGTGCTGGCGAGCGATATCGACCCGCCGTCGGTCCGTGTCGCCGAAGAGAATGCCCGGCTGAACGGCACAGGCGATCTGGTGGACGTGATTCCCGCCACCGGCTTTGCCGCACCGCGCTTTGCCGAGGACGGTCCGTTCGACCTGGTGCTCGCCAATATCCTCGCCAATCCGCTGCGGCAGCTGGCCGGCCCGATGGCGCGCCACCTTGCCTCGTCGGCGCAGGTCATTCTCTCGGGCCTGCTGACGCACCAGGCGCCGGCGGTCATCGCCGCCTACCGTGCCCGCGGGCTGGTGCCGCTGCGGCATCTGAAGATCGAGGGCTGGAGCAGCCTGCTGCTGCGTTTCGTGAAGTGACCGCGACCGGCAGACAGTGCGGCGACTGCACGCTCTGCTGCAAGGTGATGGCGATCGAGGAACTGGCAAAGCCCGCCAATACGTGGTGCCCGCATTGCGAGCCGGGGCGCGGCTGCCGGACCTATCCGGGCCGGCCGGCGGAATGCCGCGCCTTCAGCTGCGTCTGGCTGGCGAACGAGCTGCTGGAGGAGCACTGGAAGCCTTCCAGGTCGAAGCTCGTCCTGACCACGTCCGAAGATGGTCTTGAGGTCAGATGCGATCCGGGCTTCCCCGACGCCTGGCGCAGGGAGCCGTTTCGCAACGAGCTCAGGGAATGGGCGATCTCCGGCGAGACGCTCGACATGACCGTCGTCGTGATCGCCGGCCAGCGCATGACGCTGCTGACGCCCGATCGTGAATTCGATCTCGGCATCGTCGGCCCCGATGAGCGGATCGTGCGCGAGCTCGAGGACGGCAAGGTCGTCAATGTGACCGTGGCGAAGGCGTCGGATCTGGAACGGTAGCCGCGATCTGTGTGGATTAGCTATTCGGGTGCTGGAGAATCGCTGCGGATGGTCTCGACCTTGTCCTGACCGGCCGCACGCTTGGCCCGCGCCTCGACCAAGCGGTCCAGCATCTGGACGATGACGCCGCGCTGCTTCTGTTCGACCGGCGCAATCGGGCCGCGGCGGACCGGCGGCGAGATCTTCTCAAACGTGAATGCAGGCATCGTGCATCTCCTCACCGTTGAGTTGAGACACTCCTGGACACTCCCCATACGCTTGACCCGTTGACGTGCAGTGGACATCGTCCGGTCAATTCCACTATGCCATATTCAAGCATAAGTTATGCCAAAAATATGGTCATGCTTGACCGCGCTCGCGCGAAGGTCATGCTTCCATCGGAAGAGAGTACGACGGCGATGTTCGAAGCCCATTTCCAGACGTTCGAAGAGCCCGAAGCCGGCGTGGCGCTGACCGCACGCTTGAGCGCGCTGCGCGAGGAACTGGCGCGGCGCAAGCTGACCGGGTTCGTGATTCCGCGCGCCGACCAGCAGCAGAATGAATATGTCGCAGCCTCCGAGGAGCGGCTCGCCTGGCTGACCGGCTTCACCGGATCGGCCGGGCTCGCGATCGTGCTGAGCAAGGAAGCGGCCCTGTTCGTCGACGGCCGCTACACGCTGCAGGCCGGCAAGCAGGTCGACCGCAAGGCCTGGCAGGTCGAGCCGCTGGTCGAGCCGCCGCCGGAGCACTGGCTGACCCGGCATCTGGCGGCCGGCGACCGCCTGGGATTTGACCCCTGGCTGCACACTTCTGCGGCAGCCGAACGGCTGGCGGCGGCCTGCGCCAAGGCCGGCGCGGAATTGGTCGCCGTCGACGGCAATCCGGTCGATGCGATCTGGCACGAGCGGCCGGCACCGCCGCTCGGCCCGGTCACGATCCACGGCGCGCAGTTTTCCGGGGAGATCGAAGCCGACAAGCTCAAGCGCATTCGGCTTGAGATCAACAAGCTCGGCGTCGACGCGCTGGTGTTGTCCGACAGCCACGCGGTGGCCTGGACCTTCAACATCCGCGGCGCCGACGTCTCGCATACGCCACTGCCGCTGTCCTATGCGCTGGTGCCGAAGGAAGGCCGGCCGCTGGTGTTCATCGATCAGCGCAAGCTGTCCAACTCGACGCGCGACCATCTCGAGCAATCGGCCGATGTCGAGCAGCCGGCGGCGCTGGCGGCAAAACTCACCGAGCTCGCCAAGCGCGGCGCCTCGATCGCGCTCGACAACGCGACCGCAGCCGACGCCTTGAGCCGCCTGATCGCGGGTGCCGGCGGCAAGCCGGTGCGCGGCAGCGATCCCGTGAGCCTCTTGAAGGCGGTCAAGAACATCACCGAGATCGAGGGCACGCGCACGGCGCATCAGCGCGACGCGGTGGCGCTGGTGCGTTTCCTTGCCTGGATCGACCGCGAGGCGCCCTCCGGCAGCCTCACCGAGATCGACACCGTCGAGGCACTGGAGACGTTCCGCCGCCAGACCGGCGCGCTGAAGGACGTCTCCTTCCCGACCATCGCCGGCACCGGGCCGAACGGCGCCATCGTGCACTACCGCGTGACGCGCAAGAGCAACCGCCGCATCGAGCCCGGCGACCTCCTGCTGATCGATTCCGGCGCGCAATATGAGGACGGCACCACCGACGTCACCCGCACCATTGCGATCGGCAAGCCGACCGACGAGATGCGCGACCGCTTCACCCGCGTGCTGCGGGGCCATATCGCGATCGCCCGCGCGATCTTCCCCGACGGCACCACCGGTGCGCAGCTCGACACGCTGGCGCGCCAATATCTCTGGCAGGCCGGGATCGATTTCGAGCACGGCACCGGCCACGGCGTTGGCAGCTATCTCAGCGTCCATGAAGGGCCGGCGCGGATTTCCAAGCTCGGCACCACGCCGCTGAAGCGCGGCATGATCCTGTCCAACGAGCCCGGCTACTACAAGACCGACGCCTACGGCATCCGGATCGAGAACCTCGAGCTCGTGATCGGCACCGACATTGCCGGCGCCGAGAAGCCAATCAATGCCTTCGAGACGCTGACGCTGGCGCCGATCGATCGGCGCCTGATCGAGGTCAGCATGCTGAGCCCGGACGAGTTGAGCTGGCTCAACGACTACCACGCCCGCGTCGCGCAGGTGGTGCGTCCGCATCTCGACGACAACGCTACCAAGCTGTGGCTGGATGAGGCAACGGCGGCGTTGAGGTAGCGGCGCCGAGTTTACCGTCATCCTCTCCTCGTACTCGCTGTCATCCCCCGCGACAGCGGGGGATCCAGTACGCCGCGGCCTATCAATTCAAATACGCCTGCCTCTTGAATACTGGGTCCCCCGCTTTCGCGGAGGACGACAGCAGAATTCGCGGCTGACGACAGTGTGTTTATTGCGCGAGACGAAACATCGTCGCTAGCGTCTCCTGAAATCGCATGGGCGTATGCCGAAACACCCATATTCCGCGCGGACGGGCACGCTACAGTCTTTCCACAATGCTGGATCGGACCTGAATGCACGGCGTGATGGGCAAGCCGCCCGGCGCGGCCAAAGACAACATCGCGACATCGAAGGTCATGCTGCTGATGCTCGTCGTGATGACGGGCGTGGCGCCGATCTCGCTCTACATGCTGGTGCCGGCGCTACCGGTGCTGGCGACCACCTTCGGCCGCGACATCTCCGTCGCGCAGATGACCGTGTCGCTCTACATGGTCGGCATCGCGCTTTCGCAGCTGATCATGGGGCCGCTGTCCGACAGGTTCGGCCGCCGGCCGGTGCTGCTCGCGGGCCTCGGCCTGATGGTCGTGGCCGGTGTCGGCTCGGTGTTCGCCGAGACCCTGCCGCAACTGATCGCGGCGCGCTTCTTCCAGGCGCTTGGCGGCGCCAGCGGCATGGTGATCAGCCGTGCCATCATCCGCGACCTCTATCCGCGCGAGCGGGTCGGCGCCATGATCAGCCTCGTCGTCGCCGCGCTGATGATCGCGCAGATGGTGAGCCCGCTGACCGGCGGCCTGCTGGAGACCACATTCGGCTGGCGCGCGATCCTCTATCTCATCACCGCGGCGTCGCTGATCACCACGATCTTCATCGCGCTGGCGCTGCCGGAAACCCGCCGCGACCGCGCCGAGAGCAGCAGCTTTCGCGGCGACCTCGGCAAGCTGATGACGAGCCGCGCCTTCGTCGGTTACCTGTTGTGCCAGGTATTGGCGTCACAGATCATCTTCGCCTTCGCCGGCGGCGGCCCCTATATCGTGGTGACCCAGATGGGCCGGACCAGTGCCGAATATGGCGCGTGGTTCGCGATGACGGGGTTCGGCTACTTCGTCGGCAATCTCCTGTGCGTGCGCTTCGCGCCGCGGCACTCGCTGGAGAAACTGATCTGGTTCGGCCTCGCGCTGCAGGTCGGCGGCAGCCTGTTGAACCTGGTCTGGAGTTTTACTGGAGTAAACCAGGCGCCGCTCTGGCTGTTCGGTACCCAGATGATCGTGATGATCGCCAACGCCTTCGTGATGGCCAATTCCGCCGCCGGCGCCATCAGCATCCGCCCCGAAGCCGCCGGCACCGCCTCGGGCGCCATGGGCTTCCTGCAGCAGGGCGTCGGCTCGCTGATCTCGCAATTCGGCGCCTATCTCGGCGGCCACTCCACCACGACGCTGCCGCTGACCGCGGCGATCTTCGCGATCTCGATCGCCTGCGCCTGCACCATGATCTTCGTCGTGCCGCGGCGACAGGTGGTGGTGAGCGAGGAGCTGATCGCGCAGGCCGAGGAGGATGAGCAGGGGATGATGTGAGCAGTTCGTCATTCCGGGGCGATGCGCAGCATCGAACTATGGTGCGCAATTGCGCACCTGAGAATCTCGAGATTCCGGGTTCGCCTCTTCGAGGCGCCCCGGAATGACGGACATCCTACTCCCCGATCAGCTTCAGCCACTCGTCCTCGGTGAGTACCTGGACGCCGTGCTTCTGCGCTTCGGCAAGCTTCGAGCCGGCGCCCGGCCCCGCGACGACATAGTCGGTCTTCTTCGACACCGAGCCGGCAGCCTTGGCACCCAACCGTTCGGCCCTCGCCTTGGCCTCGTCGCGCGTCATCTTTTCGAGCGATCCGGTGAACACCACGGTCTTGCCGGCCACCGCCGAATTGCTCTTCGGCTTCTCGGCGTCGATGATCTCGTCGAGCTCCCCGGTCAGCCGCTCGACGATGCCACGATTGTGGCTCTCGCCGAAATAGTCCGCGATGCTCCTGATCACGGTGTCGCCGATCTGGTCGAGCGCATCCATCTCCGCCATCGCTTCCTCGTCGCCCTTGGCGACCTTGAGGCAGGCATCGTGGAACGCGTCCCAGGAGCCATAGCCGCGCGCCAGTGCGAGCGCGGTGGTCTCGCCGACATGGCGCATGCCGAGCGCGTAGATGAAGCGCTCCAGGCCAATCCTGCGCCGGCTGTCGATCGCCGCGAACAGATTGCGCACCGAAGTCTCGCCGTAGCCTTCGATGTCCTCCAGCTTCAGCTTCGCGTTGCGCTTCTGCAGCGTGAAGATATCAGCCGGCTCCTTGACCCATCCCTCGTCGAAGAAATATTGCAACTGCTTCACGCCGAGACCGTCGATATCGAAGGCGCGGCGCGACACGAACAGAATGAGGTGCTCGACCTTCTGGAACGGACAGGCGAACTCGCCGGTGCAGCGGGCGCGCGAGCCCTCCTCGCCGGCCGCGGTCTCCTCGCGCACGACGTCGGTGTGCAGCGGGCACGGGCATTTCTTCGGGAAGTGGAATTCCTTCGCGTTCTTCGGCCGCTTGTCGATCACGACGTCGACGACCTGCGGGATCACGTCGCCGGCGCGCTGGATCACCACGGTGTCGCCGATCCTGATGTCGCGTCCCTCGCGCAGCACCTCGCCCTTGTTGCCGATGCCCTTGATGTAGTCCTCATTGTGCAGCGTGACGTTCTGCACGATCACGCCGCCGACACCGACCGGCTCGAGCTTGCCGACCGGCGTGAATGAGCCGGTGCGCCCGACCTGGATCTCGATGTCGCGCAAAACCGTCATGGCGCGCTCGGCTGGGAATTTGTGCGCGATCGCCCAGCGCGGTGTGCGCGATACGAAGCCGAGCCGCTCCTGCCAGTCGATGCGATCGACCTTGTAGACAACGCCGTCGATGTCGTAGTCGAGCTCGGCGCGCTGCTCCTCGATCTTGCGATGGAACGCGATCAGCTCCTCGACCGAGTGACACAATTTGGTCAGCGGATTGGTCTTGAAGCCGCACCGCTCGAACCAGTGGATCATGTCGGTTTGGGTATCCTCCGGCATCGGGCTCATCTCGCCCCAGGCATAGGCGAAGAAGCCGAGCGGCCGCGAGGCGGTGATGGTCGGATCCTTCTGGCGCAACGAGCCGGCCGCCGAATTGCGCGGATTGGCGAAGATGGTGTCGCCGGCCGCCTTCTGCCGCTCGTTGAGCGCGAGGAACGCCTTCTTGGTCATGTAGACCTCGCCGCGCACCTCGCAGATGTCGGGCACGTTGCGGCCCTTCAGCTTCTGCGGCACGTCCTCGAGCGTGCGGATGTTGGCGGTGACGTCCTCACCCTCGGCGCCGTCGCCGCGGGTTGCCGCGGTGACGAGTTCGCCGCCCTCATAGCGCAGCGACATCGAGAGCCCGTCGATCTTCGGCTCGGCCGAGAAATCGATTTTGTCATCCGGCAACTTGAGGAAGCGCGTGATCCGTCCGACGAAGTCGACCACGTCGGCTTCCGCGAACGCGTTGTCGAGCGACAGCATCGGCAACGAATGCCGAACCTTCCTGAAGCGCCCGGACGGCGCGGCGCCGACCTTCTGCGACGGCGATTCCGCGGTGACGAATTCCGGGAAGCGCTTCTCGATCGCATTGTAACGCTGCCGCAGCGCGTCGTATTCGGCATCGGTGACGCTCGGCGCGTCGTCCTGATAGTAACGCTTGTCGTGACCTTCGAGCTCGAGCGCAAGGCGCATCAACTCGACCTTGGCCTGGGCCTTGGTGAGCTTGTCGACGTCGACCAGCGCTTTCTTGGCTTTGGTGGCCATCGGCGAACTAACTCGCCGCCCTGAGCAGCCGTTCCGCGGCCGCCCTCGCCTCCGCGGTGATCTCGGCGCCGGCCAGCATGCGCGCGATCTCTTCGCGGCGGTGGTCGGCGGCGAGCGCGTTGACGCGGGTGGCGACCCGCTTGCCCTTGTCGAGCGCGTCCTTGGAGATCAGAAGATGCTGGCTGGCGCGGGCCGCGACCTGCGGCGCGTGCGTCACCGCCATCACCTGCACCTTGCCGGCAAGGCGCGCCAGCCGCGAGCCGATCGCATCGGCCACCGCGCCGCCGACACCTGTGTCGATTTCGTCGAACACCAAAGTCGGCGCCGAGCCGCGATCGGCCAGCACGACCTTCAGCGCCAGCAGGAAGCGCGACAGCTCGCCGCCGGAGGCGACCTTCATCATCGGCCCGGGCTTGGTGCCCGGATTGGTCTGCACCCAGAACTCGACGCGGTCGATGCCTTGCGGCCCCGGCGCGGCCGCGCTGCTCTCGACCTGGGTCATGAACTTCGCGCGCTCGAGCTTGAGCGGCGCAAGCTCGGCGTTGACGGCCTTGTTGAGCTTCTCGGCGGCCTTGGTGCGCGCCGCCGACAGTTTGGCGGCAGCCGCCGCATAGCGCTTGTCGGCTTCACCGGCGGCCGCTTCCAGCTTCTTCAGCTGGTCGGCGCCGGCATCGATCAGCGCGACGTCGCCGGCATATTGCGCCGCCAGCGCGGCCAGCAGATCGACCGGCGTCGAATATTTACGCGAGGCGGCGCGCAGCGCGAACAGCCGCTCCTCGATGCGCTCCAGCTCGGCCGGATCGAAATCGGTCGCCGCCAGCGCAGCGTTGAGGTGCTGGTCGGCCTCTTCCAGCGCGTTGATCGCAATGTCGATCGCCTTGACCGCGGGCTCGATCAGCGAAGGCGCATTGGCGGCGCGCCGCTCCAGCCGTCGTACCGCGGCCGACAGCGACGCCACCGGCGAATGCGAGCCGCCGATCGCCTCCTGCGCCTCGCGCAGATCGGTTGCGATCTTCTCGCCCTGCATCATGGTGGTGCGGCGACCCGCGAGCTCGGTCTCCTCGCCCTCCTTCGGCGCCAGCGTCTTCAATTCCTGCGAGGCATGGCGCAGATAGTCCGCCTCGCGCGCGGCGCGCTCCATGCCGGCGCGATGCTCGTCGAGATCAGCATTGGCGGTCCGCCTGATATCCCACAGCGCTTCCAGCGCCGCGACGTCCTTCTCGTGTCCGGCGAAGGCGTCAAGCAGCTGGCGATGGGTGGAGGCATCGACCAGCGCGCGCTCGTCATGCTGGCCGTGGATCTCGACCAGCGCGGCGCCGACCGCCTTCAGGGTCTGCACGCTGATCGCCTGATCGTTGATGAAGGCACGGGTGCGGCCGTCGGCGAGCTGCACGCGGCGCAGGATCATCTCACCGGTGTCGTCGAGGCCATTCTCGGCCAGGATCCCGGCCGCCGGGTGCCCCTTCGGGACATCGAACATGGCGGTGACCTGCCCCTGTTCGGCGCCGTGGCGCACCAGTCCGGCATCGCCGCGGCCGCCGAGCGCCAGCGCAAAGGCATCGAGCAGGATGGATTTGCCTGCGCCAGTTTCGCCGGTCAGCACCGCGAGGCCACGGGAAAATTCGATATCGAGCCGTTCGATCAGGACGATGTCACGGATCGACAGACGCGCCAGCATGCGAGGACAATTCCTAGCCGAGACCTATCTTCTTGAAGGTCCTGCTGATCCAGGAACCCTGATTCTCGCTCGGCTCGAGACCGCCGGACTTTACTAGATTATATGCGTCCTTGTACCAGCGGCTGTCTGGAAAATTGTGGCCGAGCACCGCGGCCGCGGTCTGCGCCTCGCCGGCGATGCCGATCGCCATGTAGGCCTCGGTGAGGCGGAAGAGCGCCTCCTCGACGTGGCGCGTGGTCTGGTACTGCGTGACCACGGTCTTGAAGCGGTTGATCGCGGCGGTGAAGTCGCGCTTGCCCATGTAATAGCGCCCGACCGCCATTTCCTTGCCGGCGAGCTGGTCGCGCGCAGCCTGGATCTTGGACTTGGCCTGGGTGGCGTATTCCGAGGTCGGATATTTGCGGACCACCTCTTCGAGCGCCGCGATCGCCTTCTCGGTGCGGCTCTGGTCGCGCGAGATGTCCGGGATCTGATCGAAATGCGATGCCGCGATCAGGTACTGGGCGTAGGACGCATCCGGGCTGCCGGGATGCAGCGTGACGTAGCGGGTGGCCGAGCCGATGCAGCTGTCGTAATCGCCCGCCTGGTAGAACGAATAGGCCGACATCAAGAGCGACTTGCGCGCCCAGTCGGAATAGGGATGCTGACGGTCGACTTCCTCGAACTTCTTCGAGGCGGCCTTCAGGTCCTTCTTCTCGTTCATCATGTACAAGCCCTCATTGTAGAGCTTGTCCGCGGGCTCATCGACGAACGTGTCGTCCTTGGCCATGAACTTGTCCCACAGCGCGCCGGTGCCGCAGCCGCTGAGCGGCATGGCCAGCACAATCAGGCCCGCCGCGAAACGCAGCGTGCGCGCGGCCTTGGTCAGGCCGGAGACGTCAGAAGAATTGCGTGATTCGAGCGCCATACGCATTGCCGACATGAATTGTAAAACCTGACGCCTTTGATGCGGTTAACGGCAACCCCACTCCACCCATGAACCGCGGTCATGGATGCAATACTTCCAGTGCCATTGGCCGCCGTCACTCGCAACCGCAGGCCTGCTTAGCCGAAAAATGACCGTGGACCAACCGAATACGGAGCCATTCCGCCGGGAATAAGGCGACCCAGCGAAGCTCACAGCCTACTGTGGTTATTACGGAAATTGGACCCGACCGGCCAGGCGATCAGGACTTGGGCGATCAGGACACGTCCGGGCCGTAGGCCGGGGCGACGAGGCCGCCTACGGTGCCTGCACCGGCTTCGACATGGCCGCGGAGCGGCCGCCGAGCGGTGTCCGATTCGACCACCCGCCAGGCGCTGCGGTCGGCGAGCAGCGCCTTCAGCACCGCGTTGTTGAGCTTGTGGCCGCCCCGTACCGAACGGTAGCTGCCGAGCAGCGGCAGGCCGGCCAGCGCCAGATCGCCGATCACGTCGAGCACCTTGTGGCGGGCGCATTCGTCGGCGTAGCGCAGGCCCTCGGCGTTGAGCAGACGGGCCTCGTCGAACACCACGGTGTTGTCGAAGGACGCGCCGAGCGCGAAGCCTGCACCCCACAGCCGCGCCACGTCGCTCATGCAGCCGAACGTGCGAGCCCGCGCGACCTCGCGGCGGAAACCTTCCGGCGACAGATCGAAGGTGAAGGTCTGGCGGCCAATCACCTGGTTGGTGAAATCGATCTCGACTTCGGTGCGGAACCCGCCGGCGAACGGACGCAGCTCGCCAACCGATTCGCCGATCTTGACCTGCACCGGCTTCAAAACCTGGATGAAGCGGCGGACGCCGGGCTGGGTCACGATGCCCGCCTGATCGATGGCCGCGACGAACGCTGCAGCGCTGCCGTCCATGATCGGAACCTCGGCGCCGTCGACTTCGATGGTGGCGTTGTCGACGCCCATGCCGCGCAGCGCCGCGAGCACGTGCTCGGCGGTGGAAACCAGCGGCCCCTCGCGGTCACCCAGCACCGTCGCGAACTCGGTCGCGATCACCGCATCGGCGGTGGCCACGACTTCGCGGTCGGAACCGTCGAGACCGGTGCGGACAAAAATAAAACCCGCATCAACAGGTGCAGGTCCCAAGGTGAGACTGACAGGAAGACCGGAATGAACGCCTACGCCAGTCACGGTGGCTTGCGACCGAAGCGTGGTTTGACGGCTGAACTTCATTCGATAATGCCCACTACCCGACTTCACTCAATTCAAGTGGCCAAATTTCCCCAAGGCCGACTCGCTTGAGCTCCCCAAGTCACGGCAGACCATAGTCACAGCCCTAAACCGCGCCAACTCACGCTTCTTTACCGATTGTTACCCCATCTCCGCCGCATTCACGCCCAAGGTTAACCAAATTGCGGCAGCGAAAACGGCCCTCGGCGACGCGCCATCAGACCACCGAAAGAATAATTAATCATTTAAAATCAGTTGCTTGTTTGTCCTGCACGATCGCCTGCCCGCGACAAGGAAAAGGCCCCGGCGGTTCCCCGCCGAGGCCTTCTTCGTCGCCAAGCTTGTAACAAACTTCAGTTTGCCTGCCGGCGCAGGAAGGCCGGGATATCAAGATGGTCGTCGCCCTGTGGCGCCGGGGCAACAGGTGCCTGGCGGCCATGAGCGTCCAGACCCTGTGGCGCAGGGCGCTTTGCATATTCGGATACCGGCGATTCGTTCGCCGAGATCTGCTGGGCGACGCTGCGGGCCGGCTTGCGCTCGGGCAGCGGCGGCATCGTCGGCATGGCCGGACCGGAGGCGCGGGCCGCGATCGGCGGCTCGGTCTCTTCGTCGCGGCGGCCGAGGCCGACATTGGCCAGCCGCTGCAGCAGCGACAGCCGGGTCTTCTGCGGGTGCTCCACCTCGCCGTCACCGCTGGCCTGGCGGATTTCGGCCTGCGCCGGCATCGGCAGATCCTCGAACTTCGGCATCCGCGGAGCACGGACCGGCGACCGTTCCGCCGCCTGCGGGATGAAGGTCTCGGGCGGCATAGGCTCATGCTGCTCGGCCCGGGCGGCCTCGTGGTCCGGGAACAGCGAGGGCTTCTGGGCAATCGGCCGCACGGTGACGTCACCGTAAGAGGCCGGCTGCATCGGCGCCTGGGCAGCCGGCGCGCTGTCGGGAGCAACCGCGGCGGCTATCGCCGCGAGCGCGGCGCGCTCGACGGCCGGACGTCCCTGGGGCACGGCGGGCGGAGCCGCGATCGGCGCGACCGTCACGCCGGTCGACGGTTCCAGCTTCTGGGCACGCTCGGCCATGCGCTGATTGTCGGCACGCAGGCGGGCGGTCAGATCGGCCAGCCGGCTCTCCGGCGAACCACCCGACTGCTGCGCGGCGGGAGCCTGAGCGCGGGAGGCAATGGCCGCCTGCTCGATACCGGTCGCGACCACCGAGACGCGAATGACGCCATCGAGCGATTCATCGAAGGTGGCGCCGACGATGATGTTGGCGTCGGCGTCGACCTCTTCGCGAATGCGGGTGGCGGCTTCGTCGACCTCGAACAGGGTCAGGTCCTTGCCGCCCGTGATCGAGATCAGGAGGCCGCGGGCGCCCTTCATCGAGCTGTCGTCGATCAGCGGGTTGGCGATCGCGGCTTCCGCGGCGGTCAGCGCGCGCTTCTCGCCGGTGGCTTCGCCGGTGCCCATCATCGCCTTGCCCATCTCACGCATCACGGCGCGGACGTCGGCGAAGTCGAGGTTGATCAGGCCTTCCTTGACCATCAGGTCGGTGATGCAGGCGACGCCCGAGTATAGCACCTGGTCGGCCATCGCGAAGGCGTCGGCGAAGGTGGTCTTCTCGTTGGCGACTCGGAACAGGTTCTGGTTCGGGATGATCAGCAGCGTGTCGACCACCTTGTGCAGCTCGGCGATGCCGTGCTCGGCGGTGCGCATGCGGCGCTGACCTTCGAAGTGGAACGGCTTGGTCACCACGCCGACGGTGAGGATTCCCATCTCGCGCGCGGCCTTGGCGATCACGGGCGCAGCACCGGTGCCGGTGCCGCCGCCCATGCCGGCGGTGACGAACACCATGTTGGCGCCGGTGAGGTGATCGCGCAGCTCGTCCATGACCTCCTGCGCGGCCGCAGCGCCGACGTCGGGCTGCGAACCGGCGCCGAGGCCCTGGGTGACCTGGGTGCCCATCTGCACGATGCGCTGCGCCTTCGACATGGTCAGCGCCTGCGCGTCGGTGTTGGCGACGACGAAGTCGACGCCCTGCAACCCGGCGGTGATCATGTTGTTGACGGCATTACCACCCGCGCCGCCGACGCCGAAGACGGTGATCCGCGGTTTCAGCTCGCTGATGTCAGGGGGTGTCAGATTGAGTGCCATGGTTGCCTCTCTCGATTATGCGCGCGTTGGTTCGTCCCGGCCGCTGGCCGCCGGAGCTGGTGAAAATGCTGTGAGCCGGGGTGCGGTCATCAGAAGCCCTCGCGAAGCCATCGTCCGACCTTTCCGAAGTAACCGTCTGTCCCTGTCCTGAGCTGCCGCGTGCGCCGCGGTTCGACATGTTCAAGATGTGCGTATTGCGGATAGACCAGGAGGCCCGTGGGCACCGAGAACGAGGCGCCCTTCGCCTCGTTCGGCAGCCGGCCGAAGCCGAGCGGACGGCCGATGCGGACCTGACGATTCAGGATGCGGGTGGCAAGCTCGACGGTGCCGGTGAGCTGCGAGGCGCCGCCGCTCAACACCACGCGCGCCCTCGGCTCTGCCGCAAAGGGGGAATCCGCGAGCCGGTCACGGACCATTTCGAAAATCTCCTCGGCGCGATGCCGGACAATGTTCGCAATCGTGGCGCGGGACACGATTTGCGGTGTCTCCCGATCATCGCCTGCGGTGGGAACGGACATCAGCTCGCGCGAGTCCGAACCGCCGGTCAGCACCGTGCCGTATAAGGTCTTGATTCGCTCGGCATCCGCAATGCACGCGCCGATGCCGCGCGCAAGATCCATCGTGATGTGTTGCCCGCCGAGCGCAAATCCGGATGCGTGCACGAGACGTCCGCCGGAGTATGTCGCGATCGTGGTCGATCCCGCGCCCATCTCGACGACGGCAGCGCCGAGATCGGCTTCGTCATCGGTCAGCACCGAGAGGCCCGCGACATAGGGGCTCGACGCCATGGCTTCGACGTTGAGATGGCAGCGCTCGACCACCAGCATCAGGTTCTTGGCGACCGTCGCGTCCGACGTCACCACATTCATGTCGACGCCGAACTGGCGCGCCACCATGCCTCTGGGATCGCGGATGCCCTTGACGCCGTCGAGTGCGTAGCCGACCGGCAGCGCATGCAGCACGGTACGGCCCGCGCCGGCGGCGTGGCGCATGCCAGCCGACGTGACGCGGCTGATATCGTCCGAGGTGACCGAGCCGCCGCGGATATCGGCCGCGGCTTCGACCAGCTGGCCATGCTGCCGGCCGCCGGAGACCGACAGCAGAACGGATTCGACACGGACCTTGGCCATGCGTTCGGCCAGCGCCACCGCATGGCGCACCGCCTTCTCGCATTCGGCGAGATCGACGACGGAGCCCGCCTTGACGCCGCGCGACTGGATCTGGCTGTAGCCGATCAATTCGACCGCATGGGTGCGCCCACGCAGCGCCTCGTTCGGCGGCGACGGCCTCAGCCGCGCAATCATGCAGGCGATCTTGCTGGAGCCGACATCGAGCGAAGCCACCATCGCGGTGCGCTTCTGCATCGGGCGGGTCTTCGGGGTCAAATTGCGATCGAGGCCGGTCATGCGGAGTCACCGGCCTTCTTCTTGGACTTCTTGTCCTTGAACAGTTCGTCGCGCGCCTTGCCGGCGTCCTCGGACAATTGCACGATCAGCCGATCGGGCAGGCGCATGTCGACGGCGACAATGTCGCGCGAGAACAGCTTCTCATCCTTGTCGAGCCTGGAGAGCGCAGCGAGCGCGTTACCGACGTCGTTCTCCGGCAGGCGGACGTCGAGACCGTCCTTGAGGCGCAGGTTCCAGCGCCGCTCGCCGACGAAGATCGCGGCCTTGGTCACCGAACGCACCTGCGGGTAACGGTCGAGCAGCGCCAGGAAGTCGTGGGCTCTGACGTCGGCGCCCTTGCCGACCACGAGCGGCAGATTGAGGAAGCGGCGCGAGACGTAGGGCTCGAGCACCGCGCCGTCGGAGGCGATCACCGACAGGCGGCCGTTCTGCTGCCACAGCGCGAAGGCGGTGCGCTCGACGATGTCGATCTGCAGCCGGCCCGGATAGAGCTTCAGGATCGTGGCATCCGCGATCCAGGGATTGGCCTTCAGCTTGGCGCGCACGGTGTCGGCGTCGAGGAACAGCAGCGAGGAGCGGCCATTGACGCCACCGATCGCGAGCACCTCGTCCTGGCTCAGCTGCTTGCGGCCGTTGATGCCGACGGTGGTGATGCGGAAGCCGGCGGTGTTGGCGAGCGCGTTGCGGGTGTCGCTGAGCGCGGTGGTGAATTCCTCGACATGGCCGCCTTTGACGATGCCAAGGCCCAGGCTGCCGAACAGGATCGCGAGCGTCGCGACCAGCCCGATGCGGCGCGGCAGATAGCGTTCGACCATCAGGATGTAGCGGTTCGGCGGCTCGCGATCGATGATGACTTGCGGCCGCTTGGCGGGGCGCCGGCGACGACGTGCGAGATGGGCGCCGACATACTCACGCAGCAGCACCGCCGCTCCAATAGCGGCTGCTCTCAGGTCAGCTTGAGGCCCCAGCGATCGCAGCGATCGGGTGAGGCGTCCTGCACCATCCATTGCACGAGCTCGTCACATGTTGTGCCCGCAAACCCCGCGGGTCCCGGCACAAATCACGTCTCGGCTAGACCGGTGGGATTAGAGTGGCCCCCTGTTCCCTCGTTGCGATCCTCGAAGCGGTAATCCGCGACAGCTCACGCCCCGGCAGCCAAGCGCTACATGCGCCGCCAGCGTTAACCTTCGGGCTTCCTGGTAAACAAACGGTAAACGACTTCGGCCTGGAGCGTGTTTTGATCAACGCTGTGAGTACTTTGCCGCGAACTCGTTAGCATTTTAGCAACAGCAGCCGGGTTCCATCCGGCCGACCTGGCGGGTTCCCGCCCGGCCGGGCATTAACCTCGGACGCGGCGGCGGGCGAGCTCGATCTGGTCGGTGAGGAAGTCGGCAAAGGCGATGCCCTGTGCTTTCAAGGCCTTAGGGTACAGTGATGCCGCGGTGAGCCCCGGCAGGGTGTTGGTCTCGAGGTAGACCGGGCCATTGGCCGAGACGATGAAATCGCTGCGCGAGTAGCCGGTGCAGGACAGCGCGCGGTGCGCCCGCAGCGCATGGTCCATGATCGCGGCGCTGACCTCGGGCGCGAAACGGCCGGGACAGATCTCCTGGGTCGACTTCAGCAGGTATTTGGCTGTGTAGTCGAAGGTTCCCTCCCCCGGCACGATCTCGATCGGCGGGAGCGCGAACACGGAGCCGTCGGACTGCTCGAGCACGCCGCAGGTCGCCTCCACGCCCGACACGAACGGCTCGATCAGATACTCTTCATGCTTCGCGGCGTTGCGGACCGCGACGAGATCCTGCTTCGCGTTGACGAAGATCAGCCCGTAGCTCGATCCGTCCTTGGCGGGTTTTGCAATCAGTCTGCCATGTTTCGCGAAGGCGTCATCGATCTGCTCGACTGTGATGCCCTGCGGCGCGTTGAGACCTGCGATCGCGGCGAAACGCTTCGCCGACGGCTTGTCGAACGCCAGATGCGACGATGCCGAGCCGGAGCCGGTGAACGCGACACCGCGCAGCTCGCACATCGCCTGCAATTCGCCATTCTCGGCGCGGCCGCCGTGCAAACCGAACACCAGCACACGCCGCTCGGCGCTCGCTTTGTCGAGCGCCTGATCGAGTGCGATGCCGCGACCGTCGGGTTTGAAGTCGACCTCGAACGGCCGCGTATGGCCGAGCAGTTTTTCCGACGTCACCGCATGCACGGTGTCGTCGACATCCCAGAACCAGAGATCCGCGTCGGGCAGCGCGCGGTGCAGCGCCTGCGTGCTCGCCACCGAGACCAGCCGCTCCTTGTTGGTGCCGCCGAACAGAATGGTCACCTGCATCTTCTTTGCCTGTCTTCGCTACTTCCGTCATTCCGGGATGGTCCGAAGGACCAGACCCGGAATCTCGAGATTCCGGGTTCGATGCTGCGCATCGCCCCGGAATGACGACTACGATGAATTTCCGATCCGCTTGATTTCCCAGTGTAGCTCAATTCCGCTGCTTTGCTTGACCCGTTCGCGCACCGTCTCGCCGAGCGTCTCGATGTCGTGCCCGGTGGCGTTGCCGGTGTTGATCAGGAAATTGCAGTGCATCTCCGACACCTGCGCGCCGCCGACCTTGAGGCCGCGGCAGCCGGCGGCATCGATCAGCTTCCAGGCGCTGTTGCCGGGCGGATTCTTGAAGGTCGAGCCGCCGGTCTTCTCGCGGATCGGCTGTGCGGTCTCGCGATGGCTCTGCACCTCGTTCATGCGGGCGCGGATCACCTCAGTATCGGTGATCCTGCCGCGGAAGCACGCCGAGGTGAACACGATGGACGGATCGACGCCGCTGTTGCGGTAGACGAACTTCATGTCGGCATTGCCGAACGTATGCTTCGTGCCGTCGCGGCCGATGCCGGTGGCCTCGATCAGCACGTCCTTGGTCTCGCCGCCATTGGCGCCGGCATTCATGCGCAGCGCGCCGCCGACCGTGCCGGGAATGCCGAAGAAGAATTCCATGCCGCCGATGCCAGCCGCCGCAGCCGTCTCGGCGACGCGCTTGTCGAGCGCCGCAGCACCAGCGGTGACGACATCGCCGGCCGCGCTGGTCTCTCCGAAGGCGCGCGGCGCGAGCCGGATCACGACGCCGGGCATGCCGCCATCGCGCACGATCAGATTGGAGCCGACGCCAACGACATAGACCGGCAGCTCCGGCCGCAGGCGCGTCAGGAAATAGGCAAGGTCATCTTCATCTGCCGGCGTGAACAACACCTGCGCCGGCCCGCCGACGCGAAACCACGTCAGCTCCGCCAGCGACTGGTTCGCCAGCAGCCGCCCGCGCAGCTCCGGCATCGCGGCTTTCAGGTCGGGCGTGATGTCGGGAAAGGTCATGGGTAACCTCTCCATCCGTCATGGCCGGGCTTGTCCCGGCCATCCACGTCTTGCAGTATCTCCACATGGCAGGGGGATACGTTTATTTTCTGACCAACCGTCCGAACGGCGTGCTCTACGTTGGGGTAACGAGCGATCTTGTCCGCCGGATACTCGAGCAGCGATACGGACTGAAGCGACTCGTCTACTTTGAGCACTTTGACGACATCCGTACAGCCATCCAGCGCGAACACACCATCAAGCATTGGCCGCGCGCTTGGAAGATCCGCAAGATCATCGCAGCGAACCCGAACTGGGACGACCTGTACGACACGATAGTGCAGTGAAGACGTGGATGGCCGGGACAAGCCCGGCCATGACGAGGATGGATACGAGGCCATCATCACCCCAGCGCCTTCAACTCGTCGGGCAGCGCGTAGGCCCATTGCGTGATGTTGCCGGCGCCGAGGCAGACGACGAGGTCGCCGGGCTTGGCAAGACCGTGCACGATCTTCGCGAGTTCGCCCGCGTTCGGCAGCGGGACAACGTTGCGATGGCCGTGGGCGCGCAGGCCGGCGGCGAAATGGTCGCGGTCGATGCCGGCGATCGGCGCCTCGCCCGCCGGATAGACCTCCGCGACGACGACCGCATCGGCATCGTTGAAGCAGGTGCAGAATTCCTCGAACAGCGATTGCAGGCGGGTGTAGCGATGCGGCTGCACCACGGCGACGATCTTGCCGTTGACGGATTCCCGCGCCGCCTTCAGCACGGCTGCGATCTCGACCGGATGATGACCGTAGTCGTCGATCACGGTGATGCCGTTGGTCTCGCCGGTCTTGGTGAAGCGCCGCTTGACGCCGCCGAAGCCGGCCATGGCCTGGCGGATGACGTCATCGGACACGCCGAGCTCGTGCGCGACCGCGATCGCCGCCGTCGCATTCGATGCGTTGTGGCGCCCCGGCATCGGCAGCATGACATCGGCGATCTCATGGACCGCGCCGGACTTGCGATCGCGGATCGCGACCGAGAATTTCGAGCCGCCCCCCATCGGCGTGAGATCCTTGAGCTGCGCATCGGCCTGCGGGTTCTGGCCGTAGGTGATGATGCGGCGGTCTTCGATCTTGCCGACGAGAGTTTGCACCACGGGGTGATCGGTGCACATCACGGCAAAGCCGTAGAACGGAACGTTCTCGACGAAATTGCGGAACGCGTCCTGGATCGCCTCGAAGGTCTTGAAGTGATCGAGATGCTCGGGGTCGATATTGGTGACGATGACGACGTCGGACGGCAGCTTCAGGAAGGTGCCGTCGCTCTCGTCGGCTTCGACCACCATCCAGTCGCCGGCCCCGAGCCGCGCGTTGGAGCCATAGGCATTGATGATGCCGCCATTGATCACGGTCGGATCGAGCCCGCCGGCATCGAGCAGCGTCGCCACCATCGTCGTCGTGGTGGTCTTGCCATGGGTGCCGGCGATCGCGACGCAGCTCCTCAGCCGCATCAGTTCCGCCAGCATCTCGGCGCGCCGCACCACCGGAATGCGCCGCGCGCGCGCCGCCATCAGTTCGGGATTGTCGCGCTTGATCGCAGTCGAGACCACGACGACATCGGCGCCGTCGACATTCTCGGCGGTGTGGCCGACCGAGACCTTGGCGCCCTTCTTGCGCAACCGGTCGAGGTTGTAATTGTCCGAAGCATCGGAACCCTGCACGGTGTAGCCGAGATTGATCAGCACCTCGGCGATGCCGCTCATGCCGATGCCGCCGATCCCGACGAAGTGAATGGGTCCGATCTCGCGCGGCAGTCTCATTTTGCTAACACCTTCATCGTGTCCGGACTCACCCCGGCACTTCTTCGACTTATGAAAGACTGATATGGCCGGGACAAGCCCGGCCATGGCGTCCCACGGCCGAAATTCCTCGAAAGCGGCCTAAATTCCGGCCACTTTCGCTACCAGATCGGCCAGCCGCTCGGCGGCATCGAGCCGGCCGACGCCGCGCGCCGACGCCGCCATCGCGGCCAGCCTCGCGGGCTCGGCGGCGAAGGTCGAAATTTCAGCGGCGAGCCGCTCCGGCGTGAAATCGCTCTGCGCGATGCGCAGCGCGCCGTTCGCCTGCGACAACACACCGGCATTGGCGAACTGGTCCTGATCGATCGCGCCCGGCAACGGCACCAGGATCGAGGGCCGGCCGATCGCGGCGAGCTCGGCGACGGTCCCCGCGCCGGAGCGCGAGATCACCAGTTGGCTCGAGGCGAGGCGCGCCGGCAGGTCGGCGAAGAACGGCGCGAGCTCGGCGTTGATCTCGAGCCGGTCGTAGACCGCGCGCACCCGATTCATGTCCTCTTCGCGCACCTGCTGAGTGACGATCAGGCGGCTCCACAGCGTGGGCGCGAGCTGCTCGATTGCCGGCGGCACGATATCGCTCATCACCCGCGCGCCCTGGCTACCGCCGACGACAAGCAGGCGCAGCGGCGCGTTCGGCTCGGGTGCCGTGTATTTCACCGCAGCCGCGGCGAGGATCGCCGGCCGCATCGGCGTGCCGACGGTGGTCGCCTTGCCGGCAAGCGCGGGATCGCGATCGAGCACGCCGGGCAGCGAGGTCGCGATCGCATTGACGCGGCCGGAGAGGAAACGGTTGGCGCGGCCGAGCACCGCATTGGCGTCGTGGATGATGCCGGGGACGCCGAGCAG
This sequence comes from Bradyrhizobium sp. UFLA06-06, assembly GCF_054820065.1. NCBI lineage: Bacteria > Pseudomonadati > Pseudomonadota > Alphaproteobacteria > Hyphomicrobiales > Nitrobacteraceae > Bradyrhizobium > Bradyrhizobium sp. UFLA06-06. The sequence continues at coordinate 44,230 of NZ_JADFUD010000009.1, forward strand.
CCGCGCCGCCATCAGCGGCGGCAAGGTCGGGTAGCCGCCGAAGCCGACCACGGCCGCGGGCTTCAGCCGGCGCACCAGATTGGCGGCAACCAGCGTGCCGTAGCCGAGCATCAGCACGGTCCGCGCCAGCGAGATCGGGTTGCGGCTGCGCACGGTCGCGCTGGGCACTAGGTCGATGCTCTCCCGGCCGAACAGGCCGGAATAGCGCAGCGCGCGGCCGTCGGTCGCGAGCCGGACCCGCAGGCCACGCCTGATCAATTCCACGGCGAGCGCTTCGGCCGGGAACAGATGGCCGCCGGTGCCACCGGCCGCCAGCAGAATCAGGGGCGCGTTGTCCATGGCCGCCTTCTACATCGTCATTGCGAGCGAAGCGAAGCAATCCATAGCCCCGCAGAACGGAGGGATGGATTGCTTCGTCGCTTCGCTCCTCGCAATGACAACAAGGGTTCACCTACGCGTAGGCGCGTTGAGCGCTGGCGCCTTCCATCGATTCGATCTCGGTGCGCGGCCGCTGCCGCGTCAGCGCCAGCATCATGCCGACGCCATAGGCGAGCGACACGAACGAGGAGCCGCCATAGGAGATGAACGGCAGCGTCATGCCCTTGGCCGGGATCAGTTGCAGATTGACCGCCATGTTGATCGTCGCCTGCACGCCGAACAGGATCGCAAGCCCCGAGGCTGCGAAGCGCGAGAACATGTCCTCGGTGGCATAGGCGCGGGTCAGCGTGCGGATCACGATGAAACCGAACAGCGCAACCAGCATCAAGCAGAGGATGATGCCGAACTCTTCCGCGGCGACCGCGAACACGAAGTCGGTGTGGCTGTCCGGCAGGCTGCGCTTGGCGATGCCCTCGCCCGGCCCCAAGCCGAACCAGCCGCCGTTCCAGAACGCCTCCATCGCGGTGTCGACCTGGAAGGTGTCGCCGGAGGCGGGATTCATGAAACGCTTGATGCGGCCGGCGACGTGCGGCACCAGGAGATAGGCGCCGAACAGGCCCGCGCCCGCCGCGCCGGCGAGCCCGAACACCCAGATCATCCGCATGCCCGCGATGAAGAACAGCGCGCCCCAGACGGTGAGGATCAGCATGGTCTGACCGAAGTCGGGCTCCATCACCAGCAGCGTGACCAGCGTCAGCAACAGCACCAGCGCCATCGAGGTCGCCGGCATCTCCGGCCGCTTGGTCGATTCCGCAAACAGCCATGCCGCGACGATGACGAAGGAGGGCTTTGCGGCTTCGGAGGCCTGGATGTTGACGCCGAGCAGCGTGATCCAGCGCCGCGAACCCTTGACCTCGGGTCCGATCAGCAGCGTCAGCACGATCAGCGCGATCGAGACCGCGAACACGATCAGCGCGGTGCGCCGGATCTGCCGCGGCGTCATGAACGAGACGCCGATCAGCACCATCAGCGACGGCACCAGGAACATGACGTGGCGGTTGAAGAAGTGAAACGGATCGAGCCCGATCCGGGTCGCCACCGGCGGACTCGCCGCCAGCGACAGGATGACGCCGGCCAGCATCAACGCGGCGATCGCAACAAGCAGCAGCTTGTCGACGGTCCACCACCAGTCCGAGAACGGGGTGCGTTGGTCACGGGCGAGCATGGGCGTCCCCAGATGGCAGAGATAACGTCCATTCGTGGCGCAGGATGGTTTCCAAGGGGTTAACGGGATAGGTAACTTTTGAGGGAGGTGGTTGGGCCCATCCCGACGTCGTCCTGGCGAAAGCCAGGACCCATAACCACCGCGCTTGATAATGGACGCTACCGCGGCCCCAGCGTCGCGCAACGATTGAGATTTGGGGTAATGGGTCCTGGCTTTCGCCAGGACGACGATGAGGATAGTTCTCGCGCGATACGACGTACCGTCACTGCGCACTTCATCTCGGTGTCATCGCCCGGCACCGAATGGCGGATTACGCTGCGCCAATCCGCCCTACGTGACGTCACACCACCGGCTTGACGCCGGGCAGCGCCTGGACGATGTCGCGGAAGGCGGTGCCGCGGATTTCGAAATTGCGGTACTGGTCGAACGAGGCGCAGGCCGGCGACAGCAGCACGACGGCCTCGGCGAGACCCGATGCCTCGGCATCGCGCGCGGCGCTGGCGATCGCGACGTCGAGCGTGCCGGACATGTCGTGCGGGACGCGCTCGCCAAGCGTGCCGGAGAATTCGGCCGCCGCCTCGCCGATCAGATAGGCCTTGCGGATGCGCGGGAAATATTCGGTCAGGCTGGTGATGCCGCCGGCCTTCGGCTTGCCGCCGGCGATCCAATAGATGTCGGCGAACGACGACAGCGCATGCGCGGCCGCATCCGCGTTGGTACCCTTGGAGTCGTTGACGAACAGCACGTTGCCGCGGCGGCCGACCTGCTCCATGCGATGCGCGAGACCCGGGAAGCTGCGCAGGCCGTTCTGCAAAACGTCGGTTGCGATCCCCATCGCCAGCGCGCAGGCCGAGGCGCAGGCGGCGTTCTGCGCATTGTGCAGGCCGCGCAGCGAGCCGATGCCCCCCAGCCGCGCGATCTCGCTGCGCGCCGCGCCAGATGCGCGCACGATGGTCTCGTGCTCGACATAGAGGCCGTCGGGCAGCGGGTTCTTCACCGAGATGCGTACCACGCGCTTGCCGGCGCGATCGAGCCGGTCGGCGATGTTGCGGCACCAGATGTCGTCGACGCCTGTTATCGCGGTGCCGCCGGCCTGCACGCCGGCGACCAGCCGCTCCTTGACCGCGGCGTAATGCTCGAGCGTGCCGTGGCGATCGATGTGATCCTCGCTGATGTTGATCAGGATGCCGACCGACGGATCGAGCGACGGTGCGAGGTCGATCTGGTAGGACGACATCTCGATCACATGGACGCGGCCCATGCGCGGCGGCTCCAGCGAGAGGATCGCGGTGCCGATATTGCCGCCCATCTGGGTGTCGTAGCCGGCGACATCAATCAGATGCGCGATCAGCGCCGTGGTGGTCGATTTGCCGTTGGTGCCGGTGATGGCGACGAACGGCGCGTTCGGCGCGTGACGGCGGCGCTCGCGGCAGAACAGTTCGACGTCGCCGATCACCTCGCAGCCCGCCTCGCGCGCCTTCAGCACGCTCCAGTGCGGCGCCGGATGGGTCAGCGGCGCGCCGGGAGTCAGGATCAATGCGGCGAAATTCGCCCACGACACGGTGCGCAGATCGGCGGTGGTGAAGCCGGCCTGCGCCGCCTTGGCGACGTTGTCGGCATTGTCGTCGGCGGCGATCACCTCCGCGCCGCCGGCCTTCAGCGCGTGGCAGCTCGCGAGCCCGGAGCCGCCGAGCCCGAACACCGCGACCGTCTTGCCGGAGAAGGAGGTGACCGGGATCATGACGCAACCTCCGTCATTCCGGGGCTCGCGCAGCGAGAACCCGGAATCTCGAGATTCCGGGTTCGTGCTTCGCACGCCCCGGAATGACAGTGGGAGGGCTTCTTCATCATCAGCGCAGCTTCAGCGTCGACAGGCCGGCGAGCGCCAGCATCACCGAGATGATCCAGAACCGGATCACGATCTGCGGTTCGGTCCAACCCTTCTGCTCGAAATGATGGTGCAGCGGCGCCATCCGGAACACGCGCTTGCCGGTGAGCTTGAACGAGGTGACCTGGACGATGACCGAGACCGCCTCCAGCACGAACAGGCCGCCGATCACGGCGAGCACGATCTCGTGCTTCACCGCAACCGCCGTCGCGCCGAGCATGCCGCCGAGCGCCAGCGAGCCGGTGTCGCCCATGAAGATCGAGGCCGGCGGCGCGTTGAACCAGAGGAAGCCGAGGCCCGCGCCAAGCACCGCGCCGCACAGCACCGCCAGTTCGCCGGTGCCGGCGACGTAATTGATCTGCAAATAATCCGAGAACACCGCGTTGCCGGTCAGGTACGAGATCATGCCGAAGCTGGCGGCGGCGATCATGACCGGCACGATGGCAAGACCGTCGAGGCCGTCGGTCAGGTTCACCGCATTGCCGGCGCCGACCATCACGAAGGCGCCGAAGATCACGAAGAACCAGCCGAAGTTGATCACGAGGTCCTTGAAGAAGGGAATCACCAGCGACGTCGAGGACACGTCGCGCCCGAGCCGGACCAGCGCGTAGGTGGCGGCGAGCCCGATCGCCGCCTCGATCAGGAGCCGCAGCTTGCCGGCGAAGCCGCTGTGCGACTGCTTTGTGACCTTCAAATAATCGTCATAGAAGCCGACGAAGCCGAAGCCGAGCGTCACCGCCAGCACGATCCAGACGTAGGGATTGAGCGGATTGGCCCATAGCAGCGTCGACACCACGAGCCCGGACAGGATCATCAGACCGCCCATGGTGGGCGTGCCCTTCTTGGAGATCAGATGCGACTGCGGGCCATCGGTGCGGATCGGCTGGCCCTTGCCCTGCCGCAGCCGCAGATGATCGATGATCCAGGGCCCGAACAGAAACACGAACAATGCGCCGGTCACCATCGCGCCGCCGGTGCGGAAGGTGATGTAGCGGAACACGTTCAAAGCGCTGCGGAACGCCCCAAACCCCGGAACGGTGTTGGACAGTTCGATCAACCAGTAGAACATTCGAGGAGTCCTATACCGCTTCTTCGTGCGCGGCCTTGTCGGGGAAGCGTTTTTCCAGCGCGCTGACAATGAGCTTCATCTTCGATCCCAGCGAGCCCTTCACCATGATCACGTCACCGGCACGGACCGCGGCGACCGCCTGCGCTTCGAGCGCCGCCGAGCTCTCGGCATAGCCTCCCCGCTTGCCGGTGGAAAGGGCATCCCACAGATTCCGCATCAGCGGACCACAACAATATACGAGGTCGATGCGGTTGGCGGTCACGGCCTCGTTGAGGCCGCGGTGCAGTTCGGGCCCGGTCGGCCCGAGTTCGAGCATGTCGCCGAGCACGGCGATGCGCCGGCCATGCGGCCCGGTCTGGGCCTGGCCGAGCACGTTGAGCGCGGCGCCCATCGAGGCCGGGTTGGCGTTGTAGCTCTCGTCGATCAGCATCGCCTCGCCATGGCCGACCTCGAGGGTGCGGCGGAAGCCGCGGCCGGTCGGCGCCTCGAGCTGCGACAGCGACAACGCGGCGCGCGCGATATCGGCGCCGAGCAGCGAAGCACCGGCGAGCACCGCCAGCGAGTTCATCGCCATGTGCCGGCCGGGCATGCCGATCTTGTAGGTGATGTCGTGATCCAGAATATCCGCATGCACCGCCGAGCAGGTCGCGTGCAGCGACAGGTCGAGCAGCCGCGCCTCGGCGCGCTTGTCGGTGCCGAACGAGACGATGCGCGAGATGCCGGCCTGCTTTGCCTGCTTTTGCAGCCGCGCGAATTGTCCGTTGTCGCGGTTGAGCACGACCGCGCCATCGGGCTCGAGCCCTGCGAAGATCTCCGCCTTGGCGTCGGCGATCGCCTCGATGCCGGCGAAGAATTCCAGATGCACCGGCTCGATCGTGGTGATGATTGCGACGTGCGGGCGCACCATCTTCACCAGCGGCGTGATCTCGCCGGCATGGTTCATGCCGATCTCGAACACCGCAAAGCGCGTGCTGGCCGGACAGCGCGCCAGCGACAGCGGCACGCCCCAGTGATTGTTGAACGACGCCACCGAGGCATGGGTCTCCCCCTGCGCCGACAGCACGCGGCGCAGCGCCTCTTTCGTCGAGGTCTTGCCGACAGAGCCGGTCACCGCGATGATCTGCGCGTTGAGCCGCGCGCGCGAGGCATGGGCGAGTTCGACGAGAGCGGCGAGCACGTCGTCGACCACCAGCAGCGGCGCGTCGGCGGGAAACTTTGCCCGTTGCGCGGTCTCGACCACCGCGAGCCCGGCGCCGGCCTTCAGCGCCGCCTCGACAAAGGCATGGCCGTCATGGACGTCGCCCTTGATCGCGAAATACGCCTCGCCAGGTGCGATGCTGCGGCTGTCGATCGAGAGACCGGTGACGCCGTCCGGCAGCGCGCCTTGCGTGGCGGCGCGCATCGCCGTCGCCATCGCATCCGAGGTCCACAACATCGTGCTCATGCGCCCTCCGCAGCCAGTGCACTGGCGACCGCTTCGTGATCGCTGAACGGCAGCGTCGTGTTGCCGACGATCTGCCCGACCTCGTGGCCCTTGCCGGCGACCACCAGCGCATCGCCAGGCGCGAGACCGGCAATGCCGGCACGGATCGCCGCGGCGCGGTCGCCGATCTCGCGCGCGCCCTTCGCCGTCGCCATGATCGCCGCGCGGATCGCCTCCGGCTTCTCGCTGCGCGGATTGTCGTCGGTGACGATGACCTGATCGGCATTCTCGGCCGCGATCGCGCCCATGATCGGACGCTTGCCGGCGTCGCGGTCGCCGCCGGCGCCGAAGATCACGACGAGCTTGCGCTTGGCATAGGGCCGCAGCGCCTGCAGCGCCTTGGCGAGCGCGTCGGGCTTGTGGGCGTAGTCGACGAAGATCGGCGCGCCATTATGCTCGCCGACGAATTCCAGCCGGCCCTTGGCGCCTTCGAGATGTTCGAGGCAGCCGAATATGTCGGCGGCGGCGCTGCCGGTGCCGATCGCAAGCCCGGCCGCGACCAGCGCATTCTCGATCTGGAATTCGCCGACCAGCGGCAGCCGGATCGCGTGTGTGTGCCCGCGGTGCTCGACCAGGAGCCGCTGGGCAAAGCCTTCGATGGCGGCATCGAGGAGCCTGATGCCATCGCTTGCATCGGCGTTGCGGCCGACCGCGATGATACGCAGGCCGCGCGAGCTCGCCGCATCGATCACCTCGCCCGAACAGTCATGATCGGCCGAGATCACCGCCGCGCCGCCTGGAGCGACCAGATCGCGGAACAAACGGAGTTTTGCGTTGAGGTAATGCGCGACATCGGGATGATAATCCATGTGGTCGCGCGACAAATTGGTGAAGCCGCCGGCGGCGATGCGCACACCGTCGAGACGATACTGGTCGAGGCCGTGCGAGGACGCCTCGAACGCCAGATGCGTGACGCCGTCGCTCGCGATCTCGTCGAGCTGGCGATGCAGCGCAATCGGATCCGGCGTGGTCAGCGAGCCGTAGACCGTGCGCTTGTCCGAGACGAGGCCGATGGTGCCGATGCTGGCGGAGGAATGACCGAGCCGCTGCCAGATCTGGCGCGTGAACGCTGCGACCGAGGTCTTGCCGCTGGTGCCGGTCACCGCCGCGATCGTCGCCGGCTGGCGGGAAAAGAATTTGGCCGCGGCGAGCGCCAGCGCGCGGCGCGGATTCGGCGTGATGACGAAGGGGGCGCGAGCGTGACCTTGCGGCAGATGGTCGCTGACGACCGCGACCGCGCCGGCGGCAATCGCCGCGTCGACGAAGCGCGCGCCGTCGGTCCTGCTGCCGGCCAGCGCGAAGAACAGGTCGCCCGGCTTCACCGCCCGGCTGTCGACCGCAAGCCCTCCGACGACGATGGTGTCGGCACTTGGATCGATCGTGGCATCGGCGTCGAAGAGGTCGCGAAGTCTCATGATCTTCCAGTCTGGCCGGCGCCGTTCTGGCGCCGTCGCTTGAGCATGATCTATCCGGAAAACCGCATCGCACTTTTCGCTAACGCGGCCGTTCCGGTCCGGATCATGCCGTGAATATACGCCTTACTGGGTTGTTCTGGATGCCGCAAGAATAAGGCGGTCGGACGGCGGCAGGTCGAATCGCGGTTCAACGCCCAAAAGCGGCGCAATTCGGGCGATCACATTGCCGCCGGTCGGCACCGCATTCCAGCCCGAGGTGATGAACCCGTAGGTCTCCTTCAGGGGCTGCGGCTCGTCGAGCATGATCAGGAGCTGGTATTTCGGATTGTCGGCGGGCAGGATCGCGGTGAAGGCGTTGAGCACGCGCTTCTTGGCGTAGCGGCCGTTGATCACCTTCTCCGCGGTGCCGGTCTTGCCGCCGATATAATAGCCCTTGACGTCGGCCTTCTTCGCGGTGCCGATCTCGGCATTGAGCCGCATCAGATAGCGCATCTTGTCCGAGGTCTCGGGCTTGATGACGCGCTTGGCGAGCGCCATCGCCTCCTGCTCGGTGCGCTTCAGGAAGGTCGGCGGAATCAGGTAGCCGCCATTGACCAGCGCATCGATGCCCATCACCGCCTGCAGCGGCGCCACCGCGATGCCGTGACCGAACGAGATGGTGACGGTGTTCAACTCTCCCCACTTCTTCGGCACGATCGGCGACGCGCTCTCCGGCAGTTCGGTGCGCAGCCGCTCGAGCTGCCCCATCTTGCGCAGGAACGCCTTGTGCGCATCGACACCCATCGCCAGCGCAATGCGCCCGGCGCCGATGTTGGAGGAATAGTAGAACACCTCCTTCATGTTGATCATGCGGCCCATGTTGTGATCGTCATGGATCGCGAACTTGCCGTAGTGCAGCGGACCGCGCGCATCCCACATCGAGTTGAGGTCGAACCGGCCGCTATCCAGCGCCATCGCCAGCGTGAACGCCTTGAAGGTCGAGCCCATCTCGTAGACGCCGGTGGTCAGGCGGTTGATGCGATCGGGATCGTGCGCCTCCTTCGGATTGTTCGGATCGAAATCCGGCAGCGACACCATCGCCACGATCTCGCCGGTGCGCACGTTGGAGACGAGGCCGGAGGCGGCCTTGGCCTTGAACTTCTCCTTTGCCTTGAGCAGTTCGTCGCGCAGCGCGTGCTCGACGCGCAGGTCGACCGAGAGCTCCACCGGCTTCTGCAGCCGGTCGGTGGCGAAGCCCGCGCGATGCAGATCGGCCAGACCGTTGCTGTCCAGCCACTTCTCCATGCCGGCGATGCCCTGGTTGTCGATGTTGACCAGGCCGATCAGGTGGGCGACCTCGTTGCCGGTCGGATAGACGCGCTTGTTCTCGCGCAGGAAACCGACGCCGGGAAGGCCAAGGCGATGGATGTCGCTCTGCTGCTTCGGCGTGATCTCGCGCTTCAGCCAGACGAAGCCCTTGCGCGACGACAGGCGGTCGCGCACTTCGCTGGTGTCGAGATCGGGCAAGGCTCCGGTCAAGAGCTCGATCGCCTCGTCCTTGTCGATGAGGCGGCGCGGCTCGGCGAACAGGCTCGGCGCCTTGACGTCGGTGGCGAGGATTTCGCCATTGCGGTCGGTGATGTCCGGCCGCGCCGTCGCGATGGCGTCCTGCGAGGCCGTGCGGCGCGCGCCATGGCTGTCGGCGCCGACGGCAAACAGCACCAGCCTCCCCGCCAGCACGCAATAAACCGCGGCGAAAGCGAGGATGGCGAGGCCAACGCGCGCGCGCGCCTTGGCGGCGCGGTCGACATTGCTGCCATACAGCAGCGTGCGGATCAGCCGTTGGTTCCAGGGCTCGGCGGGTTTCACCGCCGGCGTGTTGGCGGGTGCCGGATCGGTCATGGCTGGTCCCGTCATTGCTGATCTCCCCCGCCCTGCCCGGAGTCATCGGGCGCAGGCTGGTCGGCGGCCGGCTGGTCGGTCGCCGCCTTGTCGATCGATCCGGTCGTGCTGTCGGGCGCCGCGGCGGCCTCGATGGTGTCGATCATCGCGCCGATCGGATCGCGCGAACCGGGCCGCGTGAAGCTCGGCGGCCGCTCCGGCAGGTTCTTCAGGGAATCGTACTGGTTGGCGTTGACCGGCTTCAGCGGCAGATGGCGCTCGGCGAGGCCCTGCAGCCGGAGCGGCGCATCGAGCTTGGCCCATTCGGCGCGCAACGCGGCGATCGCGTTGCGCTGCTCGCGGATCTCGGCATTGAGCTGCAGCACGCGTTCGACGCGCGCGGTCGATTCCATCTTGATGCGGTAGACATAGGACGCCGCGAAGATCAGCATGCCGATGACGAGGAGATGGAGAAGGCGCATCGTCACCCTCCCCGCTTCAGGTCGGACAGGCGCGGCCATGACGGCAGGTCGTCGTCGGCGTGCACCGGCGCCGCGGTGCGTTCGGCGGCACGCAGCTTGGCCGATCGCGCGCGCGGATTGGCGGTAAGCTCGGCCTCATCAGGCGTCACCGGACGCTTGGTCAGGATCTGAAAGCTCGGCGCCGCTTGCGCCACCTCGGGCAAATGCCGCGAGCCGGCGGAGACCTTGCCGCGTTCCGTGAGGAAATTCTTGACGATGCGGTCTTCCAGCGAATGGAAGGAAACCACGACGAGCCGGCCGCCCGGCTTCAGCACGCGCTCGGCGGCTGCGAGCGCCAGATAGAGCTCATCGAGCTCTTCATTGACGAAGATGCGCAGCGCCTGGAAGGTCCGCGTCGCCGGATGGATCTCGATCGGCTTGGCGCGCACGACTTTCGCGACGATATCGGCAAGCGCGTCGGTCGTCGTGATCGGCGCGTCCTTGCGCGCGGCGACGATGGCACGGGCGACGCCGCGCGAATGGCGCTCCTCGCCGAAAACATAGATGATGTCGGCGAGCTGTTTCTCGGAAGCCGCCGCGACCACATCGGCCGCGGTCGGGCCGCTTTGGGCCATCCGCATGTCGAGCGGACCGCCGAGGCGGAACGAGAAGCCGCGCTCGGCCTGGTCGAGCTGCATGGAAGAGACGCCGACATCCATCACGACGCCGTCGACCGTATCCATCCCCTGCGACGCGCAGACCTCGGCGAGGTTGGAGAAGCGATCCTCGACCAGCGTCAGCCGACCGCCCGCGCCGTCGACCAGATCGAAGCCGCCGGTTATCGCGGTGCGGTCGCGGTCGATCCCGATCACGCGGGTCTCGGCGACATCGAGGATCGCCCGGCTGTAGCCGCCGGCACCGAAGGTCGCGTCGACATAGATGCCGCCGGCGCGCGGAGCGAGATACGCGACCGCCTCGCGGCCCAGCACCGAAATGTGACGCGGCGCACGCTCGCTCATGCGCCGCTCCCGGGCGGAGCCGCGTAACTGGCATGCAAGCTGGGTGCGCGCCGACTCATTGCGCCTCGAATCCTCGCGCCCAGAGCCTTCTTTGCTCCGATTGGATCGGAACGGGGCTCTGGATTCCTGTCTTGACGCGTTTTCTTCACGCGAACCGGTATCCACTTCGCTCGAAAACGCGTGAAAAAGCCGCTGCGTGACGCCAGCGCCAACTCCCGTCCTCGGCCGCAAATCCTGATATCCGACCGGAATTGGGAGGGTTTCCATGGGATTTCGCGCAAACAGCGGGGCTCAGCGTCCTTTGGCCGTCCCCCGAAACCGGTTCGGCACTTCACCTCTCAGTAACGGCACTTAACGTTAAGAAAACGTTGATGATCGGTTAGCGGAACCGCGCGCCTTTGATCCGCATTCGAGTGATGCCCTCGCGACCCACTCCCGGCACAATGACGCGGCGCATCGTGCGGATCGTGGAACCGGCAGGCGTCGATTGCGCGGCCCGCACGGTAAAGGAATAGTAAACGCCTATTTGTTTATCCATATGTCAAAATGCTTTCTCCTGGTTCGGGTTTGAGTGATTCGTATGGCTTCAAGTTCGTCTTCGTCCGGCAACGCTGATCCGAAGCGTCAGCGCGCCCTCCCTGTTCCAAAGGGGGTGGCGGACGCGAAGACGTTCACGCCGGATTCCTCGATCGCCTCCGACGTGATCCCATCGGCGAACTTCGGCGATCGCGCCAATGGCCGGCAACCCGACATGATCGTGCTGCACTACACCGGCATGCCCGACGTCGAGGGTGCGATCACCCAGCTCTGCACGGCCGGCACCGAGGTCTCGGCGCACTACATCGTGCTCGAGGACGGCCGCATCGTGCAGTGCGTGCCGGAGAGCAAGCGCGCCTGGCACGCCGGCGTGTCGGCGTGGGCCGGCGATGACGACATCAACTCCTGCTCGATCGGCGTCGAGATCGTCAATCGCGGTCACGATTGGGGCTATCCGGACTTTCCGCTGCGCCAGATCGCGGCCGTCATCGCGCTGTGCCGCGGCATCATGCTTCGCCGCAAGATCGTCTCGCATCGCGTGCTCGGTCATTCCGACGTGGCGCCGGCGCGCAAGAAGGATCCCGGCGAGAAATTCCCGTGGCACTCGCTGGCCAATTCCGGCGTCGGGCACTGGGTGCAGCCGGCGCCGGTCGTGCGCGGCGACGCGCTGCAGCTCGGTGCGATCAGCGACAGCGTCTCCAACATGCAGGCCGCGTTCCGGCGCTACGGCTACAACATCCCGACCAATGGCAAGTTCGACGGCCCGACCATGGAGGTCGTCACCGCCTTCCAGCGCCACTTCCGCCCGGAGCGCATCGACGGGATCGCCGACCGCTCCACCATGGCGACGCTGCACGCGCTGCTCGAGAGCCTGCCGCCCGATGCGGCGACGGTGGTCGCGTCGAGCTAGGCTCGCCTCCGTCCGTCATTGCGCGGAGCGGTGCATTTTCCGGCCAAGTGTTCGTGCACATTGGAACTTTCCGGCATATGCCGTCTTTCTAGCTGGGGCGGTCCGAGTGGAGATTCGTCCATGTTCAAAGCACTCATCGCCGGAGCTGTCGCCATCGGCCTCATCGTCGCTCCGACAGCCGCAAGCGCTATGTCGACCCAGGACAAGACCATGTCGACCAAGCACAAGACCCACAAAGTCCATCATGCGCAGAAAAAGACAAAGATGGCACCCGGCACCACGACCGGCATGTCGAGTGGGGCGACGACCGGGCAGTCGAGCACCGGCGCCAAAGCAAAGACAGGGTACTGAGCACGCTCAACGCCGCACGACGCGCTGACGATCGTGGATGAATCGCGCGCCGTCACAGGCCACGCACGAGATGGGGTGCGTCACCCCATCTCGGCGATGCGCCGCGCATAAAGCCGCCGCAGCGGTTCGAGTTGCGTGGCTGCCGTTGCGGCGAGATAGGCCTGCCGCGCTTCGTCCTTGCGGCCGAGGCGGCGCAGCAGATCGGCGCGCACCGCAGGCAGCTGGTCATATCCCTTCAAAGTGCCGCGCGCGTCCAGCGCGTCGATCAGGTCAAGCGCGCGCGCCGGGCCGTCGACCATCGACACCGCGGCGGCTTGATTGAGCTCGATCACCGGCGACGGGCTGATGCGCAGCAGCACCTCATAGAGACCGGCGATCTGCGGCCAGTCGGTGTCCTTGTAACTCGGCGCCCGCGCGTGCAGCGCGGCGATCGCGGCCTGCACGGCGTAGGACTGCGGCCGGCCCGGCATCCGCAGCGCCTCCTCGACCAATTCGAGGCCTTCGGCGATCTGCTGGAAATCCCACAGCGAACGGTCCTGCTCCTCGAGCAGCACGATATCGCCGCCGGCGGTCTGGCGGCCGGCGCGCCGCGCATCATGCAGCAGCATCAGCGCCAACAGCCCCTTGATCTCGCCACGCGCCGGTATCAGCGCATCGATCAGCCGCGCCAGCCGGATCGCCTCGCGCGCAAGATCGGGCCGCATCAGATCCTCGCCGGCGGTCGCCGCGTAACCTTCGGTGAAGACGAGGTAGATCACGGCGAGCACGCCGGTGAGGCGCGGCTCCAGCGCCTCGCGCTCCGGCACCTCATAGGGAATGCCGGCGAGTTTTATCTTTTGCTTGGCGCGCAAGAGGCGCTGCGCCATGGCGTCCTCGCTCACCAGGAAGGCGCGCGCGACCTCGACCGTCGTCAGCCCGCACACCGTGCGCAAGGTCAGCGCGACCTGGACCTCGGCGGCAAAGGACGGATGGCAGCAGGTGAAGATCAGCCGCAGCATGTCGTCGTCGAGCGTTGCATCGGCCGGCTCGGGCGAGGACTCCGCATCGAGCAGGATCTGATGCGTCAGCTCCTGCTGCTTGCCGCGAAACGTCGCCGCGCGACGGACGCGGTCGATCGCCTTGTTGCGGCCGACATTGACCAGCCAGGCACGCGGATTGGAGGGGAATTCGCCGATCGGCCAGCGCTGCAGCGCCACCGCAAAGGCATCCTGAAGCGAATCCTCGGCCAGATCGAAATCGCCGACGAGCCGGATCAGCGTTGCGAGCGCCCGGCCCGCCTCGTCGCGAAACACTTTTTCGATCTGGCTGGGGGTCATGGTCTCACCGTCATTCCGGGGCGATGCGAAGCATCGAACCCGGAATCTCGAGGTTCCCCAATGCGCAATTGCGCATTGGGGTTCGCGCTTCGCGCGCCCCGGAACGACGAAACCATCACTTGTCGTAGATCATCACCGGCCTGACTTCGATCGAGCCAGTCTTGGCGCCGGGAATCCGCGCCGCAAGGCCGAGCGCCGTGTCGAGATCCTTGGCATCGACGAGATAGTAGCCGCCGAGCTGTTCGCGGGTTTCCGCAAACGGCCCGTCGGTCGTCAGCGTCTTGCCGTCGCGCACCCGCACGGTGGTCGCGGTCGATACCGGCTGCAACCCGTCTCCCGCCTTGAAGTGTCCGCTCTGGATGATGGACTGGGTGTAGACCGCATACTCCGCCGATAGGGCCTTGCGGTCGTCGGCATTCATGCCGCCATATTCCGCGTCGCTCCGGTAGATCAGCAACAGGTATTGCATCTTGAGAACTCCTCTTGATCGGCTGGATCGCCGACACCCAGTCGAACGGGCGACACGCAGGACGACATCGTCAGGATAAATTATTTTGGCCGCCCCGCGTGAATGCCTCGCCTGCGCGGCAGGCCACGGAGCAGACTTATATCGGATAATCCGATAGTAACCGCCAGTATTATTCGTTTGTTAAATTCATGGCGGCGCGTAGCCTTAGGTCGGGATGCCCGGAGGACTTCGCCATGACACCACTGCCGCAGACAGCAACGCGCCTTTCCCGGCTGCTGCAGTCGATGCTGTACCGGATCCTGCGCAGCCGGATCGCCGCAAAACCGCGCCACCACGCCAGTCAGGTCGCCTCGACCATCGCTGCGGGCGGCCATCCGCTCGGCGTGTGAGCAGGCAATGCAACGGGGCACCACGCGCCTGAAGGCGCTGCGTCAGCTGATCGCCGACGAAGGGCTGACCATCGCGATCCTTGCGGCGGTTGCCGCAGCGACGGTGATCGCATTTGGTTTCGGTGCGGAAGCCGACATCGTCGCCTCGATGCTGGTCATCGGCCTCGTGACCGCACTCGCGGAAACCCGCCTGCGATCTGGAAAGTAGCTCCAGCTGCCGTGACCGGCTCCCGAAGGGGATGACCTAGAGCTTGTGGCCTTATCCGCGTCATTGCGAGCGAAGCGAAGCAATCCATCTGTCCGCATATGCGGAGCGATGGATTGCTTCGTCGCTACCGCTCCTCGCAATGACGGCATGGCTTCACAGCCTTTACGACGATGTCCCGGCCTGCTGCGCGGCGCGGCGCCGCAACTCCTTGAGCTCCTCGAAACGCTTGGTCACGTCACGCATCACGGCGACGGTGCCGGCGACCTTGTGCGCCGCATCGTGCAGCATCACGATGGTGAACTCGACTGAGATGCGCGTGCCGTGCCTAGTCAGCGCCGGCACTGACAGCAGATCGCCCTGACCGTAGCGGCTCGTCCCGGTCGCCATCGTGTGCCGGAAGCCGGCCCAGTGACGCGCGCGCAGATTCTCCGGAATGATCAAATCGAGCGATTGTCCGATCGCCTCCTCGGCGCTGAAGCCGAACATCCTGACCGCGCCGGGATTCCACAGCGTGATGCGGCCTTCGGCATCGGTCGCAACGATCGCGTCGGATGCGCCATTGAACAATGCATCTCCCACCGCAGCCGCAATATCCATCGTTTGACCTCCTGCTGATCCCGATCCTGCTGTGAACGCGGACGTTTGCGCTGACAAGCGAAGAAAGCCGATGGAACTGATCGACGATGCCGATAGCAATCGCGGTCAGCGCCGCCGCCGCGTGGCGGGCTTGGCCCGCGGGAGGTCCGCGCTCGTGTTAACCTGGTACGCGGCGAGCCGATGCATGGTCTCGACCGCGCGCGCCAGGTGATCGTCCTGGCTGTCAGCCGGATAGGCGACATAGGCCGGCATCGCAAAGCCAGGTGCGCCGGCGACGGCGTGCAGCCGCCGCGCCTTCAAGAGCGGCTCCACGATACGGCGCGCAAAGAATCCGGAGCCGCCATTCTCCAAGAGATGCTGCAAGCCGAGCCAGCCGATGTTCACCGTCAGCGCGGGGCCGGCGAAATTCGGAAACAGCGTGGCGTGGCGCGCGTAGAATTCGGGTCCCCAATCGACATAGACATAGCCCGGCCCCGGCTCCGGCGCGCTCTTCGGATCGGTCGACACCAGGATGAGCTGCTCCTCGAACAGTTGCTCGACCTTGAGGCCGGGGCGGCTCTGCGGCGTGTACATCACGCCGATGTCGATGCGTCCCTCGACCAGCCCCTGCATCAGCTCGGGCTCGAGCGCGCTCTCTGCGCGGATCGAGATGTCGGGATGCGCCCGCGTCATCAGCGGCAGCCAGCGCAGCAGATACTCTTCCCAAAGGCCGATGCGGCCGCCGACCACCAGCGTCGCGGAAAATCCCTTGGGAATTCCGACGTCATGGCGCGCCTGCTCGACGGTGCGGACCAGCACCGAGGCGTGGCGCTGAAACTGCCGGCCCGCCGGCGTCAGCGTGGTGCCGGCCTTGTTGCGCACGAACAGCACGCAGCCGAGCTGCTGCTCGAGCGTGTGGATGCGGGTGCTGACGGTCGACTGGCTGACATGCAGCCGCTCCGCCGCGGTGATGAAGTTGCCGGCGCTCACCACCGTCAGGAACGTCCGGGCCAGTTCGGTATCCATGGCACCTCGACCTTTGGATCGATCAAATCGATATCAAAGGCCCCTCCTCCGCGAATGTCAAAATCGAGGACCGACCGGGCGCCGGGCCAGGGGTTAACCATCGCAATCGCTTGACGCGGACGGCCAAAGCCCGCATGCGTACGCCGTCAGTCGGCCGGACGGCCGCTCCCGCAAGCGCCGAAAGGCCGCGGGGGAGGAAAGTCCGGGCTCCATCGACATGCGGTGCCGGATAACATCCGGCGGGGGCGACCCCAGGGAAAGTGCCACAGAGAACGAACCGCTCCCTCCTCGGAGGAAGTAAGGGTGAAAAGGTGCGGTAAGAGCGCACCGCGTTTCCGGCAACGGAGACGGCATGGCAAACCACACCGGGAGCAAAACCGAATAGGGACGGCAACGCGGTTAGTTCGCGCATGCGCGATAACACCGCAGGGCGATGTCAGGCCCGCTGTCCGGGTAGGTTGCCCGAGGCAAGGTGCAAACCTTGTCCCAGAGGAATGGCCGTCGCGCATCATTCGCAAGAATGGTGCCCTACAGAACCCGGCTTACAGGCCGGCTGATGCTTCTACCAATGAGGGGCTCGGCGTGATGCGCCGGGCCCCTCGCCATTTTCAGATGACCGTCATTCCAGCCAGGCTCGCCTTGCGGCCGGCAGCGCCGACCATCACCCTTGCGTCAGAACGACCCGAAAGCGGTGCCGATCGCAATCACCGCTACGAGCGCGATAACGGAACTCGCAATGCCGACCATGACAATGTCGAGATAGCTGTCGCGATGCTTGAGCCCGCAGATCGCAAGCAGGCTAACGACCGCGCCGTTGTGAGGCAAAATGTCCAGTGTTCCCGAGCCGATCACCGCGACGCGATGCAAAAGGCCGGGGTCAATACCCGCCTCCGCGGCAAGGCGCATATAAGTCTGGCCCAACGCATCGAGCGCGATCGTCAAGCCGCCGGAAGCCGACCCCGTCAGCGCGGCAAGGATGTTCGTCGCGACCGCGAGCGACACCAATGGACCGCCCTCAATTTGCAACACCCAGTCCCGCACCACGCCGAAAGCGGGAAGCGAGGCGATAACGGCGCCGAATCCGACAAGGCTTGCGACGCTCAGGGCCGGCAAGACCGACGCGTTGGCACCCGCATCCATGGTCCGTCGTAGTGCGGGCAACCGCGTCCAGTTGCAGAGGATGACCGTCACGATCGCTCCCGCCAACGCCACGACAACCGACCAGACACCGGCCACGGCCGCCAGCGATGTATTGCCCCACCGCTGTTCGGCCAGGAACGAGAAATCAAGCCGAGGCAGCACAACGAGCGACATCACCAGATTGACGGCGACGACGACGATCAGCGGAAGGATCGCGTTGAAAATCGGGACGGCGGCGCTGCTGTGATATCCGTGGCGGAGCTCCGCCGGGTCGAATTCCCGCGCCGTCGTAGCCCGCTCGCGCAACAGCTCATCGTCGGCGGCATCCGCCGGATCCGGCGGCTCGTCGCCATAGCCCTCTTTTGCGCGACGCGCCGCTTTCTCCGCGCGAAGAAGCCACCACAGCCCGACGCCCAGCATGATGATCGATGCGACAACGCCGAGGCCCGGTGCGGCAAAGGGGGTCGTGCCGAAGAAAGGCATCGGTATCGCATTCTGTATCGACGGCGTGCCCGGCAGCGCCGACATGGTGAAGGTCGAAGTCCCGAGAATGACCGCCGCCGGTACCAGACGACGTGGAATCCCCGCCGTGCGAAACAGCGACTGCGCCATCGGAACGATGACGAAGAAGGCGACGAACAGGCTGACGCCGCCGTAGGTGACCAGTGCGCCTGCGAGCACGACCGCGAGGATGATCCGGCGTTCGCCCAGGCACCGGGAGATGAAGCCCGCGACCGCAGCGACCGCGCCGCTGTCATCCATCAGCTTTCCGAACACGGCGCCAAGCAGAAAAATAGGAAAGAACTGCGCGAGAAACTCCGACGCACTACCCATGAAGGTCTGCGTCCAGTTGGCAAGCAGCGGCTCGCCACCGAAGGCTGCGGCCACCAGCGCACAGAGCGGCGCGAGCAGCAGCACGCTCCAACCGCGGAAAGCAAGACAAACCAGCAGTCCAAGCCCGACGAGAATGCCGAGAAGACCCATCGTCTCAGCACTCCGCCAGCAGAATATCGAGATCCGCCGTCGAACGCTCACCGAGATCGGCGCCATGCGCGTCGAGGAATTCGCCGGCGGCTCGCCGCCCTTCCTCGTGCAGCTTGGCCACGAACGCCCATTCGGCATTAAGCTTGGATGACGAACCGAACGTCGCAAGCATGTCGCTCTTGATCCGGTGCGTCTTCATCTGCGCCCAGCGGGCGCCTTCCCCGGTACCTGGGTCGGCGACCTGGCGAAGCAACGCGATCATCCGCAGCTCCTTTGCCAGCGGCGAGTTGAATGAGATCTCGTTAAGCCGGTTGAGAATGTCAGCGGCCGTGCGCGGCTGCTCCAGACGCTCGGTCGGGTTGATCTGGACGACGACGGTGTCGCGCGCGTCGGTCTCGCGAACGAGCGGCGTAATGGTGGGATTACCCGCGTAGCCGCCGTCCCAATAGGGCTCGCCATCGATCTCGATCGCGCGAAACACCGTTGGCAGGCAAGCCGACGCAAGCAGGACATCCGCGGTAATCTCCGCGTTGCGAAAAATCCGTCCGCGGCCGGTACGCACGCGCGTGGCGGTTATGAAGAGCTTGATCGGCGCGCGTGCAAGACGCTCGAAATCGATACTGTCATTCAGTATGTCGCGGAGCGGATTGAAGCCAAGCGGATTGAGGTCGTAGGGTGAAAGCATCCGCGACATCAAATCGGTGAAGAGATAGGCCGGGGAGCTGTCAAGCGACCAGCGTCCCATCAGGCGGTCGAGCGGCGACCGTTGCAACGGACTGAATGCGGCGGCGCGCGAGACGCTTCGCCAATATTTTTCAAGCGCTTCGCGTGCACCGGCAGCGCCGCCCGCGGTCCAACCATCCGCCAGCACGGCTGCGTTCATCGCTCCGGCCGATGTCCCGGATATGCCCGCAATCTGAAACCATGGCTCTTCGAGAAGGCGATCCAGGACACCCCACGTGAACGCACCGTGCGATCCCCCACCTTGAAGCGCCAGGTCTACGAGCACGGGGCTGCGGTTCATGAATCCATGCTCACCAGCACGCGAGACGCTGATTATGTCGCAGTTTAACCGAACATGCGAGACAAAGTTGCGGTCGCTGTCCAATTCCGATGGCGAACTTCGAACGAAATTGTCTCAACTCGAAGCGAAGCGAGCCGCGATCCTTCAGTGCAGCCACAGGCTCGCGTTTCTTAGAAGGCGACATGCATGGGTGGCGGGCGTAGAGTGTGTCCCTCGCGGAGGAACACAGATGGACCTTCAGAAGATCATGGCGAAGGCAAAGGACATCGCCAGGAGAAGCGGCACGATCACAACCGAGCAACTGAACGGGATGTGCCCCAACAATATGGAGCCTGAAGATATCGCGGCTCTCTTTGCGGCTCTGCGGACTGAGGGAATTCGTCTCAAGGACGACGAAGCAGAAAAGTAGGAGCCCAAAGTAGGAGCCACTGTGCCTTGACGCCATAGCAAGGCAATCGATCACTGCGATCGAAGCGCTGGCCGGGTTTGCATAGTGGCAGATTAGCCATCCGGCGGCATTGCAGCTATGATCCGCCAGAGCTGGACGTGTCCTTCTGCCCCTAGATTCAAGAAGATCAAAGGAGGAATAGGAATGTCGGTCGCCTGCAAGTTCGAACGCAGCATCCTCAGCCATGAAGAATATGAGGCGATCCGCCTGACGCATCATCCCGCCATCTACAGCGTCGAGGTGGCTGAGCTCGAGGCCATGCGACCCCGCTTGCGCAAGATGCGCGACAAGGAGCGAACGGTCGGCCGACAGAAGCAACGAGAGAGCCGCGGAAAAGCCGAGGCTCGCGGCACGAGCTTTCCGGGAACCGCCAAGCATGCGTCAGAGCGAAAACAGGTCTTCGCAGCGGCGCTAAAACGGGTCAACACGGAGCTCCGGCGTCAGCACAATTTGGCGGCCCGGACCGCACATGTCGAAGCGGCGCGAAAGGCCCTCGCACTGCACCGGGCCGCGAACTTCACAACGCGTCCCTCGGCCGGAGGCGCCGCGGGCGAAGGCATGGCGCCGAAGCCAAGCGAACGCCGGCGAAAGATCATTGCAGGCGCCAAGATCGGACGAGTGTCGCAGGCGACAAAGGTCGCTCAGGCCGTCCGCGACGCGCGCGGTGCATGACCCGCGCAACAAGCGCGCCTGATTGATTCCAACGCGGCGTCGGCATCGGCGGGATGCGCCAGCCGTCGCGGTTGCGCGCGGCCTGCCGCATGCTGAAGCGGACAGGGCGCGGCGTTTCACCGGCATTGGTCAATGCCGCTGACCTGGTCGGGATCGCTCCAGTCCTCGCCCGCGCTTTCCGCGCTTGATGTACATCAATGTTGCGACGGCCATGACAGGTGACGCTGCCCATATTTTTTGAATTGGGAGCGTCACCATGCATTGCCCGAAAGCTGTGTCGGCTCTTACCCTTGGATTGCTCATCTCCACTTCGGCGCTAGCCCAGCAAAGCACCGCTGCGCCCGGTTCACCCAGCGCCACGACAGCAATCGACGGAAGGCAGCTTCCGCCACCCGATCCCAAGTTCGGCGGCGTTATCAAGGACGGCGCCCTGCAGTCGAAGCCGTGGTGGCCGTCGCGTGTCGTCCCGCCCAGGGACGCACCGAACGTGCTCCTGATCATCACCGACGACGCCGGTTTCGGCGTGCCGAGCACCTTTGGCGGCGTCATCCCGACGCCGACGATGGACCGCATCGCCAATGAGGGCCTGCGCTACAACCGCGTCTTCTCCACCGCGCTCTGCTCGCCGACCCGCGCGGCTCTGATCACCGGACGCAATCACCATTCCGCCGGCTTCGGCGTAATCTCCGAGCAGTCGACTGGCTTCCCGGGTTACAACAGCATCATTGGCAAGGACAAGGCGACGATCGGACGGATCCTGCTCGACAATGGCTACGGCACGTCCTGGTTCGGCAAGGACCACAACACGCCGGTCTACACGGCGAGCCAGGTCGGCCCGTTCGACCAATGGCCGATCGGCATGGGCTTCGAGTATTTCTATGGCTTCGTCGGAGGCGACGCCAACCAGTGGGAGCCGAATCTCTTCCGCAACACGACGCAGATCTATCCGTTCCAGGGCAAGCCGCCCGGCACCTGGAACCTCGTCACCGCGATGGCCGACGACGCCATCGATTGGATGACACGGATGCACCAGACCGATCCGTCGAAGCCGCTCTTCATCAAATATGCGCCGGGCGCGACGCATGCGCCGCATCACCCGACCAAGGACTGGGTGGACAAGATCAGCGCGATGCACCTGTTCGACGACGGCTACGAGAAGGTGCGCGAGCGCATCCTGGAGAACCAGAAGCGGCTCGGTGTGGTTCCGAAGGACACCAAGCTGGCACCATGGCCCAAGGAAATGCTGAAGCCGTGGGACCAGCTTAGCGCCGATGAGAAGAAACTCTTCCTCCGCCAGGTCGAGGTCTACGCCGCCTACGCGGCCTACAACGACCACGAGATTGGCCGCGTGATCCAGCACTTCCAGGAACTTGGCCGGCTCGACAACACGCTCGTCATCTACATCAACGGCGACAACGGCACCAGTGCCGAGGGCGGACCGCTCGGCACGCCCAACGAAGTGGCATTCTTCAACGGCCTCAATGAACTCCCGGTCGATGTACAGATGAAGTACTACGATGTCTGGGGCACCGAGCAGACGTACAACCACATGTCTGCCGGCTGGTCGTGGGCGTTTGATACTCCATTCGACTGGTTCAAGCAGAACGCCTCGCGGCTCGGCGGCATCAACCAGAACATGGTGGTGTCATGGCCGGCCCGCATTAAGGACAAGGGCGCCTTGCGCGAGCAGTTTGTCCACATGATCGACGTCGTGCCGACGATCCTCGAAGCCGCCAGTATCCGACCGCCGGAAATGGTGGACGGCATCAAGCAGGCGCCGATCGAAGGCACGAGCTTTGCCTACACCTTCGACAAGGCGAACGCCAAGATCGCGTCCCGCCACAAGACCCAGTACTTCGAGATGATGGGCCAGTGGGCGCTCTATGACGACGGTTGGATGCTGTCCACCAAGGTCAACCGTGCACCGTGGGAGGCGTTCGGTCCGGCGAACCCGGATCCGCTCAACAACCAGGTCTTCCAGCTCTACAACCTGAACAAGGACTTCAGCCAGACCGACGACATCGCGGCGCAGAACCCGCAAAAGGTAAAGGAGATGCGGCAGAAGTTCGTTGCGGAAGCCAAGAAGTACCAGGTCTTCCCGATGGATGCGTCGGTGGCGGCGCGCATGATCGCGCCGCGCCCGAACATCACAGCGGGCCGCAAGGAATTCGTGTACACGCGGCCGATGACGGGATTGCCGCAGGGTGACTCGCCCCTGCTGCTCAACGCCTCCTACACGATCACCGCCGACATCGACGTGCCGCAAGGCGGCGCCGAGGGCATGATCCTGACCTCCGGAGGCCGCTTCGCCGGCTATGGCTTCTACCTGCTGCAGGGCAGGCCTGTATTCCTATGGAACATGGTCGACCTCGAACGCATCAAATGGGAAGGTCCGGACGCACTGTCGCCAGGCCGACACACGGTCGAGTTTGATTTCAAATACGAAGGCATCGGTGCTGGCACGCTGCAGTACAACAACTTCAGCGGCCTGGCACAGCCCGGCACCGGCACGCTGAGGGTAGACGGCAAGGAAGTCGCCACGAAGCGAATGCAGAAGACCCTGCCGATGATCCTGCAATGGGATGAGAGCTTCGACGTCGGCTCCGACACGCTCACCGGCGTGAACGACGCAGACTACAAGCCTCCATTCCCGTTGACGGCCAAGCTCAACAAGTTGACGATCAAGGTCGATCGTC
The DNA here is from genome assembly GCF_054820065.1 of Bradyrhizobium sp. UFLA06-06. Taxonomy (NCBI): domain Bacteria; kingdom Pseudomonadati; phylum Pseudomonadota; class Alphaproteobacteria; order Hyphomicrobiales; family Nitrobacteraceae; genus Bradyrhizobium; species Bradyrhizobium sp. UFLA06-06. Next base: position 67,774 of record NZ_JADFUD010000009.1, read on the forward strand.
CGCAACTCACGCCCGCGGACATCAAGAAACTGCAGGCGACGATGCAGGAAAAGGTCAGCGCCGACTGATCGCACGGCATGCGTGCGGGCCGCGCCACATGGCGGAGAGCCCGCACCTGCGATCCGTGGCGCGGCTGCGGATCTGACCGAACGAGAAGTCGCCTCCCATCATCAACGGTCGCTGAACAGCGCCGCCGGTGCGGAAGGCTTCGCCAATTCGCTCATCACAAAACGATCGGGTGCATTTGCGCAATCGCGCTCGCCGTCGGCAACGCTGGTCGCAATCAAGCACGCCCTTCGCGGCCAGTGAAAAGCCCGTACGCAAAAAGCAGGATGACTGCGCCGACGACACTGCCGATGAAGCCTGCACCCTCCCCGAACCGATACCATCCCACCGCTTGACCGAGATAGGTCGCGACGAACGCGCCGACGATTCCCAAGACCGTGGTCAGAATGAATCCCGTGGGCTCGGATTTGTTGCCGGGCATGATGAACTTCGCGATTACTCCTACGATAAATCCAATGATGATCGTCCAGAGGATGCCCATTTCCATCGCTCCATTCGGTTAATTCGCGCATCCACGCCCAAAACGAACCCGCGACCATTGAGATAGATCAACGTTCTCCCGGCCCAACCCATTGTATCCGGCAGCGAAGGCGGGACTTGACATGACTTGGCATGGCGCGGCCGCCGTGCTGCACACGTCGCTAAGCGGACCAGGGCATGGCGATCATTGGCGAAATCACGCACACCACGACCTATCGCTATTCAAAGCCGGTCACGTTCGGGACGCACCGGGCGATGTTCCTGCCGCGGCGTGGCGCCTCAACCCGCCTGCTCAGCTGGTCCGCGCGCACGAGCGTGCCGTCGAAGGTGCATTGGGTCACCGACTCCCGCTCCAATGCCGTCACGGTGATTGAATTCAACGCACCGGGCAGCGAGCTGACATTCACGTTCAAGGTTCGCGGCATCTATTTCGGCATCAAGGGGATCGAGGCGTTTCCGCTGGAGTCCCGGGCTGACGAAGTCCCCGTGCAGTATACCCCGGACGAGTGGACCGACCTTTCCGGTTACCTGCGTCCGCACACCGAAGATCCGGACGGCAGCCTTGCGGCGTGGACCAAAAGCTTCGTTGCCGGCGATCAGGATCGCACCATCGACGTGCTGCACCGGATGCTGGAGACGTTTCGCAGCGGGTTCAGCTATCGCGGGAGAGATGCGGAAGGCACCCAATCTCCGAACGAGACGCTACGCACCAAATCGGGCACCTGCCGGGACTTTGCCTGGCTGATGATCGAGACGCTGCGCCGGCTCGGCTTCGCATCCCGCTTCGTCAGCGGTTATCTGTACGACGCGGCGCTCGATGGCGGCGACGTGGGGATGACCGGCTCCGGCGCGACGCACGCATGGGTGCAGGTGTTCCTTCCCGGCGCCGGCTGGCTCGATTATGACCCGACCAACTGCCTCAGCAGCGGCTTTGACCTCATCCCGGTGGCCATTGCGCGGCATCCGGGCCAGGCTGTTCCGCTGGCCGGCTCGTGGTTCGGCGATCCCGCCGATTACCTCGGCATGTCGATCAATGTCGCAGTCCATAAGATCGGCGAAGTGCGCGATCCTTCGGAAGGATAGCTGGAAATCGCCGCGTTACCCGCGACGCCTCGATGCTGCGCGTTGTACGGTACGACGGCTCATCACGAGACGATCTCCTGCAGCATCGCCATCAGCGCCTCCGGCGCGGTGACGTTCGGCGAATGGCTGGCGTCGATCTCGAAATAACGCCAGCCGGCTTCGTTCTTGATGCGGCTGGCGAACTGGCGGAACGTGTCGGCCTGCGTGGCGCGGGTGGCGTAGATGTAGCTGCGCGGCAGGCTCGTCTCGCCGTGCTTCAATCGCAATTTCTGCTCGAAGCATTTGAGCGGCATGTCGACGCGCCGCGCGCTCAGCCATGCGACGTCGGCGGCGGACGTATCCGGCGGCACCGGCATCGGCGGAATACGCCAGCCGTCGCCGTCGCTCGCGAGCTCACGCATGGTCTCGATGGCCCCTTCGTTGAGATCGAACAGTGATTGGCCGTCGCGCGGCACGAAGGCGTCGAGATAGATCATCTGCGCGACGCGCTCGCGCACCCGGTCGGCGACGCCGGTCGCGACCATGCCGCCATAGGAGTGCCCGATCAGCACCATGTCGTGCAGGTCTTCGTAACTGATGACGCTGAGCACATCCTGGATATGCGCTTCGAGGTCAAGTCCCTGATGCGCAAGGTGCGCGCGCTCGCCGAGCCCGGTGTAGCTTGGCGTGACTAGCCGATGCCCGGCGGCTTGCATCAGGGGATGCATCTTCTTCCATGCCCAGCCCGCCGACCAGGCGCCGTGACAGACCAGAAAGGTTTTTTGCGAGTTCGCAGTCATGGGATGCTTCCGTTCCGATTATCGTTGATGAGCCGTGATTTTGAAGTGTACCGACAGCTTGCGTCGTGTAAACGTCCCGGCAACGATCATAAGAACGAGATGAGGATGACTCCGGCAAGCTATGCGATCCTGTTCTTCGGCGCGCTTGCCGGCGGTTTCGTCTCCGGCCTTGCCGGATTCGGCACGGCGCTGATGGCGCTCGGCATCTGGCTCTATGTGCTGCCGCCGACACTCGCGGTGCCGCTGGTGCTGGTCTGCTCGGTCATCGCGCAGCTCTCGACGCTGCCGTCGATCTGGAAGAGCATCGATTTTCGCCTGGTCTGGCCGTTCGTCATCGCAGGCCTCGCGGGCGTGCCGATCGGCATCCTGCTGATCGCGCAGGCAGACCCCGAGGTCTTCAAGCTGACGATCGGCGTCTTCCTGCTGGTGTTTCCGACCGCGCTGTTCCTGCAACGCAAGCCGATGTCGATCGCCTTCGGCGGCAAATGGGCCGACGGCGCGATCGGCTTTGCCGGCGGCATCCTCGGCGGCCTCGCGGGACTGTCCGGCCCGCTGCCGATCCTGTGGGCCAGCGTGCGCGGCTGGGGCAAGCAGCAGCGCCGCGGCGTGTTCCAGATCTTCAACTTCACGATCCTGGCGGCCGCGCTTTGCGTGCAGATCGCAAGCGGCCTTGTGAAGCCCGAGCTGATCTGGCTGGTGGCGTGCGCGTTTCCGGGGACGCTGCTCGGCGCCTGGCTCGGCGCGCGGCTCTATCACGCGCTCAGCGACCGCAATTTCTCCGACGTCGTGCTGCTGCTGTTGTTCCTGTCCGGCGTCGCGCTGGTGTGGAACGGACTGGCGCAGAAATAGCGCGGGCGATGCGAGAGCGTCGGTTCTGATCCAATCAGAACCGACGCTCCAGCCACGCGTCATCGCTCACTCAGCCGCGGCCTGGCCGAACTCGGTCGCCTGGCGCTCGAACAGGCCGCGATAGATGCCGCCGGGACGCGCGGCCAGCACCTCGTGCGTGCCCTGCTCGACGATCTCGCCGCGGTCGAACACCAGGATGCGATCCATGCTGCGCACCGTTGAGAGACGGTGCGCGATCACGATCGAGGTCCGCCCCTTCATCAGCCGTTCCATCGCCTGCTGGATCAGCGCCTCGGATTCCGAATCGAGGCTCGAGGTCGCCTCGTCCAGGATCAGGATCGGCGCATCCGCCAGGAAGGCGCGCGCCAGCGCCACGCGCTGCCGCTCGCCGCCCGACAGCTTGACGCCGCGCTCGCCCACCAGCGTGCCGTAGCCCTTCGGCAGCCGTATGATGAAGTCGTGCGCATTGGCAAGCCGCGCCGCCTGCTCGATCGCCTCCATGCCGGCGCCCGGCCGGCCATAGGCGATGTTCTCCGCCAGCGTGCGGTGGAACAGGATCGGCTCCTGCTGCACGATCGCGATCTGGCTGCGCAGCGATTGCTGCGTCGCCCTGGCGATGTCCTGACCGTCGATCAGGATCCGGCCAGCGGAGACGTCGTAGAGCCGCTGCACCAGCTTGACGAAGGTCGTCTTGCCGGAGCCGGAGCGCCCGACCAGGCCGACCCGCTCGCCGGCGTCGATGTCGACCGACAGCCCGTCATAGAGCGGCCGGCGATGGCCGCCATAGTGGAACGTGACGTCGTCGAACACGATGCGGCCGCCCTGGATGTCGATCGTCCCAGCGTCATCCGCATCGACAATGCCGAGCGGCTCGCCATGGATCTGCACCAGTTCCTCCATGTCGTTCACCGAACGCTGCAAATTGTTGATGTGCATGCCGACATCCCGCAAGTACGCGTGGATGATGTAGTAGCTGGTCAGCACATAGGTGACGTCGCCCGGCGTGGCGCGGCCCTGCGCCCACAGCAGGATCGCACCGCCGATCACCGAGGCGCGGAAGCACAGCAGCACCACGAGCTGCGCCGTCGAGGTGTGGTTGTAGCGGAACCAGGTCCGCCGCACCCGCCGGCGCCAGCGGCTGATGACGCCATCGAGCCGCATGTCCTCGCGCGTCTCCGCACCGAACGACTTCACCACCGCGTTGCAGGTCAAGGCGTCGGCCAGCGTGCCGCCGACCTTGGTGTCCCACGCATTGGAAACGCGCGCGGCAGGCGCCACGTAGCGCACCTGGAACACCATGGTCATCGCGACATAGATCACCGAGCCGACCGCGATCACCGCGCCGAGCTGCGGCCAATGCACGCCGAGCAGGATCATCGAGCCGACCAGCACCACGGCCGACGGCAGCAGCGCCATCAGGATGGTGTCGTTCAGCAAATCGAGCGCCCACATGCCGCGCGTGATCTTGCGCACGGTGGAGCCGGCGAACGAATTGGCGTGCCAGTCGGTCGAGAAGCGCTGCACCCGCATGAAGGCCTGCTGCCCGACATCGGACATCGTCTTCAGCGTGAACGGCACGATGGTCTGGATGCCGACCAGTCGCAGCACCAGCGACAGCGCGCCGAGGCCGACGATGGCGCCGAACGCCAGCATCGCCGCATGGCGCGCGGCGGCATCGGTGGCGCCCGCGGTCAGCGCGTCGACCAGATGGCCGGAAAACACCGGCATGAACAGGTCGGCCGCGGTTGCGCCGAGGAATCCCGCCGTCACCGCGGAGGCACGGAGCGGCTGTTCCAGCCAATGGCGGAAGACAAAGGGAAGCACGATCCGGATCGCAGCCGGCCGCTTGGTCGTCAGAGAGGTCATGGCACATTCCGGCCACGCTTTTGCAGCGCGTGCCGGCTCCATCTGAGGCGACGTGCGGGCGGAATCCGACCGCGAGCGCCGCTGGAAATTGTCGATAAATCGTTGGGAAGTTTTGATGATCGGGGATCAGGCCCGATCAGCGCCGGGAGCTAACGCGTAAAGGCGTCCACCACCGTCGAACGCGGGCGCGCGATCTGCGAAATAAGCGACTTCATGCGCATCTCCCCGGTTCGAGTAAGGAAGCGCTGCTTATAAATGCATCACGCGCGATTGGCAAGGTAACATCGGCGTGAGTGCGTCAATGTGTCGACGACATCAGCTATTCCCGCGACCGGGCGCAGCCCGCGCGCGAATTCGATGCGCTCAGCGCGCGACATCGGCACACTTTCGTAGCCCGGATGAGCGAAGCGATATCCGGGGCCGCATCACGTTCGGTGATGAACTGCTGAGATCGGTCCCGCATGTCGCTTCGCTCATGCGGGCTACGAATGACGATCGACCAACTCTCCTCACTCAGGACGTTCGCCAAAACTTCCGCCTTCTCCCACGTCACCCGCCCAATCGACTGGCAGCACACCCTCCCTCACATAGCGATGAAACGAGGAATGTGGCCAGTCGCACACGCGCCGGACCAAGCCATGTTTGACGGGGTTGAAATGAATGTAATCGACGTGCCGCGCGAAGTCATCTTCATCGCGGATTGTGTGCTCCCAAAACCGCCGCTGCCAAAGCGCCAGATCACCATTCGATCGACGCGCCAGCTCTATCGAGGCAGCAAGCAGCCGGCTGCTGAAGTGTCCTTTGATCCGACGCCAACGACCTGCAAAATCGGAATCGCCTTGCGGCAGTGTAAGGATCGCGTGGAGGTGATCGGGGAGCACCACCACCGCGTCGACCGAGAACGGACGTTCGCGACGGGTGATGCCGAACGCATCCCGCAACGCCGTGATATGATCCACGAGTAGGCTGGATCGCCGGTCATCGAGCGTGACCGTAAAGAAGAACGTACCGCCTGAGATGAAGTTGCGTCGGTATCTGACCATGCCCCAGCTCCCGCAGCATTCCCGCATATCGCTTCGCTCGTGCGGGCTATAATGCCAGAATATTGCTGATTAGCAGCCGCTTGCGTCAATACAGATCAGCGGCTGGGATCTCGAAGCTTCGTAGCCCGGATGAGCGAAGCGATATCCGGGGCCGCGTCACGTTCGGTGATGAACTGCTGAGATCGGTCCCGCATGTCGCTTCGCTCATGCGGGCTACGATGCCAGAATATTGCAGATTGACAGACGCTTGCGTCAATACAGATCGGCGCCTGGGATCTCGAAGCTTCGTAGGCCGGATGAGCGAAGCGATATCCGGGGACGCCAGTCATCACTCAGTGATGAACTGCTGAGATCGGTCCCGCATGTCGCTTCGCTCATGCGGGCTACGATGTCAGAATATTGCAGATTAGCAGACGCTCGCGTCAATACAGATCAGCGGCTGGGATCTCGAAGCTTCGTAGCCCGGATGAGCGAAGCGATATCCGGGGCTGCGTCACGTTCAGTGATGAACTGCTGAGATCGGCCCCGCATGTCGCTTCGCTCATGCGGGCTACGATGTCAGAATATTGCAGACGAGCAGACGCCTGCGTCAATACAGATTAGCGCCTGGGATCTCGAAGCTTCGTAGCCCGGATGAGCGAAGCGATATCCGGGGGCGCGTCACGCTCAGTGATGAACTGCTGAGATCGGTCCCGCATGTCGCTTCGCTCATGCGGGCTACGAAAAACAAATGACACCACCTAATGCGCGTCGCCGCCGCTCGCGGTCATCGACGGCGGCTTGTTGACGAACAGCACCAGAAGGCTGAGCGCGACATAGAACAGCGACAGCATGAAGAAAGCGTCGCCATAGCCCATCACCGCGGCCTGGCGGTGCACGATCTGAGAAAGCTGCTTCATCGCCATGATGGCGGAATCGCCCATGCCCTGCATGCGCTGGGTGAACATGTTGAGGGTCTCGACCGCGGTGGTGTTACCCCAGGTTACGCGGTCATGCAGCCGCGAGATGTGCAGATCGGTGCGGTCGTTGAGCACCTGGTTGATGACGGCGAGCCCGACCGCGCCGCCGAGGTTGCGCATCAGGTTGAACAGGCCGGAGGCGTTCTTGACGCGATCCTGCGGCAATGTCGCGAGCGCGATGTTGTTGGTCGGCACCATCGCACACATCATGCCGATGCCGCGCAGGATCTGCGGCAGCAGCAGCTCGTAGAAATCATAGTCGCGGGTGATCCAGGTCATCTGCCAGGAGCCGAGCGCGAAGGTCACGAGGCCGAAGGCGATGATGTAGCGCAAATCGACCTTCTGCATCAGCCGCCCGACCACCGGCGCCATGAAGAACATGGTGACGCCGGAGACGAACATGGTCTCGCCGATCATCAGCGCGCTGTAGCCGCGGATCTCGGCGAGATAGCGCGGATAGACGTAAGTCAGGCCATAGAGCCCGATGCCGATGCAGAACTGCAGCACGCAGCCGACCGCGAAGTTGCGGTTGGAGAAGGCGTAGAGATCGACGATCGGCTCCTCCGCGGTCAAGACGCGCCAGAAGAACGCGACCGCCGAGACGAAGCCAATCGCGGCGCAGACCGCGACCGAGGTGTCCTGCAGCCACTCATATTGCGGACCTTCCTCCAGCACATATTCGAGCGAGCCGAGGAAGCCGGCCATGAAGATCAGGCCCCACCAGTCGAAGCGCTCGAGCAGCGCGAAGTTCGGCTGGTCGAAATCGACCAGTGCCAGCACGCCTGCCGTGATGATGACGCCAGGCACGATGTTGATGAAGAACAGCCAGTGCCACGACATCAGATCGGTGATGTAGCCGCCGACCGTCGGTCCAACCGTCGGCGCCAGCGTCGCGACGAGGCCGATGATCGGCGCCACGATGTGGAACTTGGTGCGCGGGAAGATCGTGTAGGCCGAGGCGAACACCGTCGGGATCATGCCGGCGCCAAGAAAGCCCTGCAGCGCGCGCCACAGGATCATCTGCTCGATCGAGGAGGCGAAGCCGCACAGCAGGCTCGAGGCGGTGAAGCCGAACGCCGAGATCGCAAACAACAGCCTTGTGCCGAGCGCGCGCGACAGGAATCCGGACAAGGGAATCGCGATCACTTCGGCGATCAGATAGGCGGTCTGCACCCACGACACTTCGGTCGAAGAGGCCGACAGGCCGGCCTGGATCTCGGACAGCGAGGCCGAGACGATCTGGATGTCCAGGATCGACATGAACATGCCGAACACCATGATGATGAAGGCAACCACCCGTTTCGGCTGGAGGCGCTCCGACTCCGAGGCGCCGGTCATCATCGAGGGCGAAGCAGTGGTCGTATCAGCCATGGGCTATGAGCTCGCTGCTTCCTAACACCTCTCCCCGTTGGGGAGAGGTCGCGCCGAAGGCGCGGGTGAGGGGCCGCAGGTCCCACGAGAGGCCGGAACCCCTCACCCGGATTGCATCTGGCGATGCAATCCGACCTCTCCCACAAGGGGCGAGGTGGACAGTTGATGCGGCAATTCTCCGATCAGACGTCATATGCCGCCTGCTCTCAAGACATCACTGCGGATGGATCATCATCGGCGCGTCGAGATCGGTTTCGGCGTCGGCGTCCGCCGCGCCCTCGCGGGTGTCGACGGTGGTGTAGACCGACATGCCGGCGCGCAAGAGGCCCTGCTTGGCGACGCTGGCAGGCACGCGGATGCGGACCGGCAGGCGCTGCACGATCTTGGTGAAGTTGCCGGTGGCGTTGTCGGGCGGCAGCAGCGTGAACACCGAGCCCGCCGCCGGCGAAATGCTGTCGACGAGGCCGGTGAACTTGCGGAAGCCGTAGGCGTCGACCTTGATCGTCACCCGCTGTCCGGTGCGGATGCGCTTGAGCTGGGTCTCTTTATAGTTGGCGTCGATGAAGACGCCTTCGAGCGGCACCACGTTGCCGAGCCGCTGGCCGACATTGATATAGTCGCCGGCGTTGACCAGACGGTTGGAGAAAGTGCCGTCGACCGGCGCGCGGACATTGGTGAATTCGAGATCGCGCTCGGCCTTGGCGAGCTGGGTCTGCAGTTCGGCGAGCTGGGCGCGGGCCTCGGCCTGCTGCGCCTTGGTCACCTCGACATTGTCCTTGGCGGCATCATAGGCCGCCTGCGCGGATCGCACGCTGGCCGCGCCCTGGTCGCGGCCGGCCTCCGAGACTTCGAAGGTGGCGCGCGAGGCAAAACCCTTGGTGCTGAGCGCCTGCTGGCGATCGAAATCGAGATCGGCGCGCTTCAGGCCGGCTTGCGCCGACACGAGTTGCGCCTGCGCCTGCTCGACCGAACTCACCGCCGCCGCAACCTGGCGGCCGATGCGCTCGATCGTCGCCTGCTGGGTCGCGATCCGGGTACGCGCGGCGTCGACCGCGATACGGTAGTCGCCGTCATCGATCCGGAAGATCACGTCGCCCGCGCGCACCAGCGCGTTGTCGCCGGGCAGGATCGCCGCGATATGCCCCGCGACGCGCGCGCCGAGCATTGTGTTGTTGGCGCGGACATAGGCATCGTCGGTCGAGACGTAGAAGCGCCCGACCATCAGGTAATAGGCGGCATAGCTTGCTGCGGCGAGCGCGAGCAGGCCGACCACGCCCATCATCACGAATTTGCGCTTGCCGGATTTCGGCGCGGGCGCCGCAGCGGGCGAAGCCGCCGGCTGCTCGGGCGCAGACGCGGGCGGCGCCTCCGCGGGACGCTTGGCTTCATCAGCACGGCTCTGCTCGCCGATATCGGCGGATGCATCGCGCGCGATCGCGTCCTCGGCCATCTCAGGCTCGGAACGAACAATGCGTGCAGCCTGGTCCCGTGCTGCGGCCATAGCCGAGGCTCCCCACAAAAATTCTTGACGCGCGCGATGGCGGAATAAGGGCCGTGCGGCGCATCGTCACTCCTGAGATACCATTGACCGAACGGTTCGGTCAATCTATATTCCGCCTGTTAGATTATAAAGCTTCGATTCTTCCCTTTCCTACTCTGGGTTGAGTTCTTTCCCGAGAAGCTAAATCAATGGTTGCAGCGCCCCGAACCTCCCTCCAGTCCGTCGGCGAGGAGGAATCGTCGAAACGCCGCCAGATCCTGGACGGCGCCCGCAAGGTGTTCCTGGAGCTCGGCTTTGACGGCGCGAGCATGGGCGAGATCGCGCGCGCCGCCGGCGTCTCCAAAGGCACACTCTACGTCTATTTCCCCGACAAGGCCGGGCTGTTCGCGGCGATCGTCGAGGAGGAAAAGCTCGAGCAGGGCAAGGTCGTCTTCAATTTCGATCCGGCGCGCGACGTCGACACCACCCTTCCCGAATTCGGCCGCGCCTATGTCGCGGTGTTGTGCCGGCCCGGCGGCGGCTCGGCGATCCGCACCGTGATGGCGATCGCCGAGCGGATGCCCGAGCTCGGCAGCCGGTTCTACACCCACGTCATCGCCCACACCGTCGACCGCTTCGCCGCCTATCTCGAGGCGCGCGCCGCGCTCGGCGAGCTCGTGATCGACGACTACCAGCTCGCGGCCTGGCAGTTCATGCAGATGTGCCAGGCGACGCTGTTCCAGGCGTTCATCTTCCAGGCCAGGCCGTCGCCCTCGCCGGAGCGGATCGCAACCGTCGTCGACAGCGCGACGCGCGTGTTCTTCGCGGCGTACCGGCCGAAGCAGGCGGATTGATCCCCGGCCGTCGCAAGACCGGCGAGTGACGATCCAATCCGACTATTTCTTTTGGAAGGACCGCAACTTGGCGCTTGTCGCGCGACGCCACCTCGCGCGACAATTCCCTGCATGAACGGGGATATCGACCCAGACCAAATGTCCAGCGTGATGGCGCGGCTGGGGGACGCAGTGGTCGACCCGACGGCGTGGACCGACATCATGACGTCGATCTGCGAAGTGGTGGGCGCAACCGGCGCCGTGCTACTGCAAAGCGACGTGCGGACACCGGACGTGCCGCGCACGGCGTCGACCGAAGAGATGGTGCAGCTCTACTTCGCACACAACTGGCATGAGCAGGATTCGCGCGCTCCAGGCGTTCCGCGAGCAATGGCCGGCGAAGTGATCACCGATCAGGACTTGCTGACGCCCGAGCAGATCCGGTCGGATCCGATGTACAATGAGGTGCTGTATCCGTTCGGCTTCAAATGGTTCGCCGGCATCGGCTTCTGGGCCGACAGCGCACCGTGGGTGCTGACGTTGCAGCGCACCGGACAGGAGGGACTTTTCGAGACACGCGAGACGCGGCTACTGGCGCAGCTGGGGCCGCGCCTGACAGAGACAGCGACACTGTCGACCGTGGTCGGCCGCATCGCGCTCGCCTCCATGACCGGTATCCTCGATCGGGTGCGGCAGCCGGCCGCCGTACTCGACCGCGCCGGCCTCGTGATCGATCACAACGCAGCCGCCGATGCCGGCTTCGATGCGGACATCAGGATCAGGGATCGCCGGCTGATCGTGCGCGACAGAGCGGCACAGGCGCGGTTTGATCAAGTCGTCGATCTGATCCGCGCCGCACCCGAGCGCGCGGCGCTGCCAATCGAGCCAATCCTGATCCGCCGTACGCACAAGGGTCCGGTGGTCTTGCGCGTGTTGCCGGTCGACGGTGCGGCACGCAACGTCTTCCTCGGCGCGCGGGCGATGCTGGTCTTCGTCAATCTGACGCCACGCGCGATGCCCGAGCCCGGCTTGATCGCGCAGGCATTCGACCTCACGCCGGCAGAAGCGCGGCTGGTGGCGCTGCTCGCGGGCGGCCTCTCGATCGCCGACGCGGCCGAACGGCTCGGGATCGTTCGTGACACGGCACGCAACCAGTTGAAGTCGGCCTTCGCCAAAACCGGCACGCACCGCCAGCCCGAACTGGTCAGCCTCGTCCTGCAGATCGCCTGAGCATGGCGCCGCACCTTGCGCGGTCCCTGCGGCCTCATCAGCTTGAAGGACCCACACTCTTTAGGCCCCCAAGGGGGATTGTTCTCCCGCCGTCGATGTGCACGATCAATAACACCGGCGCGAAGAGATCATGGGCCATGAACGAGATCATCATACGCACGATGCAGCCCGACGAGATCGCGCTCGCGATCGACTGGGCCGCCGCGGAGGGATGGAATCCCGGTCTCGCCGATGCGCCCTGCTTTGCCGCCGAAGACCCGCAGGGCTTCTTCATCGGCGAGCTCGATGGCGAGCCTGCCGCGGTGATCTCCTGCGTCAATTACGGCGCGCAATTTTCCTTTCTGGGCTTCTACATCGTGCGCCCGGATCTGCGCGGCCGCGGCCACGGCCTGAAGATCTGGAACGCGGCCATCGCGCATGCGCGCCCGCGCGTGATCGGGCTCGATGGCGTGGTGGCGCAGCAGGCGAACTACCAGAAGTCCGGCTTCGCGCTCGCTTACGCCAATGTGCGCTATGGCGGCACTGTCGCCGCACCATCCGCGCCGAGCGACGGCACCGTCGCGCTGACCGATCTGCCGATGGCGCTGATCGAGGCGGATGATGCCACGGTGTTTCCCGCACCGCGGCCGGCATTCCTGCGTGCCTGGATCAACACGTCGGGACATGTCGGGCGCGCGCTGATACGCGACGGCAGGCTGGCCGGCTGGGGCGTGATCCGCCCGTGCCGGACCGGCCGCAAGATCGGCCCGCTGGTGGCCGACGACCGCACCGGTGCCAAGACCATCCTGTCGGCCTTGCTCGCGAGCGCAGGCGGCGGCGAGATCTTCCTCGACGTCCCCGCGATCAACCGCGACGCCGTCGCCTTGGCGCAAGACCTCGGGCTGTCACCGGTGTTCGAGACCGCGCGGATGTATACCGGCGCGATCCCGCCATTGCGGATTGATCGCGTGTTCGGCGTCACGACGTTCGAGCTCGGTTAGAGCGTTTTCGAGCGAAGTGGACACCGGTTCGCGTGAAGAAAACGCGTCAAAACAAGAATCTAGAGCTTCGGTTCTGATTCAATCAGAACCGAAGCTCTAGAGCGAGATGTCGCCAGGTTGAAAGGTCTCGCGGCAGACTGTTGCACCTCCCCCGCAAGCGCAGGGCTATCGCATATGGCTATTGGCCATAACGACGTGGAAACCTCGGTTACAGAAGCACGCAAATGCCATATGCACGCTGGGGCGAGCGTGCGTCTGCACGATTTCGGGATATTAGAAATATATCCGTGAGTTGCCCGACGTGTCAAGTGGCTTGGTCGAACGCCTGCCACCGCCGGCTCCTTTGCATGGGGTTGTTTTCGATATTTTCGCAACGCGCCTCCCCCGCAAGTGCCTGCAAGCGGGAGAGGGAGCGCGGCTGCAATTCAAACTCGATCTAGTTCGCCGCCGCGTTGACCTCCGGCGCGGCGACGTTGTCCTGCTCGACCTCCTCGGGCAGGCCGGCGAAGCGCCGCAGCGCCTTCGCCATCTTCACGCGGCCGGCAACGCCGGTGATGATGACGTCGACCATCACGAACGACGAGTGGAAGTGGCCCTGCGCCTTGAGCTGCTCGACCTTGACGCCGGCCTTGGCGAGCGCGTCGCCATAGGCGATGCCCTCGTCGCGCAGCGGGTCGAACTCGCTGGTCGCGATGAATGCCGGCGGCAGGCCTTCGAGCTTGCCGCGCAGCGGCGCGACGCGCGGGTCGGTGCGATCGGCCGGCGAGCAGTACAGGTCCCAGAACCAGTACATCAGCCCGCGGGTCAGGAAGTAACCGGCCGCGTTGTCGACATAGGACGGCCGGTCGAATGTGGAGTCGGTGACCGGACAGATCAGGAGCTGGCCCGCGATCTCGGGCCCGCCGCGATCACGCGCGAGCTGGCAGGTGACGGCCGCGATGTTGCCGCCGGCGCTCCAGCCGGCGACCAGCAGCGGCCCTGCCCTGCCGCCGAGCTCGGCGGTGTGGGCCGCGATCCAGCGCGTCGCTGCAAAACCGTCCTCGGCCGCGGCCGGGAAGCGATGCTCGGGCGCATGGCGATAGCCGACGCTGACGATGATCATGCCGGTGCGCCGGCACAGGTCGCGGCAGAACGGATCGTCCGACATCTCGTCGCCGAGCACCCAGCCGCCGCCGTGGAAATACACCACGATCGGATGCGGCCCCGGCGTCGCCGGCCGGTAGAGCTTGTACGGCAGCGGACCATCCGCGCCTTGCAGCATGCCGCTGCCGACCTCGCCGACCGGGCGGCCGGCAGGACGGCCCTTGTTGAACTCGGTGAGGAAGTCGCGCGCGCCCTGCGCCCCCATCGTCTCGAGCGGCGGCAGGTTCATCTCGCCGAGTAGATTCAGCACCAGCCGCACGTCCGGCTGCAGGCGCACGATCTCGCCGTCATTGCATTGCTCGGCAACGCCGGGACCCGAGAGCTTGAAGCCGAGCATGCCGCGGCCGACCACCTCGTTGCAGATGCTGCGATACGGGCCGACGCCGCCGGTATAAGGCATCACGCCCTGCGGCTTGCCGGGCACGTTGGCGCCTGTGTACCAGGTGTTGGCGAGCCGATGCAGCGTCAGCGTCGCGCAATCGGCCATGTGGCGTTCCCAGCCGGCCTGCGCGGTGTCGGTTGCTTCCATCGTGGTGAAGCCGGCGTCGCGCAGCGCGGCGATGCGGTCGACCACCCAGTCGACATGCTGCTCGATCGAGACCGCCATGTTCGAGAGCACCGACGGGCTGCCGGGACCGGTGATCATGAACAGATTGGGGAAGCCCGCGACGGTGACGCCGAGATAGGTCTGCGGTCCGTGCGCCCAGACATCCGACAACGACTTGCCGCCACGGCCGGAGATCGGATGCACCGCCATGATCGCGCCGGTCATGGCGTCGAAGCCGGTGGCGAACACGATGACGTCGACGTCGAACTTGCGTCCGTTGGTGAAGATGCCGCTGGTGGTGATCGCCTCGATCGGCTCCTGCCGCAGGTTCACCAGCGTCACGTTCGGACGGTTGTAGGTCGCGTAGTAGTTGGTATCGAGGCAGGGACGCTTGGCGCCGAACGGATGATCGTGCGGGGCGAGCGCCGCCGCCGTCTCCGGATCCTTAACCACGGCGCCGATCTTCTCGCGGATCAGATCGGCAACCAGTCTGTTACCATCGACATCGACCGCCTGGTCGGCCCAGAGCTGGGTCAGGATGTGGACGAGGTCGCCCGCCGCCCACGCCTTCTCGAACCGCTCGCGGCGTTCGGCGTCGCTCAATTGCCAGCTCACCACGGTCTGCTGCGGATAGGGCACGCCGGCCATCGACTGGCGCGCCTGCTCGCGATAGGCGGCGCGGTCGCTCTCGAAATACGTCTTGCGATCCTCCGGCGCCGGGCCGTTGCCCGCAGGCAATGCGAAGTTCGGCGTGCGCTGGAACACGGTGAGTTGCGCGGCCTGCTCGGCGATCAAGGGAATCGACTGAATGCCCGACGATCCGGTACCGATCACGGCAACGCGCTTGCCCTTGAGATCGACGCCCTGATGCGGCCAGCGGCCGGTGAAATAGATCTCACCCTTGAAATCCTTGACGCCGTCGATCTCCGGCGGCTTCGGCGACGACAGGCAGCCGGTCGCCATGATGTAGTAGCGGCACGAGACGTTGGCGCCGTTGTTGGTCGAGATCAGCCAGCGTGAAGTCGCATCATCCCAGGTCGCCTTCGTGACCTTGGTACCGAACCTGATGTCGCGACGCAGATCGTAGCGGTCGGCGACGAAGCCGAGATAGCGCAGGATTTCCGGCTGGGTGGCGTATTTCTCCGACCAGGTCCAGGCCTGATCGAGCTCGGGATCGAAGGTGTAGCTGTAGTCGATGGTCTGGATGTCGCAGCGCGCGCCGGGATAACGATTCCAGTACCAGGTGCCGCCGACATCGGCACCCTCTTCGAGCGCGACCGCCGAGAAGCCCGCCTTGCGCAACCGATGCAGCAGGTAAAGTCCGGCGAAGCCGGCGCCGACCACCGCAACGTCGACCTGCTGCGTGGTTCCGCTCTGCGTGGAGTCTGAAGCGCGTGCTGCAACTGCTGCGTCTGGCATGCCATTCCTCCCGTATGTTTTGATTTGACGGAAGGCTAGCCCTGCGTTTTCAGTTTGTCATCACGACAAACGCAATCAGAGGTCGCCGCAATTATGACGCGCGCGGCCTGGAGCGCGCCGCGCAGCGCGTAGACGCAAGTGGTGTTGCTGCGGGCCCGGGCACATGGCGGAAGGTCGACGCCGCATTCCATCACCGCGCGCGAACCGACGCAATCCCACCGCACCGCATATGCGGAGGCATCAATTTGCCTCGCCAATGACGCGGGTCGAGCGGCCGGCACGCCCATTCACAACTCTGCGACCTGTCGCGCCCTTCGCGTCCCTCAGCTGGGCACCTCGCGGCTGTTGTTGTAGCTTGGACGGAGCAATTGCACGGTCGCCAGGAGGAAGAATCCACATGACCACCGTCGTGTTCAACCGTCGCATCCTGCTCGCCGCTGGCGGCTCCGCCCTGGCAACCGGGGTTGCCGGGCTCCTGCTACCCGTCCGCGCTGAAGGCCTCGCACCGACTGACTCGATGGCGGGCGGGTCGAACAACTACCGCAAGGGTGCGCCGATCGTGGATCGGATCGGCAAAGGCGGCTTCTGGATGAGCGGCACCGTACGCCGCGCCGGCGACGGGGCTCCGCTCGCCGGGCAGCGCATCCAGATTTGGGCGCACACGACCGAAGGGCAGGAGCACGAGCCGCAGAGCCACGGCGCCACGCTTACCGACAAGGACGGGGTGTTCCGTCTCGAGATCCCGCAGATCATTCCGATCTTCGGCCAACCGCATGGTCACCTCGCCTATGACAGCGGTGAATTCAAAACCGTCTTTCTGCGTCCCGTGATGCGGAGCGCAAAAGATACCAGCCTTGAGGCGCATTTCGTGCTTCAACCGGCCTGACCGGGTTGGGATCAAACAGGATGAGATTGGCCCGGGCGACCCTGATCTGGGCCGCCCTTGTGGCCGCCGTTTGCGTGCCGATCGCCGCGGCAGCAGCGAGCCCACTGCTCGCATGGCGCGGTCCGGTCTACATCCTGGCGGGATTCGCAGGGATTATCGCGCTGGGTCTTGCGCTCGTTCAGCCCTTGCTGATTGGCGGATACTTGCCGGGACTGGCCGCTTATCGCGGACGGCGAGCACACCACTGGATTGGAGGCGCGCTGGTCGCGGCGGTGGTGATCCATGTCGCCGGCCTTTGGATCACCAGTCCGCCGGACATGATCGACGCCCTGCTCTTCTCATCGCCGACGCCGTTCTCCCCGTGGGGTGTGATCGCCATGTGGGCCATCTTCGCCGTCGCGCTGTTGGCGGCACTGCGCCGGCGATTGCGACTGCGACCGCGAACATGGCGCCTTGCCCATATGTCGCTGGCGGTGGTCATCGTCGCCGGCAGCGCGATCCATGCCATTCTGGTCGAGGGGACGATGGAGACGGTGTCGAAGGCTGCGCTGTGCGCACTGGTGCTGGGCGCGAGCATAAAGGTCATGGCTGACTTGCGGGTATGGCGAAAGCGCGCGACGTCGCGCACTTAGCGATCTTGCGCCGTTTCTTGGATTGCGCCGCAACACCCTTCCGGGCCATCATCTTCTACACCCTGGGCGGCGATTTCAGCGCGACGCCGGCTAGCTTCACGTTCCGGTCGCTCGGCAAGTCCTCAAATCGACCGCATCAATCCGCCATCGACGCGGATGTTCTGGCCGGTGATGTAGCCCGCGCCGTCGGAGACGAGGAAGCTGATGGTTGCGGCAATCTCTTCCGCCTTGCCGTAGCGCTTCATCGGCACGCTGTCGCGGCGCTCGTCGGTTGCCGGCAGGCTGTCGATCCAGCCCGGCAGCACATTGTTCATGCGCACATTGCTGGCCGCGTAGCTGTCGGTGAACAGTTTTGTGAACGCGGCGAGCCCGGCGCGGAACACCGCCGAGGTCGGAAACATCGCGCTCGGCTCGAACGCCCAGGCGGTGGAGATGTTGACGATCGCGCCCGACTTCTGCGCCTGCATGTGAGGCGCGACGAGACGCGTCGGGCGGATCACGTTCATCAGATAGACGTCGAGACCGGTGTGCCACTGCTCGTCGGTCAGCTCGAGCACACCCGCGCGCGGGCCGTGGCCGGCGCTGTTGACCAGCGCATCGATGCGGCCCCAGCGCGCCATCACGCCGTCGACGGCGCGCATCAGATCATCGTTGGAACGGTTCGAACCGGTGAAGCCGAGGCCGCCGAGTTCGGCCGCCAGGGCTTCGCCCTTGCCCGACGACGACAGGATCGCAACGCGGAAGCCATCGGCCGCGAGGCGCCGCGCCGCCGCCGCTCCCATGCCGCTGCCGCCTGCGGTAACGAGCGCGACCTTCTCTGCTGCCATGATCCGATATCCTTTCTTCATGCTTCGTTCGGGGCGACCCTAGCACCGCCGATCGCAGCGCGCGACATCGCGCCTGCTTTGCGTCACCGGACGAAATGCGGCAAGGTGACCGACATCATTCTCCGGTACGCAGTATTCACATGATATCGTTCGTTCGAAACCTCCTCATCGCCGCCGCGCTGTTGTTCGCCGGTCCCACGCTCGCGCAGCCCCGGTCCATCATCGTGGCCTCGACGACATCGACCGAGCAGTCCGGCTTGTTCGGCTATCTGCTGCCGCGCTTCTCGGAGGCCTCGGGCATTGCCGTGAAGGTGGTCGCCGTCGGCACCGGACAGGCGCTCGACATCGGACGGCGCGGCGACGCCGACGTCGTGTTCGTGCATGATCGCGTGGCCGAGGAGAAATTCCTGGCCGAGGGCTTTGCGACCAGGCGATATGACGTCATGTACAACGATTTCGTCATCGTCGGCCCGAAGGCCGATCCGGCGCATATCGCCGGCGACAAGGATGTCGCGGACGCCCTGCGCAAGATCGCCGCGACCAAATCGGCCTTCATCTCGCGTGGCGACCACTCCGGCACGCACGAGGCCGAGCTGCGACTCTGGAAAGCGGCCGGCGTCGATCTCGGCTCAGCAAAGGGCGAGTGGTATCGCGAGATCGGCCAGGGCATGGGTCCGGCGCTCAACATGGCGTCGGCGTCGAATGCCTATGTGCTGTCCGACCGCGGCACCTGGCTGTCGTTCAAGAATCGCGGCGAGCTCGCCGTGCTGACCGAAGGCGACCGGCGGCTGTTCAATCAATACGGCGTGATGCTGGTCAATCCGGCGAAGCATCCGACGGTGAAGGCCGCGGACGGCCAGGCCTTCATCGACTGGCTGGTCTCGCAGGCCGGGCAGTCGGCCATCGCCGGCTACAAGGTCGGCGGCGAGCAGCTATTTTTCCCCAACGCCGCGCACTAGCAGAAACGCGATCGTGCTGACGCTGACGCTCAGCGCAAGCAGGATCACGCCGAGCCCGAGGCCGAGCGCCAGCTCGCCCTTGCTGGTCTCGAGCGCGATCGCGGTCGTCATCGTTCGCGTATAGCCGCTGATATTGCCGCCCACGATGATGATGGCGCCGACCTCCGCGATGGCGCGGCCGAACGCGGCGAGGAATGCGGTGAGCAGCGAGGCGCGGCCGAGCGAGAACACCAGCGCAAGGCTGCGCAGACGGGACAGGCCGTCGGTGCGGATCAGGTCGGCATATTCCGCCCACAGCAGCGCGACCGGACGATGCACCAGCGCAACCACGATCGGCGTCGCCAGGATGACCTGCGCCACCACCATCGCCGTCGGCGTGAACAACAGCCCGGCGAAACCCAGCGGTCCGGATCGCGACAGCAGAAGGTAAAGCCCGAGGCCGACCACGACCGGCGGCAGGCCGAGACAGGCATTGGCGAGCACGATCACCACCTGCCGTCCGCGAAATCTCGATATCGCAAGCCAGCCGCCGACCGGCGCGCCGATCAGCAGCGCGAGCAAGCTCGCCAGCAGGCTGACACGCAACGACAATGCGACGATCCCAAGCAGGACCGGATCGCGACCGGCTATCAGGGAAGCTGCCGCCGTGATCGACTGTGCGAAGTCATTCATGCCGGCCTGGAAGACACGTTTGCCCCGTACAACCTCCGCATCGCCGATTTCGCGGGGGCGATCAATCGCTGAGGCCTACGCGGCATTCTCGAGCAGCTTCGCCACGGCCGCAACCAGTTCATCGGGCGAGAACGGCTTGTTCAGCAGCACGCTGTCCGGCACGCCCCTGGTCGGCCACTCGTCGCCGCCGCCGCCGGTGATGTAGAGCACCGGGAATGACGGGTCGATCTCGCGGGCGCCGCGCGCCACACGCCAGCCGTCGAGCCGGCCGAGCAGGCGAATGTCGGTGACCAGTGCTGAGTATTTGGTGCGGAACGCCTTCAGCAGCGTCAGGGCTTCCTCGCCCGAACCTGCGATCGCCGGCTCATAGCCGCCGTCCCTCAGGGCGTCCTCCACCATCATCTGAAGATCACGATCGTCTTCGATGACGAGAATGATCGGCGCGTCTTGCAAAGTTATCCCCCAAACAATCGGCCGGGTGCGCCCGACTCAGCGAGCATATGCAACAAAAGTGGCTACCGTTTGCACGGTGTCACCCAGTAAAAATACGGGTATCAGACGCGCCCCTATTCGTCGGCGAATTCGTCTTCTTCGTTGACCCCCGCCTTACCCCGCGGGGCCGGCTTTCTGCCGCCGAGCGATCCTGTGACATACGGCTCGCGCGTTGCATAGGGGTTACGTCCGCCGGCACGCGCCGCGACCTCCTCACCGGAGACGGCGGCGGGCTGGCAGATCAGGCGCCGGCTGGCCCGGCGCATCAGATCCACATGGATGTGGTCGTAGTGATAGACGTTGGACCCCGGCGCCAGCACCGTGGTGAATTGCTGGCAGGCGGCGGCCTGGACGTCGCGCAGAAAGCCCTGCTCTTCCGGCAGGCCCTTCCAGCCATCCTTCACGGTGATGCGGCGCCCGTCGGCCAGCGTGAAGGCTGCGATGTCGAGCGCATTGCCGAAGGCGTGCTCGGAAATATGCGCGTGCGAATTGCCGTTCATGCCGCGGCAGGAATAGGCCGAGATCTGCTTGATCTCGACGACGCGCGCGCCGAACCAGCGCTGCGCCGCCGGCTGCACGGAATCGGCGAGCCAGCGCTCGAGCACCGAGACAATCGGACACGCCAGCGTTGCCGCCGGCTTCACTGCGACCGGGCCGACCGTCACCACCGAATTGCCGCTCGAGGGACCGAGCCGCGGCGGCGCTGGCGCGCCGGGCGGCTGCTGGGAATACGGTGCCGGTGAATAGGGCGCGGCGGCGCTGTCGCGCTGCGGATTGGAGGGCAGGCCCGGATAATAAGGTCGCTCGCCTCTGGCGTCGGGCGAGCCATCCGGCGGCAAATCGATCTCGTCCTGCTGCTGCGGAACGCCGGGCGCCGACAGCGAGACCGGCCCATTCTGACGGCTGCCATAGCTCGGCTCATTACCATAGCTCGGCTGGCCGACGGCCTGATTGGAATACGGCGCCTGCGCGGGCGGCGGAGACGGCTGGCGGTTGATCGGCCAGCGCGGCTGATTGCCGACTGATGCCGGCGGCCGCAGGCTGTCGTCGGCAAATCCGTAAGCTGAACTGGCTTCACCGAGCGCGGCGACCTTGAGCGGGAACTCGGCGCCGCAGACGCCGGGACCGGAGATTGGATCAATGCGGACGAGGTCGGCGCTCTCCTTGACCGCGCCCGACTTCAGGCATGCGGCCTCGGCCTCGGCCCGCCACGGTTCGCGCTCGGCGGTCTGAAACAGACCGCGACCGCAACCAGCAAGCGACACAAGGACAAGGGAGCCGACGAGATACAAACGAACTCCACGCGTCATGGCGCGGAGGTTCTGCGAATTTGATTAAAGACTCTTCAACGCATTTCGATGCGTTGTTTTCAGCTGTCCTTAACCATGCGGCGGAACCCGAGGGACTGCGATCGTGTCGCGTCGCGCGCGTCCTCCAGCGGCGCTTCGCAGCATACCGCTGCGGAGTGGGATGAAGGCCTTCGTTCCCCTTGGCGATTGAGGATGCGTCGGCGCTTCGACATCGCGTGCCGGCAATCTCCATCAGCTCAAGGTAGTGACCAAACATAGTGCGCGATGATCCGCCCCAACCGAAATATCGAAAGCAACCCCATGCAAAGTAGCATCCAACCCGGGGCGGTGGACAACATCGGGACCGGTGACACGTCGACACTCGCGATGCTTCAGAATATATTTGCGCGCACTTCAACCACTTGATTTGGCGTCCGTTTGCCGCACACCGCAATGCGGCATCGCCCCGGAACTGAAGGCCCGACAGCACGGCTGACTTTTTCGGCCGGGAACCAGTTGCTAGCCTCGGCGTTAATGCGGGCAGCGTTGTGAACCGAGGGAGCTTCCCCAATGGATTTCGCGAGTCCTCTGCTGAGCAAGCTGAGCATTGTGGCCGCGTACATCGCGTTAGCCTTCGTCGGCGCCATTATTCTCGGCGTGTTCTAGACCATTCGACAGGCCATGAGTGTTTGGCGCCCGGCGGCCGCCCCCGCCGGGCGCTTTGCTGTTTGCGTCGGCCATCTGCGGCGCCAATCTCTGCGGCTATTCGGTCAAAAGCAACGAGCGCATCCTGATCAACATGAAGCCCGACGGCAGCAAGTGGAGCGGCCGCATCCACGATCCCGATTCCGGCCGCAACTATGACTCGACGATCGCGATGAAGGGCCCGAATGCGATGCGCGTGCAGGGCTGTGCCTTCGGCATGTTCTGCGGCGGCCAGACCTGGAAGCGGGTCAGCTAGGTCTGACATTTCCGGATTGCTCTGAGGTCCGCCGGCCGCGCCAACGGCAAGCGGACATAAGATTTTTACCCACCGGCGGTCGCTTCATGTGGATCGCCGGGCGCGCTATAAGAGCTGTGTCGAGGTGGAATTGAACCTGCGGGCGGCTTGCGATGGCGATGACGGCTCTTGAACTCGGCCTCCGCGGCGCGGTGGTCGCGCTGTTCCTGGTGGTTTGCGCGGTGCTGCTGCTGCGTTACGCAGCGGTGCATCGCGCCGCGTATCTTGGTGCCGCGATGGGCGTCGCCGGCGCAGCCTATGCGGTTTCGACCGCACCGTTCTTTCCCACGTCGACATTCGGCTGGAGCTCTCCGTTCGTCGCCTTCGCGATGGGCTCGCCGGTGATTTTCTGGCTATGGGCGCGTGCGATGTTCGACGAGCGGTTTACCCTGCGGCCCTGGCATGCGGCCGTATGGACGCTGCTCGCCGTCCTTGGCGTTGTGAGCCACAATTGCTGGACGATCTGGCCCGATCTCGCCCGGACCTGCGGCCGCGTGCTAGCGCTGGCGACGATCGCCTTCGCCGGGCTCGGGATCGCGCAAATTGCGAAGGGATGGCGTATCGCCGTGACCACGGCGCGCGGCCGGATCCTGATCGCACTGGTGATCGGCATCGGCCTCCAGATGACCCTTGCAGCCATGGCAGGGCTGGCCGCAATTCCGACCCGGTCCATCGGCCTGAGCGGCGCACTCGGCCTTGGTGCATTCGCGCTGATGTCGATCTGGACGATGCTGTTCGATCCGCCCGAGAGCCAGCCGGCGATTGCCGACGCGAGCTCCGGCGGCCCGGCCGGCCGGGCGTCCGGATCGTCAGAACCCAACGGCCCATCGCCTCAGGACCGCGCGTCGCTCAATCGCCTCAACCATCTGATGACGACCGAACGCGCCTATCGGCAGGAAGGGCTGACCATCGGCCTGTTGGCGGCGCGGCTCGGCATGCCGGAATACCGGCTGCGTACATTGATCAATGACGGACTCGGCCACCGCAACTTCAATGCCTTCCTCAACCGCTATCGGCTCGACGAGGCCAAGGCGGCGCTCGCCAATGCCGGCCAAGCCGAGGTGCCGGTGCTGACAATCGCGCTCGACGCCGGATTCCAGTCGCTGGCGCCGTTCAACCGCGCCTTCAAGGCGGACACCGGGCTGACGCCGAGCGAGTTTCGCCGACGGGCGGCGGGCGGGCAAAACGTGGATGGCAACGCGGAAATCTTCCGTTCGAACTGACTTTTCGCTCCTCGATTTTGAAAATCGATAGGCTAGCGGCAGCTGAATCGCGCTAGCTGGGCCACGACGCTTGGCTTTTCCGGGCATCGCAGATGAACGAGATCATGTCCGACCGCCCACCCGCGCCGATCGAATCCACCGCCTTCCAAGTCGGTGCGGCCACGCCCGGTTGGCGCGAGGGAATTGTTGTTCTCGCAATGGTCCTGGCGCCCGTCGGATTGGCGATCATCCTGACCACAGCAGCCGGATTCGCGCTCGCAGGCTGGCAGATCGTCCGTGGCCTGCCCGTTGACATGCCGACACGAGCCGAGTTTCAGCTCCTTGGCATGGCCTTCTATGTCGCCGGAAGTTGGATTAGCGTGACAGCGGCGTGGCTCTGGTCGTCGCGCCGGGGATTGCGCCGTAACGTATTCATCTTTCGCGGACTGACTTGGCCTGCCCTGGCCGCGAGCCTGGCGGGGTTCGTGATCGCGATGTACAGCGCGCCCATTGCGACACACTGGTTGTCGGATATCGCCGGTGGCGATGGTCTGGGGAAAGCGCGGATCGACTTCCATGGTGCGCATGCAACCGCAATTTACATCCTGCTGTTTGTGATGACTGCTCCACTATGCGAGGAGATCCTCTATCGCGGGCTGCTGGTCGCCTGGCTTCGTCGCGCAGGCTTCGGCGATCCGACGATCTGGCTGACAGGCAGCCTGCTGTTCGGAGCCAATCACATCCTCCCGCTCGGTCTCGTCTGGGGCACCGTCATGGTTGGGTTCGGCGCGATCCTTTTCGCGATCCGCCTGCGATACAGCTCCCTCACTCCGGCGTGGCTCACCCACTTCCTGTTCAACGCACAGCCAGTCCTGATCCTGCCGCTGATCAAACGGATCGCACCTGCAATACATCCCGGCATTTTCTCTTGATCGTCATGCGGCAGCGAACAAAAGCGGAGCTTAACCAAGGATGAAGCACTTCCTTACCGCGGCAAGGCTATTGGCCCTCGATCTCGCCTCGACCCTTGTCTTTCTGGTTCTGTTCCTGCTGACGCACAACACCGCGCTTGCGGTCGGCCTCGGCATCGCGTTCGGCGTCGTGCAGATCGGCGTCCAGATGGTGCGCGGCAAGCGGATCGACACCATGGAGTGGCTCAGCCTGTTCCTGGTCGTCGCCGCCGGCACCGCCACGCTGCTGACCCATGACCCGCGCTTCGTGCTGTTCAAGCCGAGCGTGATCTACGCGATCGTCGGCGTCGTGATGCTGAAGCCCGGCTGGCTCAACCGCTACCTGCCCGAGATCGCACAGAAGGTCGTGCCCGATGTCGCCGTCAAGGTCGGCTATGCCTGGGCCGCCCTGATGTTCGCCTCCGCCGCGGTGAACGCCATCGTCGCGCTGACCTGCGAGATCACGACATGGGCCGTCGTGATGCCGATCTTCGGCATCGTGAGCAAGATCGTGGTGTTCCTCGGCGGCTTTGCCGCGCTCCGCCTCACCGCAAGGCGCCGCATCCGCGCCATGCCGGAGGCCCAGCGCGAGGCCGTGCTCGCGCTCGAAGGGGCACCGGCGCCCGCGGCGCCGTAACCCCCGATCGGGATGCGGTTGACGAAACAAACGGCCCGCGCGACGAAACCATTTTGCCCTGGCGACGAAGAATTGCCGAAACCAAGCCTGCCTAGTGATGGCCTCGACAACGCGCTGCTTCGGCGCGATCACAAGGGGGACATGATGGCTTTCACCGCTTCCGCACTTCGTCACGGCAAACTGCTGGCGGCGACCGCGTTCACGCTCGGTCTGCTGAGCTCGGCGTCCTATGCCTACACCGACGAGCAGCAGCAGATGTGCACCAGCGACGCCATGCGGCTGTGCAGCTCGGAAATTCCCGATGTCGATCGCGTCACCGCCTGCATGATCCGCCAGCGCGCGCTGCTCAGCGACGGCTGCAAGGCGGTGTTCCACTACGTGCCGCCGGCGGCTGCGCAACCCGCGAGCTACGCGCCCGCGACCAAGCCGGCGAAACCGCTCAATATCACTCCTCACAAGCGCGGCTAAACAAAACCCCAACAGCGACCAGGCACCGCGCTTCCGGCAACGGAGCGCGGTGCTTGATCGTTTCGGTTCGTCATGACAACAAGGCGGGACCGTTCATCCGGCATTCAGCCTGACGCGGCTCAATTGCCGTGCCCACTGCCTCCCCGGGAATCGATGGTGATGCGCCGCAGCTTTCTCTTTGCGCTTCTGCTTGGCGCCGGCGTCACGATCGGTTGGCAACCAACGGCCAATGCCGCGCCGGACCTGCCGCAGCTCGCACAGGCGCAGCCTGCACAGGCGCCCGCCCCGGCGCCGAGTCCGACGCCAGCTACGCCTGCTCCTGCAACACCCGCGCCTGCAACGCCGGCGCCGGCCGCGAATGCGCAGCCCGCGGCGCCGGAGCCAATCGGCAACGTGGCAACACTGACAGGAGCCGCGACCGTCACGCGCAACAACACGGCGACGCCGCTGCAGATCCGCGACGACATCTTTGCCAATGACGAGGTCGCGACATCAGCGACCTCCTCGCTCGGCATCACCTTCAACGACGGCACCACCTTCAACCTGCGCGCCAATGCCAGGATCACGATCGACAATTATGTCTATGAGGACGGCGGCCAGCAGAACAGTGCGCTGTTCAACGTTACCAAGGGAACGGCGGCCTTCGTCGCCGCCGCGGTCGCCAAGACCGGCGACATGAAGATCTCGACCCCGACCGCGACGCTCGGCATCCGCGGCACCACCGGCCTCGTCGAGGTGCCCGAAGGCGCCACCGCGACCAGCAGGAATGTCGGCATCAAGCTCTATCCCGACGCCGACGGACATGTCGGCCGCATCGAGGTCAACGACCACAGCGGCGCTTCGCTCGGCGTGCTGACGCGCGGCGCGAGCGGCTTTGCGATTCGTCCGGGCACCGGCGGCGCCCGCTTCGCCGCGGTGCCGCTGACGATCTCGCCGCAACAGATCACACGCGACCAGGGCTTTGTGCGCCAGGTCCATAGCGCGCAGACGCTCGGCCGTCAGGTCGTGACCGAGCAGCGCGACTTCCGCCGCGCCAATCCCGATTTCCGCAGGGCCAATCCGGCCGCGCCCTATCCGAACCGCGGCCAGCCGGTGCAGCCGAACCCGCAGCGGCAGAACGGCCTGCCGGGCCAGAACCGCAACGCCCCGCAGCAGCCGGGTCAGCAGAACCGTCCCGGCCAGCAACCGGGCACGCCTGGCCGGCAAGGCTCGCAGCAGCCCGGCACGCAGCAGCAACGCGGCGCACAGCATGCGCTGCCCGGCCAACCCGGCGGCGCGACGCTGCCGCACGCGCCCGGCGTCCAAACGCCAGCCGGACAACAGCCAACGCGCCAAGCCCCCACGCAGGAGCCCGCGCGCCAAGGCGGCGCGACGCAACCCGGCGGACAACAATCGCCGGCACGGCAAGGCGGCCTGCAGCCCGGCCGCACGCAGGCCCCGGGCGGCGTGCGCCAGCCAGGACCACCAGCGGCCCAACCGGGTCCATCGGGCGCGCCGCGCCAAGGCACCGCGCAGCCTGTGCCGCAAGCGCCCGGCCAGACGCGACCCGGCATCCAGCAGGCCGTACCGGGCGTGCGTCCGGGCATGCAACGGCCCGCGGTGCAGGCGCGTCCAGGCTTCCAGCAACGGCGCGCGCCGCCTCCGCCGCGCGGCGCGAAGCCTCCGCCCAGGGACAAGCGTCAGTAACCGAGCGATCGCATCAATGTCGATCAAACGTGCGAATGGCGCCGGCGAGAACGCCGGCGCCACGCGCAGATCGACCAATGGCGAGCGGCAGATCAGCCGCGTCTGGTGATCACAGCCTCCAGATATTCGCCCGGGATCACCAGCGTGCCGTCCCTGGCGATATTGAACTGGTCCATCAGGCCGAACATGTCGGCAGCGAGCAATTGCTGCTTGACCGGATCGATCGCCCCGAATGCCTTCAGCACCGGACCGTAATAGGTGCGGAAGATCTCGAGGAAATGCTCGCGCGACCTGTAACGGAAATTGAAGTGCCTGCGCTTGGCATCGAGCGTCGCCTGCGCGCCGAACAAGGCGCCAAGATGCGCCTCGGTGCCCCACAGCGCGGGAGATTTCACGCCCGGCGCCGGCGGCACATATTTGCCGATGGTCTTGAATACCTGGCCGATGAACCCTTCCGGCGTCCAGCTCGCAAGTCCGATCTTGCCGCCGATGCGGCAGACGCGGCGCAATTCGTTCGCGGCCTGCTGTTGATCGGCGGTGAACATGACACCGAAGGTCGACAGCACGACGTCGAAGCTGGCGTCGGCAAACGGCAGCTTCTCCGCGTCTGCTTCCTGGAACGTGACGGGCAGACGCTCCGCGGCCGCCCGCTCGCGGCCGCGCTCGAGCAACGCCGCGACGTAGTCGGTCGAGACCACGTCGGCAAAGCACCGTGCCGCGGCCAGCGTCGCATTGCCGTTGCCGGCGGCGACGTCGAGCACCATTTGATTGCTGCGCAGGTCGACCGCCTCGCAGAGCATCTCGCCGACGATCTGGAGCGTGGTGCCGACGATCGCGTAGTCGCCCGAACTCCAGGTGGCTTGCTGGCGCGCCTTGACGGCGGCGAGATCGATGGCCGGCATTTCGGTCTGAACGTTCATGTGCATCTCCTTTGAAAATGTGATGCGGCTCGTGGCGAGGCCGCCGGCCTCGCCGAGAGTCCGCGAGTTGCGCCAAAAAGGCGTCGAGCAGTGCAATGACTTCAAATGTGCTGCGCGCTACGTGCGGCGGTCGAGCAGAACCGGGATGGTCGATGCGGCAACTATGCTCCAATCCGAGCGATGCCTGCAGCCGTGGCTGCTACGCTGAGTCGAAGCAGCCTGCTGCGCCGGAGCTGCACGATGCTCCCGAACGACAGGCTCCTCCGCTCTGGTGAACAAGGGCGAGGACAAACCCGCGATCACCAGCCCGAGCAGTACGCTTCGCACGACCGGCCCCGAGCAGCGGCTGCCGGCGCCCTTCGGCTGACGGCCGCCGGCCTCGCGCGGCATCAGGCGACTGGCCTGCCGCTCGCGATGTGCGAGCATGCCTGCGACCGATTGATTGACGATCCGGCGGATCCGCAAAAGCAGGAAGGAAAAATGCCTTCGTACCGGACTTGAAATGGATTCCATGAATGAAATCGACATAATCGTTTCCTTGATCGAAGTGTGATGGCGTCCCGGATCAGGTTTGGCCGGGATACGCCATGCGACGCCGCGCAGGCGTCATTCGGCTGCAATGGGCGGTTGGACCGGATCACCACGCACGACCACGGTTGCCGCCACCTTGTAGAATTCCTCGCCCGGCATGCCGACGCAGCGCGCATGCTCCCGGATCGAGTCACCGTCCCGCGCCTCGTATATGCAGAATGTGCCGATGCGACCATCCGCCTCATGCACCACATAGCTGCGGATCCAGCGGACGCGGTCCGGCATCTGCTCGTCGCCGATCCTGGCGGACGTTGCGCCGGCGAGTTCCAGCTCGCTCATGTTCGCCCAGGCGCTCGGACGGCGAATGACATAGAGTTCCATCGAAATCTCCTCGGTTGCAATTATTGAACGGCAGGCGCTCATGGCGAGCCATGATGAGCTATAGACGCCGTCGATGCCGAATGTCCTTACCGCGGACTGATCATTGCCTGATCTTTGTCTGATCTTTGCCTGAACCTTTTCCGCCGAGCCCCAACTCATACACATGGCATTCTCATTTGGACTGTTCGAGCTTGATGAAGCTGGACGCGTGCTGCTGTGCGCGCGCCAAGAGGTCCCATTGCAGCCGCGTGTGTTCGATCTGCTGATCTATCTGGTTCGACACCGCGAGCGGGTCATCTCCAAGGAAGAACTCCTCGAAGCCGTCTGGCCGGATGTGACGGTCACCGACAACTCGCTGCAGCGGGCGGTGAGTGCGTTGCGCGCCGCGCTCCGCAACGGCGGCATGGACGGCGCGATCCGAAATCTGCCGGGCAAAGGCTATCGCTTTTTCCTCGAGTCGGAGATCAGACAGCCGGAACGCATCGACCCCAAGCAAGTCGATGGCACCGTCGGTGCAATCGGTCTCGCCCGACGCGCGGCGGCCGGACAATTGTGGTTGCAGGCAGCGACCCTGTTCGCGAGCGCGGATGAAAGCGGCCAGCTCAACGCTGAAGATTTCCACGATTGGGCTCTTGCCCTGCAGTGCCTCGGCAGGGCCACGGCAGCGATTCCGATTCTGGTTCGCGCGGTCGCCGCACGCAGCCAGGCCGGTGACGCGGCAGGCGCCACGGTCGACGCGATAGCACTCTCGGCTTTGCATTTCGAAAGCGGCCAGGCCGCGATCGGAAAGGGCTGGCTCGCGCGGGCGGAGGATTGGGCTTCAACGCTCGACGATCCCCCGACGACGGCCCTGGTGTTATGGATGAAGTCGAAACTGGCTGCTTTCGATGGCGAGCCGGAACAGGCGCTCGCGTTGGCCGATGCCGCCTACACCGCCGTCAGATACAAGGATGCGATCAATATCGAAGCGCTGAGCCTGGCCTATCGCGGCTTCTATCGGCTGTGCCTCGGCGACACACACGGAGGACTGGCCGATCAGGACCATGCCGCCGCAGTTGCGCTGTCCAGCAACAATCTGGACCCGATCATGGGCGGCAACCTCTACTGCAACATCCTCTGGGCCGCCCGGATGTTCGGAGATTGGGCACGCGCCGACCAGTGGACGCGGAGCTACCAGAATTTCTGCTCGGGCAGCGGCATGGAACTGACGGGCTCATGCCAGTTGCACCGCTCCGAGGTGCTCGGCATCCGAGGCTCGCTCGACGAAGCGCTGGCGCGCATTCGGGACGCGCTCGCGCGCCTGACCAGCGATGCGCCCTGGTCGCTGGGCGATGCCAACCGGGTGCTGGGCGATATTCAGGCGGCGATCGGCAATGACGACGCAGCGCTCGAAGCCTATGACAGGGCTTACACGCTGGGCTGGTGCCCGGAACCGGGCCGCGCCATGCTGCTGCTCGCAAGAGGCGAAGCGGAAGCCGCCTATGCCAGCCTCGAGCGGAGCCTGATCGGCAAGACCTGGTGGACGCTGCAGCGGCGCGGAATCCTGCTCGCGCATTTGGCGCTGGTTGCCGCGCACACGCATCGGACCGCTCGAGCGAAGGCATTGATCTGCGAACTTTCGGGAAGTCCGGATCGCTGGCCGATGCCCTCGATCCGCGCCCTCACCAACGAAGCGCAGGCGATCCTCGCGCTTTCCCGGCAGGATCATGAAACAGCCATGCGGCATCTCCATCTCGCTCGCCAGTTGTGGTCCAGCATCGAAGGGCGGGTTCAGATCGTGCGGCTGAGGCTTCAGATCTCCAGCCTCCAGCTGGAGCATGGAGACGTTCGCGGTGCCATGGCCGAAGTTCATGCGGCACAGCTTCTGGCGCGTGACCTGGGTTCGCCCAAGCGTCTTGCCGAGTGTCTTGCCTTGCAGCGCGACATTGACGCCTGGCAGCCAACGGCACGTCGTCAGATGTGCGGATGATCACGCCGCGCGACGCAGCCAGTCGCGCACGCGTTCGATCAGATTCTTGCGCGGCGCGGGCTGAGGTGCCGCGCCGGCTGGCACGACCTCGTGCACCAATGGCGGCGCTTGTTCAGGGATCACCGTCTCGGCGCCCCGCTCGGTCTCGGCAGCTGCATCGGGTGCGGCCGCCGGAACGTCTTGCGGCGCCATGGCCGGCGGATCGGGTT
The DNA here is from genome assembly GCF_054820065.1 of Bradyrhizobium sp. UFLA06-06. Lineage (NCBI taxonomy): Bacteria > Pseudomonadati > Pseudomonadota > Alphaproteobacteria > Hyphomicrobiales > Nitrobacteraceae > Bradyrhizobium > Bradyrhizobium sp. UFLA06-06. Next base: position 99,612 of record NZ_JADFUD010000009.1, read on the forward strand.
CGCTTTGCGCCAGCGGCGGCTGATCGATGGCCGGCGTCTCCGCCGGGGCAGCCGCATCGGCAACATCAGGCGCATCGGCGACCTCCTGCTCGTCGATGACCTGTGGCACTGCGGCTTCGCGACTCCGCCGGCGCTCTGCGGCCACGGCCCTTGCCCGCGCGCGCCGCTCGCGCTCGGCGAGCGCCGCGGCCTGCAAAGCGATCGGTCCGACATTTTCCAGGAACGCGCGCTCATAGCCGCGCGACAGACGCTCGAGCGCCGCATCGAGCGGCAGCCAGTCCACCTCGCGGATGTCGCTCATCAGCGCCCGCACCGGCTTGCCGCCGGCATCCATGCGCCAGTAGTGCACCACCTTGGAACGGCCACCTGAATCATAGACCAGCGTGCCGAGGAATTCGTGCACGTCGACGTCGTGGCCGGTTTCCTCAAGCACCTCGCGCTCGGCGGCGGCGCGCGGCGTCTCGCCGTCGTCGAGCTTGCCTTTCGGCAACACCCACTCATTGCGCTTGCGCAGGCGCACGACGGCAAAGCGCGGCGGTGTCTCCCGCCGCAGCACAATGCCTCCCGCCGCCAGAACAGGCGTCCGCGCCATCTCGTGTCCATCAGGTTTGCGATTTAGGATCGTCGCACGACGATCCCGACTATTCTAAGCATGATCTCGAAAAGTGGAAGCCGGTTTTCATGCTCAAACGATGAGCGCGATGGAAACAAGGCTACAATGGCTTGCGCAGCAGCGGCTCGCCGCATTTGATCCGCGTTCCCTCCGCGACATTTTCAGAGAATTCGAAATTGCCGGGCGCCAGCACGATAATCGTCGAGCCGTGCTCGAACCAGCCGAGCTCATCGCCCTTCTTCACATGCGCGTCACAGGAGAAATCCACCGGGCCCCGCGACTGCGCGTTCAGCGTGATGTCGAGGAAATGAAGGCGGAGGCTCGCCACCAGGATGGCGGCGACCGGAACCAGCGTCAGTGCCTCGCCGGTTGGAAGCTTCGCGCGCAGCACCGCGCGCTCGTTCTTGCAGAACAGCCGCTCGATCCGCTTCAGCGCGATCGGATTGACGTTCCAGACGTCGCCATGAATGAACGTCACCTTGTCGATGGCAAGATCATAGGGCGCGTGGAAACGGTGATACATGCTCGAGGTCAGCCGCAGCGTGACGAAGCAGCCGTTCCGGTGCTGCTCCACCAGCGCCGGATCGCCGACCAGATCGAGCAGCGAATAAGGCGCGCCCTTGACCTGGAACAATTGCCCGTGCTCGATCCGCCCATGCGCGCCGATGATCGCATCCGACGGGCTCGCGATGATGGCGGGATCGGCTGCGGCCGGACGCAGGCCGGGCTTGAGCTCGCGGGTGAAGCAATCATGCAGGCTCCTGAACTCGGTCTTTTTCGCCTCCGACAGATCGAGGTCGGAGAACAGCTTCCAGCAGGCGATCGAGGCGTCGCGCACCAGGGGGTTCTCGACCTTGGAGAACCAGCCCATGAAGCGGGTCAGCGCGGCGCGCGGAATCCGGTTGGTTAGCAGGAAATTGAGGTCTTCCTGCTGGGTGAATACCGAGATCAGGCCCTTGACTGTCATGAATCTGTTAGGTGCTGAGGCTAGCGCTTCTGTCATGGAAACATCCCTTCCGATTCTCTCGCTGTCCGCCGCCGCGCTTGCCGGCGCCGCCGCAGCTTTCCCCAAAATTCAGGCCCGCATCGCGCTGTCGCGTGCCAAGCACCGCTCGCTGACCGGACATTCCAAGATGTCCAAGATGGTCGCGCGCATGGTCCCGCACTACGAATTCGACATCGACGACTTCTTCCGCTCCGACGGCGCGCCGAAGGACATCGCGATGCAGCGCCAGGACGGCTTCTTCCGCCTCGCCGGCCTCTACGGGGATCGCTACCCCAAGGGCCGCGCGCTGACCGCCGAGGTGACGGAGCGCATCTCCGACCTGCAGTTCACCGAAACCTACCGCGTGCCGTTCCAGTACAGCCGCCTGGTGCGCGAACATCTCGGCACCTCGGCGTTCGTCGAGGCCTCCAGCGGCGTCACTGTCACCGACGTCGACGGCAATGTGTTCTACGACCTGACCGGCTCCTACGGCGTCAACATCTTCGGCAACGACTTCTACAAGGAGTGCATCGCCGAGGGTGAGAAGCGCGCGCACGCGCTCGGCCCCGTGCTCGGCCCCTACCACCCGGTCATTGCCGACAACGTCAAGCGGCTCTGCGAGCTGTCCGGCCTCGACGAGGTCTCGTTCCACATGTCCGGCACCGAGGCCGTGATGCAGGCGGTGCGGCTCGCGCGCTACCACACCAGGCGCAAGCGCCTCGTGCGCTTCGCCGGCGCCTATCATGGCTGGTGGGGCGACGTGCAGCCCGGCGTCGGCAATCCGGTGTCGCCGCACGAAACCTTCACGCTCGCCGATATGTCGGAGAAGACGCTGCACGTGCTGCGGACGCGCAACGACATCGCCTGTGTGCTGGTCAACCCGCTGCAGGCGCTGCATCCGAATTCCAACGCGCCCGGCGATTCCGCGCTGGTCGATAGCTCGCGCTCCTCCAAATACGACCGCGCCGCCTACACCGAATGGCTGAAGAAGCTGCGCGAGGTGTGCACCGAACGCGGCATCGTCCTGATCTTCGACGAGGTGTTCGTCGGCTTCCGCCTCGCCGCCGGCGGCGCCCAGGAATATTTCGGCGTCAAGGCCGACATGGCGACCTACGGCAAGAGCCTCGCCGGCGGGCTTCCGGTCGGCGTGGTGTGCGGCCGCAAGGATTTGATGCGGCGCTTCCGCGACGACCGCCCGGCCGACATCTGCTTTGCTCGCGGCACCTTCAACTCGCATCCCTATGTGATGACGGCGATGGACGAGTTCCTGAGCCGGCTCGCCAGCCCGAACTTCCGCTCGATCTACAACGGGCTGGACGAGACCTGGAACGGCCGTGCCAAGGCGCTCAACGACCGGCTCAAAGCCGCGGGCCTTCCGGTTCGCGTCGGCAACATCTCGTCGATCTGGACCGTCTATTACACCGAGCCGTCCCGCTACAACTGGATGCTGCAATACTATCTGCGGGCCGAGGGACTGGCGCTGAGCTGGGTCGGCACCGGCCGCCTGATCTTCACCCTCAACTACACCGACGCCGACTTCGCCGAGGTCAGCGACCGCTTCATCGCGGCAGCCGAGAAGATGAAGCGCGACGGCTGGTGGTGGCATAAGCCCGGCCTGACCAACAAGAACATCAAGCGCCAGATCCTGAAGGAGATGGTCGCCGTGAGGTTCGGCCGCTGAGCACACCGTCATTCCGGGGCGATGCACAGCATCGAACCCGGAATCTCGAGATTCCGGGTTCGCTCGCTGGCGCGATCGCCCCGGAATGACGGCGTTTAGGTCGTCACCGTGAAGTTCAGGCGCTGAGGCAACGCGCGGCCCTCCTACTCCCTCGCCCCGCCCTTGCGGGGAGAGGGTTGGGGTGAGGGGCTGCATCCACAAAATCGGTGACAGACGAACTCGCGGTAAGCCCCCCTCACCCGGATTGCATCTATCGATGCAATCCGACCTCTCCCCGCAAGCGGGGCGAGGTGAAGTGCGTGCGCGGCCGAAAGCGCTCAACAAGTGAATATCCGCCGTAACCCTAGGAACGTAGATGCCCGGGACGAGCCCGGGCATGACGCAGATTGATGACGCTGGGAGCAACGATCAGGCGTGCTTGACGTGCTTCTCGAGACCCGGATCGATCAGTTCGCCCTTCATCAGGAACAACGGCGCCTTGTGATAGAGCTTCAGGTCGTTGAACGGGTCGGTGATGATCTTGGTCATCCAGACGAGGCCGGTTTCGACGTCGCGGATGAAGAACAAATGGATGGTGCGGAACAGCAAGCCGCCAATGCCGACCACGAGCCAGATCTTGGCCACCTGGCGGGTGAAGTCGCCCATCGTGACCCAGGGCTTGAACAGGCCGAACAGCGTCGGATCGAAGTACAGCACCATCGGCGACAGCGCCCAAATCGCCATCAGCACGACCTTGCGCTGCAGATTGTAGCCGACCTTGATGTCTTCCTTGTGCTCGTGGGTCGCCTGGTTGACGTGGTCGTAGCCCTTCGGCTCGAAGAAGAAGTGACCGGCCTGGCGCGAGGTCATCGAGACCAGCCAGCCGACCAGTGCCGACACGACCGGATCGAAGAACAGCATCACATAGGCGAACAGGAAGCTCAGCGCGCTGACGAAGTGCAGGCTCTGGTTGATCCGGCTGTGATGGTAGAAGCGATGGTCATCCCAGCGCTGGGTACGCAGCTCTTGCAGGAAATTCTTGATCATTGGTTCCCCCAACATCTTTCGGGACAGGATTTACAGGGATTCGATGTATCGCGTGTGACATCATCATAATGACATATGACAATGCGGAGCGACGCCTTGACGCAACTTCAACCTCTCCCCTCATCCTGAGGAGCTTGCGCAGCAAGCGTCTCGAAGGATGAGGCCGAGGATCGACACCGTGGCCTCATGGTTCGAGACGGCGCAGTGCGCCTCCTCACCATGAGGATCAAGGGCGACTACGCCGCCTCAGGCGGCTTTGGCAACATCCGCCTTGCGGAAGCGGACCAGCGAGAAATGGCCGAGCGGCGGAATCAGGCGGCGCTCCGCGAGCTCCATGCCGCGCGCGCCGGCGAGCCATTTGGTGTAGCGCGACCAGGCGAATTCGGCGGTCCGGAACCCGAGCGGGCGCACCACCGGCTGCAGCTTCTGCTCGATGAAGCGGCGGACGCCGGCATCGGCGCTGACGCGGGTTAGGATGATCAGTTCGCCGCCCGGACGCACCACGCGGGCGAACTCGTCGAGCGCGGCTTCGGGGTTCGGCACCGCCGACAGCACATACTGCGCCATCACCACGTCGAACGAATTGTCGGGGAATTCGAGCTTCTCGGCGTCCATCACCGCAAGGCCCTCGACATTCTTCAGGCCCTGCTCGGTGACCCGCTTCTTGGCCTTCTCGAGCATCGCCTCGGAGATGTCGGTGCCGAAGATGCGGACGTTCGGGCTGTAGAGCGGCAGCGAGATGCCGGTGCCGACGCCGACCTCGAGCACCCGGCCGCCGATCTTGTTGGTGGCCTGGATCGCGGCCTGCCGGCCCTTGCTGAACACACCGCCAAACACGAGGTCGTAGATCGGCGCCCAGCGGTCATAGGCCTGCTCGACCGTCTCGCGGTCGAAGTCCAGGGAACGGTCGGCACCCAGCTTGATGATTTCAGCCATAGATCGTCTCTCGTCTCTCGTTCGATTGAGCTGTTAATTCGGAACCGCACTGCGGCCGGCAACGCGGCGGGCGGGCCGCGGCGCGCGGCTCGGCTGCAGCGTGGCCAGATTGCCGATGAACTGACGCGCACTGTTTTCCCAGGAACGCTCCAGCGCAAAATTGCGGCAGACCGCGCGCGACATCGTCAGCGCGCGCAGGCAGGCGCTGCGCAGGTCGTTGTCGATCGCGCCGATCGGATGGTTGGCAATGACGTCCTTCGGGCCGGTGACCGGGAATGCCGCGACCGGCGTGCCGCAGGCCAGCGCCTCGAGCTGCACGACGCCGAAGGTGTCGGTCAGGCTCGGGAACACGAAGACGTCGGCGGCGGCGAGGTGCGAGGTCAAATCCTGCCCCTTCTTCTCGCCAAGGAAAATCGCGTCGGGATATTTCTGTTCCAATGCCGTCCTTTGCGGGCCATCGCCGACCACGACCTTGGAGCCCGGCAGGTCCAGTGACAGGAAGGCGTCGAGGTTCTTCTCCACCGCGACGCGGCCCATGGTCATGAAGATCGGCCGCGGCAGATCGAGCACCGCCGGCTGGTCCGGATTGAAGATCCTGGTGTCGACGCCGCGGGTCCAGAAGCCGAGCCTGCGGAAGCCGCGCTCGGCGAGCTCTGACCGCAGCGAGTCGGTTGCGACCATCGTCATCGAGCCGGCGGCGTGGAAGTGGCGCAGCACCGCATAGCCGACGCTGTCGGGAATGCCGGTACGAACCGAAACATATTCCGGGAAGCGCGTTGTATAGGATGTGGTGAAGGCGAGCTTGTTGCGCCGGCAATAGCCGCGCACCGCCCAGCCGATCGGCCCTTCGGTCGCGATGTGGATCGCCTCGGGCGCGGCCTCCTCGATGCGGCGCGCGATCTCGCGGCGGTTCGGCAACGCCACGCGCAGGCCCGGATAGGTCGGCACGCCGACCGAGCGGAAACCGTCGGGAGTGAGGAATTCGATCTCGGCGCCGAGCCCGGCTGCGCTGCGCGCAAGCGACGTCAGCGTCCGGACCACGCCGTTGACTTGCGGATGCCAGGCATCGGTCGCAACGAGTATGCGCATTGCAGGAGATCCAAATCGTTAATCTTGATTCTGCTCGCACGACGTTCTGACATGGATGTTTCAAACGTATGACGTCATCGAAATGTTAGGTTGTTTTTCCCGGCAAACGGCCGGTTTTTCGTGTAACGTGACAGTCAGATGTCAGAGCAGAGTGAAAATCCCGGCGCCAAGCGCCGCAGGCTCAGGCGACGAAACTCGTCGCTGCTGATCCTTGCGGCCGGCATGCTTGTGTTCGGTCTCGCCGCCGGCGCGCTGTATTACGCGCTGCGTCCGGTGACGCTCGCGATCGCGGTCGGCCCGACCGGCAGCGAGGACGTCAAGCTGATCCAGGGTTTCGCCCAGGCCTTTGCGCACGACGGCAGCTCGGTGCGGCTGAAGCCGGTCACGACGCAGGGCTCCGCCGAGAGCATCGCGCTGTTCATGGCGAACAAGGTCGACCTCGCGGTGGTGCGCGGCGACCTCGATCTGCCCGCGAGCGCCGAGTCGGTTGCGATCCTGCGCAAGAATGTCGTCGTGCTGTGGGCGCCCTCGGGCGCCAAGGGCAAGCGGCGGTCCGCGAAGATCAAGAGCATCGACGACCTCGCCGGCCACAAGGTCGGTGTGGTCGGCAGCACCCAAGCCAACGTCACGCTGCTGCGTGTGATCCTGACCGAGTCCGGCGTCAACCCCGACAAGGTCGCGGTCAGCCAGTTCGCCGTCAACAAGATCGCCGACCTCGCGCGCGACCCCTCGCTTGATGCCTACATGACCGTCGGCCCGCTCGACAGCAAGATAACGGCGGAAGCGATTACGGCGACGGCGGCCGCGCGCGGCGAGCCGGTCTTCCTCCCGATCGACGTCTCGGAAGCGATCGCGCAGAAGCATCCGCGCTATGAGTCCGAGGAGATCGCCGGCAGCATCTTCTCCTCGTCGCCGGCGCGGCCCGAGGACAAGGTCGAGACCGTCAGCGTCAATCACCTCATCATCGCGCAACATGCGCTGAGCGAGGCGACCGTCGGCGCGCTCGACCGGCAGCTGTTCACGCTGCGCCTCCAGGTCGCGCGCGATCTGCCGGCGGCGGCAAAGATCGAGAAGCCCGACACCGACAAGGACGCCGCGCTGCCGGCGCATCAGGGCGCGGCCGCCTATATCGACGGCACCGAGCGCACCTTCCTCGAAAAATACTCCGATTACATCTGGGGCGGCATCCTGCTGCTCTCCGGCCTCGGCTCGGCCGGCGCCTGGCTGCGCCACTACGTGAAGCGCGACGAGCGCGAGCACTACATCACCCATCGCGACAATCTGCTGACCCTGATCTCGCAGGTGCGCGGCGCCGAGACGCCGGAGCAGCTCGCGGCCATGCAGGGCGACGCGGATGCCCTGTTGCGCGAGGCGCTCGACTGCTACGACGACGGCGCGATCGAGGAAGGCGACCTCTCGGTGATCGGGCTAACGCTCGAGCAATTCCATCACGCCGTCTCCGACCGCCGCGCCGTGATCAACGGCGACAAGCCGGGCCTGCCGCGGATGCGCGCCGGCTAGAGCACTGACTCGTAAATCGGGGTGCTTGGGTCAGGCGCGCCTGATGTCCGCTTGTCCACAGTAGCGGCCAAATAGCGGACTTCGCCGGAGGTCGCAAAAGGGCAACAGCAGACCTTCGCGGACAAGGTTTTTTGCCTACCGCGGGTAGGACGAAGCTCTCGCCTATACACCAAACACTGGAACGTCAGTGCGATCTATCAACGCCTCTGCGCCTTCGCTCGGCCGGAGCTCGGCGAAGTTCAGTGCAGCATCAATGTCGTTCTCCCAGACTTCGCGCGGGAGATCGTACACCAGCTCCACACCGTAGCCGTTGGGATCATGAATATAGAGGCTGTGCGTCATCCCGTGGTCGATGCGCCGGTCGAACTTCACGCCCTTGGCCTGAAGATACGAGAGCCGGCTCAGCCAAGCCTCGCGGGTCGGAAATGTAATCGCGATATGATTGATCGCGATTGGCAAGTCCCACATCTTCCATTCCGCGGGTGGCGGCGGCAGGTTCGGATTCTCCACGAGCGCAAGATCATGGTGATGGACGCCGCCGATGTCCGTGCCGCTATAGAACCACATTCTCGGGGTTGGCGGCCGGCCAGGCCGCGGTCGGAATTCACCAACTTGCCGTAATCCGACGACCTCGGTCCAGAACTGATGGCTCTCGTCCATGTTGCGAACGTTGAGCGCGATGTGGTTCACGCTAACCGGCGCAGCCGGCCGCTCGCTTGCTGTCTCCGCTGATTCCATTGCAGCGTTTCCCTGGCGTTTTTCGGGCCTGAAAAGGCTTCTGGTGCTGCAATTTGTACCCCGTGCGCGACTGTACTGGTATGCTCCCCTGTCTGCTTTTCTTGCTCGATCGTCCGAGACGAGGAGGCGCCGCAATGGATGTTCTCTCAGATGTGCTGAAGACAGTGCGTCTGACCGGCGCTGTCTTCTTCGAACGCCATCTTCACGCGCCTTGGGTCGGTGAGTCACCGCCCTCGGCCGCCATCGCATCGATGGTCATGCCGGAGGCCGAACATGTGATCAGCTTCCACGCCATCCTGTCGGGCTCTTGCTGGGCCGGATTGGCGGGGAATTCTGATTCGTCCATGCGCTTCAATGCGGGGGATATCGTCATCTACCCGATGGGTGATGCCAACGTCCTGAGCTCCGCGCCGGGCATGCGCGGTCTTCCTGACCTCCAGGATTACGCGCGGCCGAAAGATCGGCCCTTGCCGATCGTGACCCGTCTCGACAACGACAGCGCCGACTACTGCCACCTGGTTTGCGGCTATTTCGGCTGCGATGCGCGGCCATTCAATCCGTTGCTCGAAGCGCTGCCCCGCATGCTGCTCAGCCAAATGTCTGCTGCAGCGCGGGGCTGGTTATCCAACCTGCTTCGGCTCGCAGCCGAAGAGGCCGGTCGCGGCGGCGCCGGTAGCGAAAGTTTGCTCGCCAGGCTTGCCGAGCTGATGTTCGTCGAGGTCGTCCGCCAGTACATCATCCATCTCCCTGAAGATTCGAAGGGTTGGCTGTCCGGGCTAAAGCACCGACAGGTTGGACATGCGCTACGGCTCATCCACGGGAATCCGGAAAGGCCGTGGACGCTCGCTGAACTTGCTCGCGAAGTCGGCCTTTCGCGATCAGTCTTTGCCGATCGCTTCGCGCACTATGTTGGTGTTTCGCCGATGCATTATCTCGGCCGCTGGCGCATGCAACTCGCAGTCCGACATCTGGCCATCCCAGGCATCAGCGTTGCACAGGTGGGAGCGGAGGTCGGTTACGAATCCGAGGCAGCCTTCAACCGCGCCTTCAAGAAACATGTTGGCGTACCACCGGGTTCATGGCGAAGAGGCAAATCATCGCCAGCTCCCGAATGAACCTATGCTATTCGACCGTGCCCGAGCTGGGTCATGAACGACAAAATTCAACGTGTAGATAATGGGGCTAACACCAAACTTGCCGCCAACGACCTGACCTTCGTTCAACTTGTGTCGATCAGGCTGCGGTTGCGCGCAAAGTAAATAAGCCCCCCCTAGAGTGCCTTCGAGCGAATTGCGCGCCGGCTCGCGTGAACCGAAGCCTCACACCGCAAGCGGCAGGCTGATATCAATTGCACCGAGAGCAATGTTTGGATTGCGCGTGCAGGCGCGCGTGGCCATGTTGAGTACCACCACAACGCTTCGCACGACACCATGATCACGTCCATCGTCGCTGACCTGCCCGCGCCGTTCGTGCTCGCGGTCGCCCTGGCCGGCGTCTTCCTGATTGCCTTCATGAAGGGCGCGTTCGGCGGCGGCTTTGCGATCGTCGGCATCCCGCTGCTGTCGCTGGCGATGGACCCGATCGCGGCGGGCGCGCTGCTGGCGCCGTTGTTCGTCGTCATGGACGTCACCGCGCTTCGGTTCTGGCGCCCGAGCACATGGTCGCGCATCGACCTCGCGATGCTGCTGCCGGCGCTCGTCGTCGGCATCGGCATCGGCTACTTCGTGCTGCGCGATCTCGACCGGCATGCCGTCGAGATCGTGATGGGCGTGGTGACGCTGGTGTTCACCGCGCTGTGGTTTCTCGGCGGCGGCGAGATCAAGCCGCGTCCGCGCTCGACGTTCAAGGCGACGTTCGCCGGCCTGTCCTCCGGCGTCACCACGATGGTGGCGCATTCGGGCGGGCCGCCGCTTGCGATCTGTCTGCTGCCGCTCGGCATGCCGAAGGCGCTTTACGCCGGCACCACCAGCCTGTTCTTCACGGTCGGCAACCTCTTGAAGGCAGGCCCGTGGCTCGTGCTCGCCACGCCGTCGCACAGCCTGTGGATGCTGATGGCGCTTTGCGTGCCGGCGGTGCCGGTCGGCGTCTGGGCCGGATGGCGGCTGCACGAACGTCTCGACCAGCGCGCGCTGTACCGCGCCTGCTACGCCATTCTGGTCATCACCGCCGCCAAGCTGCTGTGGGACGGATTGGCCGGATATCTCAGCTCCTGAACAGCGAAAGTGCTGGCTCCTCGTCAGGAGGACTGCCTGCTGCGGACGGCGTTCGCGGCAACGGCAAGCGGCGCAATGTCTGGACGCGTCGCGACCGCGTCGTCCGGCGCAAGGCGCTGGCGCGCCACGAACGAGAAGCGGCTGCGCAGTTTCAGGATCGGCTTCTCGATCCAGTGCCAGGAGAACGCGGCGAACAGCGTGATCAGCAGCAGCGCGATCGCGAACTGAACGATCACGGGCGCGTGCGGCAGCCATACCCGCACCACCTGCTGCACCGGAAATCCGTAGAGATAGATGCCGTAGGAATAGTCGCCGCGCGAGACCAGCGGCAGCCGCGGCAGCTTCGAGACGCCGAGATACGCGGTGATATAGACCAGCGCCGGGGCGATCAGAAGATTGAGCACCGGCTGGCTCATCCAGTCCGCCGGACCGAGCAGCGCGGCGCCCGCGCAGAGCGCGCAGCACGCGGCGAGAAGCCATCCGTTGTAGGGAACGCGGTCACGATAGAGATAGATCGCGATGCCGAGCATGAACGCGACCGGCAGCTTCGCGCCGCGTCCGAGGAACGGCGCCGTGCTGAAGATCCTGTCATGCAGCGTGCCGGCGACGCCGGCGGGCAGTTGCGACGATTGCGCGCTATGCCCGGTGAGTGCAAGCGCAAGGCCGATGCCGACCAGCACGAGCGCACCGAGCACGATGAGCGGCGGCTCGCGCAACAGGCCGAACAGGATGAACATCGTCATCAGCGCGTAACAGCCATATTCGAACGGCACCGTCCACAGCGAGCTGTTGACCTCCGGCGCGGGATTGCCGCTGAACACGCCGGGCAGAACGTAGTTCACGAGGCCGATGATGTTGGTGAAGTATTTGTAGGTGCCGAAATTGGTGAAGTAGTCGTGCAGCGGCAGCGCGGTGAAGATCGGTCCGAGGATGAGTGCCGACAGCACGATCTCGACCGCAAGCGCCGGAATGATCCGCATGCCGCGATTGGTGAGAAATTCCTTCAGGGAAAGCCGCAGCCCGCTCGCCGCGATGAGAAACCCGCTCAGCGCGAAGAACATCACGAGAATGGCGTAGTGCGGAAACCAGGCGATCCACGCCTGCTCGCCGTCGCCACTGCCGCTCGCGACATAGGGCGCGTGGGCGGCGACGACGGAAATCGCCAGTGCGATACGGAGAAAATCGAACCCCGGGCCGAAGCCCTTCTGCCGATCCAGCATGCTGCCGATCGTGTGCCCCAGCATCATTTCCACTCCATTCCGAAACAATGCGCTGGGACAGCAAGCGCCGTGCCAGGAAGACTGTCTTGCGGCGGTACACCCCCTTCCCGGCAACCTCGCCTTAACCGTGCGACGAAACACGCACGAAACAATTCCCTAACGGCACGAAACCATTTTGGCGATTTCGTGCAAACGTCCTGAAACGCCTCACCTGTACTGCTTTGACCCAACGACGCGCCGGAACTGGCGCGCAGGGCGCAAACAACAGGGGTCGACAATGTTCAATTCCATCAAGCTGAACTCGCGTCTCGCTGCCGCCGCCTTCGGTGCGCTGGCGATTGGCACCGTCGCATTCGCAAATACCGCAGTGGCCGCTCCGCTGCCGATGTTCCCCTTCATCCTGACGCCGCCGACCGAGGCCGTGCAGCCGCCGGTGCAGTCGATGCCGCAGGCGCAGGAGGAAGACCGTTCCGTCGAGTTGCCCGCCCGCCTGCGCCGCCAGGTCGTCGCCTATCCGACGCGCGAGGCGCCCGGCACCATCATCATCGACACCCCGCACACCTATCTCTATCTCGTGCTCGGCAACGGCCAGGCCATGCGCTACGGCATCGGCATCGGCCGCGACGGCTTCACCTGGTCGGGCACCCAGACCATCACCAAGAAGGCGGAGTGGCCGGATTGGACGCCCCCGCCGGAAATGATCGCCCGCCAGCCCTATCTGCCGCGCCACATGGCCGGCGGCCCCGGCAATCCGCTCGGCGCCCGCGCCATGTATCTCGGCGGCACCATCTACCGCATCCACGGCACCAACGCGCCGGAGACGATAGGCACCCGCGTGTCCTCCGGTTGCCTGCGCCTGACCAATGCAGATGTCTCCGACCTCTATTCGCGGGTCAGCGTCGGCACCAAGGTGATCGTGCTGCCGATGACCGACCGCCGCGCCGATCTCGGCTCGGCCGTCCGCTAAGTCCCTCCCCTCCAAGGCGTGCCTTATTAAAGGCGTCCTCGACGACGGCTCCGGCACCTCGTGCCGGGGCCGTTGCCGCGTTCATCAACCTTAACGCCTTCCGCCCCTGAAGCAGCTTGATCCCGCCACACTGGCGCCCTCGTCGGGGGGCCTGTACAAGCCGTCAAGTTGATTTTCATCCGGGGGAATGATGCGTCTACCGATGCATCCAAGGACGATAGCGCTCGGGATCGCGGTGGTGCTGGTCTCGTTCGTGATCAGCCTCAAGGCAATGGACTGGCTCGCGCCGAGCGTCACCGTGCAGAAGCCGAAGCTCGCAGAGCTGCCGCCGCTGCCGCAGGCGCCGCGTTCCTCGACGATCGTGGCGCAGGTCTCGGTCGCGCTGTCGGCAATCCGCGACGCCGCCGAACGCGGCGCGCCGAAGACCTTCGGCGGCAAGGCCGACAACCCGGTCCAGCAAATCCTGCAAAATGCCGACATCGGCTGGACCGCATCGCGCGGGCCGATCGCGGCCACCGGTGCGCAGGACGTGCTGACGCTGACCACCCCGATCAACGGCACGCTCAAGGTCACCGGCGCGCTGTCCGCCAAGGCAACCGGCGCGGTCAGCGACGCGCTCGGCAGCCTGCTCGGCGGCAATGTCGCCAAGCAGATCGGCGCCGTGAACATCAAGAACGTCAACGCCAACGCCGAGATCAAGGGCAACGTCACCCTCACCGCGCGGCCGAAGCTCGGCGCGTCCTGGCGGATCGAGCCGAACCTGCAGGCACAGGTCAATCTCGGCGACACCAGCCTGTCGACGGCCGGCGTCCGCATCAGCGTGCCGGCCCAGGTCAAGCCTGTCATCGACAAGGCGGTCGCCGACCAGATTTCCGTGGTCGAGGCCCGATTGCACAACGACCCGGTGTTCCAGAACAACGCCCGCGCGCAATGGGCCAAGGCCTGCCGCTCGATCCCGCTGCAAGGCACCGGCGGCACCACCTCGATGCCGCCGATGTGGCTCGAACTGCGACCGACCCGCGCGATCGCCGCGCAGCCGAAGGTCGACGCGTCCTCGCTGATCCTGACGATGGGGATCGAGGCCGAAACGCGGATCACGGAGGCGCAGACCACCCCGAACTGCCCATTCCCGGAAAAACTCTCGATCGTGCCGCCGATGGCGAGCCAGGTCGCGATCGGCCTGCCGGTCGACCTGTCCTTCACCACGCTGAGCCAGCTGGTCGAGGCGCAGCTCAAGGGCAAGACCTTCCCCGAGGACGGCTCCGGGCCGGTCGACGTGACCGTCAAGAGCGCGAGCATCGCCGCCTCCGGCGACCGGCTTCTGATCTCGCTGCTGGTGCACGCCAAGGAGAAGGCCAGCTGGTTCGGCCTGGGCGCCGAGGCGACCGTGCACATCTGGGGCCGGCCGCGGCTCGACCAGCCGTCGCAGACGCTGCGGCTGACCGACGTCGAGCTGGCGGTGGAATCCGAGGCCGCGTTCGGCCTGCTCGGCGCCGCCGCGCGCGCCGCGATCCCGCACATGCAGCAGACCCTTAACGACCGGCTGGTGGTCGACCTGAAGCCATTCGCGACCAACGCGCAGCGCAAGGTCGCCGCGGCCATCGCCGACCTGCAGAAGAACGAGGAAGGCATCCGCGTCGACGCCGAGGTCAACAGCATCCGGCTGGCCGGCATCGACTTCGATTCCAAGACGTTGCGGGTGATCGTGGAAACCGACGGCACCATCAAGGCCGCCGTCACCGCGTTACCGGCGCTGTAACCGAGCCGTCTCGAGCGGGGGGAGGTAACAAGGCCTCCATCCGCCCCTGTCCTGCCCATGCTCAAAAAGTCGTCTTTGCGACAGCTTGTCGCAGCGGCTAGAACGCCCCGGTGGAAGCAACCCTCAACGAAAAAGTCAGGGAGAAAAACACGATGAAAACACTCTTGGCCGCAGCGGCGGCCGGCCTCGCGCTCGCGGTCTCCGCGACCGCGGCGAACGCCCAGATCTCCGACGACGTCGTCAAGATCGGTGTGCTCACCGACATGTCGAGCCTCTATGCGGACGCCACCGGCAAGGGCTCGGTCGCCGCCGTCGAGATGGCGGTCGCCGATTACGGCGGCAAGGTGAAAGGCAAGCCGGTGCAGGTGATCGCAGCCGATCACCAGAACAAGCCCGACGTCGGCGTCAACATCGCACGCAACTGGTACGACAACGACAAGGTCGACGCGATCCTCGACGTGCCGACCTCGTCGGTCGCATTGCCGATCTCGGCGCTGACGCGCGACAAGAACAAGATCCACATCAATTCCGGCGGCGGCTCCTCCGATATCACCGGCACCGCCTGCTCGCCCAACACGGTGCACTGGACCTACGACACCTATGCGCTGTCGAACGTCGCCGGCAAGGCGATGGTCAAGCGCGGCGAGGACACCTGGTTCTTCGTCACCGCCGACTACGCCTTCGGCATGGCGCTGGAGCGCGATGCCGCCAATGTCGTCAAGGAGAGCGGCGGCAAGGTGCTGGGCGACGTGCGTCATCCGCTCAACTCGTCGGACTTCTCGTCCTTCCTGCTGCAAGCGCAGGCCTCCAAGGCCAAGGTCGTGGCGCTGGCGAACGCCGGCGGCGACACCACCAACGCGCTGAAGCAGGCTTCCGAGTTCGGCCTGACCCAGGGCGGCCAGAAGATGATCGCGCTGCTGCAGGAGATCACCGACACGCATTCGCTCGGCATCAAAGCCACCCAGGGCCTGATCGTCACCGACGCCTTCTACTGGGACATGAACGACGAGACCCGCGCCTTCTCGAAGCGCTTCAACGAGAAGGTCGGCCACATGCCGACCATGATCCAGGCCGGCCTCTACTCGGCGACCATGCATTACCTGAAGGCGATCGAGGCCATCGGCACCGACGAGGCGCCGAAGGTGATGGCCCAGATGCGCGCCACGCCGGTCAACGACTTCTTCGCCAAGAACGGTCATATCCGGATCGACGGCCGCATGGTGCACGACATGTATCTGTTCGAGGTCAAGAAGCCCGAGGAATCCAAGGGCGAGTGGGACCTCTACAAGCTGATCGCCACCGTGCCCGGCGACGAGGCGTTCCGCCCGCTCGACAAGGGCGGCTGTCCGCTGGTGAAGTCGAACTGACGGCTAGTCCACACCGGATCGCGTCGAGCGATGCGATCCGGCCTCTCCGCGCAAGCCGGGCGGGTGAAAGTTCACCGCAAGCACTACGCCTGGAAGACCCGCAGCGTTGCGATCTGGAACGGACGCAGCGCCAGGCGGCACCCGCGATCCTCGATCGGCAGGGCCTCGATGCGGTCTTCCAGGGTGTTGCTCATCCACACCGACGCGATGTCGACGCCGAAATCGAGCGCCGCGGCGGCGCGAATGCCTGCGCTCTCGTAGAGCCGCACCACCCAGCCGTCGCCATCCTCGGCGGGCTTGATCGTATCGATGATCACGTTGGCCGGGGACGCGGCCAAAAGCGAATGTCGCAACGGCGCGCGCGGTTTTCCTTTCGTCCACAGCACCGGACGTTCGAACCGCAAGGCGCGTCCGACCGTGTCCGCGCTGCGCCAGTCGCCGTGATGGGGATAGATCGCATAGCGCATCCGGTGCCGCCCGATATCGGCCTGCGGATCAGGCAATTCGGAGCCGCGCAGCAGCGTCAGCGCGAGCTGGTTGCCGAACGCCGAATAGCCGTGACGGCAGTCGCTGAACAGCGACACGCCGAAATCCGGCTCGGCGAGATCGGCCCAGCGATGGCCGGGCACCTCGTACTTGGCCGCATCGGCATCCGTGTTGGCATGCGTCGGCCGCTCGGTTGCGCCGAACATGGTTTCATAGGTTGCGTTCGATGCACGGCAGGCCACCGGAAACATGACCTTCAGCGCCGTCTTGCGCTCCTGCCAGTCGACCGTGGTTTCGAATTCGAGATGATCGGCGCCGGCATCGAGGCGGATCACCTGCGCGAGCCGGCTCGCGCGTCCGAGCCCGCGCTCGAAACGGACCTCGCCGCGCAGTCCGCCATCCGACAGCACGGCGCAGCTCACCTCCCCTGCCGCCTCGCGCGCGGTCTCCAGCGCGAACGGATCGATATCCCATGCCTCGAAATCGAGCGGCCGGTCATCGAGCAGCAGCAGCCGGGCTGCCGGTGATGCGAAGGTCTCGCGACCCGTCGCAACGTGCAGCAGCGACCGAACAAGCCCGCTGCGATCAATGCGCGCTTCGAGCCGCGCGTTCGACAGCACGAAGCCGTCCGCATCGGCGGCGACCACAACTCGATCGTCGGTCGTCGTCGTTTCGCCCGCCGCAAACGGCGCGGCGACGATGTAACGAAGGTCGCCGTCGGGGTCGGACGCGACCTCGGCACGCGCGCAGCCCAGCGTGTTGATGGGTGTCCAAGTGCCGTCTTCGGGATCGCACAGTGTCGCCAGCACGGCTTGCGTGCGACGCCCGGCCTCCTCCGCCACGCCGGCGAGTTCGACCTCGGCACGTTCATAGACCTCGCGGATGCTGCTGCCGGGAATGATGTCGTGGAACTGGTTGACCAGCAGCGTGCGCCACAGCGCTTCGATCTCCTGTGCGGATGGCGCCGGTTGCCGGCAGGCAGCCGCGACAGTGGTCACGAATTCGAGTGCCTGAAGGCCGGCCTCACAAGCACGGTTGAGGCGCTTGGTCTCGGCCTGCGTGGTGTAGGTGCCACGATGATATTCGAGATAGAGCTCGCCCTCGATCGTCGCCAGATCCGGCGCTGATATCGCCAGGCGGTCGAAGAACTCGTCGACGGAGCGAATCTGGATCCGCGGCAGCCCCTGCAAGTCCGTTGCGCGCTGCAACGTCTCGAGCATCGCCTCGTCGGCACCGCCACCACCGTCGCCATAGCCGAACAGATAGAGTGCGTCGGACGAACGGTCGGCGTCCTTGTAATTGGCGGCGTGATAGCGGAGCTCCGCGACCTGCGCCGATCCGTTGTAGGTGTCCGCCGGGGGGAAGTGCGCCAGCACTGTGCTGCCGTCCAGTCCGCGCCAATGGAAGCTGTGATGCGGCGGTGAGGTGAATTTGTTCCACGACAGCTTCTGGGTCAGGAAGCGCGACATCCCCGCCGACTGCATCAGCTGCGGCAGCTGGGCGTCGTAGCCGAACACGTCGGGATTCCAGAACACGCTGGAGCGCGCGCCGAACGTTTGCTCGAAATAGCGCTGACCATAGAGGAACTGACGGCAGATCGACTCGCCCCACGGCAGATTGCAGTCCGGCTCGATCCAGCTGCCGCCGACCGGAATCCATTGGCCCGCGGCGGCCTTGGCGCGAATTCGGGCGAACAGGTCAGGGTCATTCTGCTCGATGACGGCATACTGATAGGCCTGCGAGCAGGCGAACTTGAAATCGGGATAGCGTTCCATCAGCGCCACCGCCGTGGAGAAGCTGCGTTGCGCCTTGCGCCGGGTTTCCGCCAGCGGCCACAGCCATGCCGTGTCGAGATGGGCGTGGCCGATCGCCGACATCTCGTGGGTGATGCTGCCGTTTCGTGCCGCCAGCAGACCATCGAGGATCGCCCGCGCCGCCGGCCATGTCGCGCGATCGTCGGGATCGGTGATGTTGCAGATGCGGTTGAGATCGTGCAGCAGGCGCCCCGCCCAGGTCCGATCCAGCGCCGGCTGCGCCGTCTCTCCGACAGCTCCGTATGACCTCGACCTTGTCGTGGGATCGCGGTCAGCCTCGAGCTGGCGCAGCACTTCGTAGTCGAAATAGAATGCCGAGGCCTCGGGATCGAAGCGGCGCAGCTCGCAGGCGACCAGCGCGTAGGCCTGCGGATCGCTCCAGAACGCGCCGAACAGGCCGTTGCAGGCCACCTCCACATGGAAGCTGACGGTCTCCCCGCCGCGGGCCGACTGAACGAGCGGCGCGATGTGGCGGCCGGGATTGAGACCCTGCGAGGAACGTCCGTTGAGCCACAGCAGCGCTTCCGAGCGGCTGTCCCAATACAGATCCACGCGCGAGCCGGCCCAGGCCTGCGGCACCTCGGCCACGACGTGCACCCAATAGGTCGCCCACAGCGGTCCCAGCGTCTCGCCCAACGGGACCACCCGATAATCGAGCTTGAGCGCGTCCTCGAGGCTGATCCGTTCGGTGGGACCGGCAAGCGCGAGCGAAGTGACCGGCACGCTGCCGGCATGAATCTTCTGTTGCAGGCGCTCCGCAAAGCCTTGCAACCGGCGCCGCGTGTATTGCGGGTAGCGGCCGCGAATCCGGGCTACCGCGGGATCGCCGCTCTCGCGGTCCTTGTCATTCATCAGGTTCAGCCATTCAAAGAAGGATTACGTAAGCTCAATCGGTTGATGATGATTGAAACGGGTCGCTTCGCGGACCTCACCTTTCCGATGCCCTGGAGACGCGTTGTCCGAATTGGATTGCCTGACCTAATCCTTACATTCTTCCCGGATTTTATCCATCGGCCAACAAAAAGCGCGCCCGGCAGCAGCCGGACGCGCTTTTTCTTGCAGGTCGCGATATGCCTTAGTCGGTCGAGTACTTGAACTCAGGCATCGCCTTCAGCTCATCCTTGGACGCGTTGAACACGGCGTGATCCGGATACCAGGGATTCGGCTTCGACGCCGCCGCCGCCGGGGCTGCACCCGTGGTGGTGTTCGTCTTGGCGGTGCCGCCGGTGCTGTTGGACGCGCCGGTATAGGCGATCGGCTCGCTGACGAACTTCACCTTGTCGAGCGGCACGGCGACCAGATGCTCGCCGACGCCAAGGAAGCCGCCGACACCGATCACGACCGCCTTGATCGTACCGCTCTTGTCCATCAGCAGATCGTTGATCGACCCGACGCTCTCGTTCTTGTCGTTATAGACGCTGAGTCCGGCGACCTTCGACGCACGCCAGTTGCCCTTGAACTCGGTCGGCGACGTCGCTGACGTCGATGCCGCTGGAGCCGGCGACGTGGCCGCAGGAGACATCTTGTCGCCCTTGTCGGTTGGCGTCTGCGCAACGGCGACGGTCGCAAGCAGCGCGGTGCCGGCGAGGCCGGCGACGATGGATTTGACCAACATTGATGGCTCTCCTCTTCCAAAATCGATGCTGGGAAAACCCGTCATCTTCGCAACCGTTCCTAACGGACCTGCGATCAAAAGCCGCTTGGATGCCGAGGAACAGGGTGAGGACCTTTCAGCGCATGGAACGCTGCGCCGCTTGACGAAAGCGATCGTGATCTCTCAACTAAGCTTGCGGTTGAGCCTCACGACTGCGCCGGACGCGCAGTCCATGATGTGACGATGTTTGGCTCACTAAGTCGTCCCGGCGAACCGCGCTGCACAAGCCGCGCGCTCGCCCCGCGACCGCATCATCGATCGACGAGCGTCGGCATGCGCGCATGTTGCCGCGCGATCAGAAGCCGCCCCAATAGGGCGGCACGCCGTAGAAGCGATGCAACTCGACTTCCTGCGAGCGATCGCCCCAATCGAAATCCTTGTCGGCACGGAACGACGGCGCGCGCTTCAGCTCCTCGTCCTCGATGTCGAGCTCATAGGCCTCGAACTTCGGGTTGTAGTGCAGCCGGCCCCAGGGCAGCGGGATCAAATTGGTTCCAATGCCCAGGAAGCCACCGAAGCTCAACACCGCGTACGATACCTTGCCCGAGATCTTGTCGATCATCAGCCGCTCGATATGGCCGATCATGTCGCCATTGGCCCGGCGCACCGCCGTCCCCTCGACCCGGTCGCTTGCAATGAGCTGATGCGGCCTGGTCTCGACCTCGACAGCCATCTCACCCTCCCTGACCTGAAAGGGAAATAACGCGTCGCACGGGGGACGGGTTCCGCCCCCGGATATGACAGCCGCCCTTCCCTTTCTCCTGCTGCCATGGCGGCCAATGTGCTGTCCCTGGAGAGTTCTGCCCGCAATTCAGGGACCAGGATTGATGACAGAACGATAACTTTTCTCCCTGCCGCCGACCTGTTAACCCGGATAGCCGGGCAAGATTTCAGACACATACTGAAACAAAATTCCTGAGCCGCTTTCCCCGAATCACGGACAAAAGATCGGTATGACCCAGGCTGCGCCCAATATCCTTGTCGTCGAGGACGACCGCGAGACGCGGTCCCTGATCGCAAAATATCTCCGCACCAATTCCTGTCATGTCACGACCGCCTCCGACGGCCGCGAGATGGCCAAGGCGATGACCGATCACCGAGTGGACCTCTTGGTGCTCGACGTCATGCTGCCCGGCGAGGACGGCCTCAGCCTGTGTCGCAAGGTGCGGGCGGAATCGCAGACGCCGATCATCATGCTGACCGCGCGCGGCGAGGACGTCGACCGCATCCTCGGCCTCGAGATGGGCGCCGACGACTACCTGGCAAAGCCGTTCAACCCGCGCGAGCTGCTGGCGCGGATCAACGCGGTGCTGCGCCGGCAGGCTGCCGCGCGCAACGCCAGCGCGATCGAGGGCGCGACCACGCTGACCTTCCTCGGCTGGCGTATCGACATCCGCCTGCGCGAACTGCGCAACCCCGAAGGCGCGCGCGTCGCCATGACCAGCGCCGAGTTCGACTTGCTGCGCACCTTCTGCGAGCGGCCCGGCCGCGTGCTGTCGCGCGACAGCCTGCTCGACCTGACCCAGGGCCGCAGCGCCGGCTCGTTCGAACGTTCGATCGACGTGCTGGTCAGCCGCATCCGCCGCAAGATCGAGCCCGATCCGCAGGAAGCCACCATGATCAAGACGGTGCGTTCCGGCGGCTATGTGTTCACGCCGAGGGTGGAGGCGGTTGCCGCCACGAACAACTGACCATGAAGCTGCTGCGCGTGCTGAGTCTGCGGGGGATCGGCGCCCAGATGGCGGCGCTGGTCGTCGTTTCGATCGTCGCGCTGCATTTGATCATCACCGCCACCTTCCTGATCCATCGTCCTGATCGGCTGGAGCCTTCGGATCGCTGGCACACCCAGCTCGCCGCCGCCGCGCAACTGCTCGGGCATGCCCCGGCGTCGGAGCGGCCGCGGCTCGTGGCCGACGTCGCCCGTGCCTTCCCGCAACTTGCGATCGGCGACCTGCCGGCCGATGCCGGCGCGCTCACCGAAACCGATACGCCGAGCCTGCACGCGCTGCGCCGGCTCGGCGCCGGCTATCGCATCTTCCTGCTGCCGCGCGAGGCTGGCGGCACGCCGCATGACGGCGAAATTCGCCGCGTCGCGATCCGCCTGCCCGACGGCGCCATGTTCGCCGCCAACCTGACGCCGGATCAGCACATGCGGCCGTTCTGGGGCGGACCGTGGATGATGACGGTGCTGTTCGCCGTCATCAGCGTCACCCTGCTCGGCCTGTGGGCAGCATGGGCGCTGACCGCGCCGCTGTCGTCCTTCGTCAAGGCCGCCGAGACCTTCAGCCTGAACGGCGCCGCCGCGCCGCTGCCCGAGCGCGGTCCGGAGGAGATCCGTTCGCTGGCCCGGGCGCTGAACCGGATGCGCGAGCGCATCACCGCATTGATCGACGATCGCACCAAGATGCTGGCCGCGATCAGCCATGACCTGCGCACGCCGATCACGCGGATGCGGCTGCGCGCCGAATTCATCGAGGACGAGACCCATCGCCACCGCATGCTGCGCGACCTCGACCAGATGCGCTCGATGCTGGAATCGGTGCTGTCGTTCCTGCGCAACGACCGCAAGCTCGAGGAGATGACGCTGGTCGACATCGCGAGCACGCTGCACCTCGTCACCGATCAGTTCGCCGACATGGGACACAAGGTCAGCTACGCCGGCCCGCAGCATGCGATGGCGACCGCGCGGCCGGCCGACCTGCACCGCTGCATCACCAATCTGGTGGAGAATGCCGTGCGGTTCGGCGGCGAAGTGGCCGTCCGCCTCGACGTCAAGCCCGACCGCCTCGTCGTCGACATCGAAGATGATGGGCCCGGCATCTCGGATGCGCACAAGGCGAGCGTGCTGGAGCCGTTCGTGCGCGGCGACCAGGCGCGCAACATGGATGAGGCCGAAGGCTTCGGCCTTGGCCTGTCGATCGCCAACGCCATCGTGCTCGCGCATGCCGGCACGTTGTCGCTGCACGATCGCAAGCCGCACGGGCTCGTGGTCCGGATCGAATTGCCGGCGCGGCAACAGCAATTGCGGCCGCGGCAGAAATCCGCGGCCTGATCAGCGCAAGCCGATGTGATGAGACGTCAGGCGGCGAGCGGCGTAATTAGCTCCGCTTCCTCGTAGATCGCGATGGCCTCGAAGCGGTAATTGCAGGCGCGGCAATTCCACAAGAACGAGGAACGGCCTTCGCTGTGCTCCACCCAATCGGGGCGAGCGATCGGCTTACCGCATTGCGCGCAGGGATTTTCGCGAGGCATATAGCCGGTGTCCTGACGGACCATGGCGCATCTCCCGAATGTTGTTTCTTGCGTGCTTGGACAGAGCTGCTGACTGAACGATCGCGCACCCTGTCGTGGATGAAGTCTAGACCTTCATTGATTCGTTTGCACGACAAACTGCTGTGGATAGCGTGCGGCAAAATTAGTCAGAAAAATTACAAGGAAATTGCAGGCCAAGACAATTTTTGGCTGAGACGGTTGAAGCGAACAATTTGAAGCATCATTCGCGCAATCGTCGGCCGGCCCACCGGCATCCGGACAATCACGGACGCATAACGTTCGCTGATGCGAAGGTTTTGCCACATTCCTGCCCGCTCGCCGTACCAATGAGACCGCAGAACCGACGCGCATCTAAAAGCCCCGAGCGACTGAGATGAAGACCATACAAGCCCTTGGCTGCCTTGCCGCGATCGCGGTGCTGGCGTCCTGCGCGAGCGCGCAGGCGCAATCGCGCGCGCAATATGAGGCGATGGTGGCGGCCGAGGCCCAGGCGAACCTCGTGCCGGAAGAGCTGGTGCATCGCGTCATCGTGCGCGAGAGCAAGTACCATCCGCAGCTGATCGGACGCGGCGGCACCATCGGGCTGATGCAGATCAAGCTCGGCACGGCACGCGGCCTCGGCTACACCGGTACCGCCGAGGGTCTGCGCGATCCCCAGACCAACCTCAAATACGGCATCAAGTACCTCGCCGGCGCCTATCGCGCCGCCAATGGCAATCACGATCGAGCCGTGCGTTATTTCGCGGGCGGGTATTACTACGCCGCAAAGCGCCAGCGCGGGGATCACCTGAAGGAAGCGAAGCATGGCGGCGCGGGTGCATCGCCGAAGGAGCTCGCCAAGTCGGAGCAAATGACGGCCGATACCGCCGAGCCGAGGCCGGAACAGGCCGAAAAATAGCGCCGATCGCGTCCGGATCGCGCTGGTGGGTCGTGCCGTCCGCGACGCGCACCGTTCACACCGCTAATCACGCGATCGTTCCGCTAGCAAACTGGTGTGAAGAGGTGCGGCACCGCAGCGCGCCCGCGTCTGGCATACAAGTTGACACACAAGCCTATCCGCCTACATTAGGGGCGTTCCGAGGGGTGCTCCGAAGGAGGAGCTGAGATACCGCAAGCTTGGACTAGCCAGTAGGCAAATAGTCCGAGACCGCGGTGACCCTTTGAACCTGATCCGGGTCATGCCGGCGAAGGGACAGGGATGTATCAGACGTCAAGACCGCGGGGGGATTCTCCCGTCACCATCATCGGCGCAGGCATAGCCGGCGCTTGGCATGCGCTGTTGCTCGCAGAGGCCGGACGTGCCGTCACCCTGCATGAGCGCAGTGACGCCGCGATGACGGAATCCACAAGCCATTGGGCCGGCGGGATGCTGGCGCCCTGGTGCGAGGCGGAAGCCTCCGAGCCCGTGATCTCCCGGCTCGGCATCCGCTCGCTCGAGCTGTGGCGGCAGCACGTCCCGGAAACCCCGTTCAACGGCTCGTTGGTGGTGGCGCATCCGCGCGACCGCGCCGATTTCGAGCGCTTTGCCCGCCTTACCACCGGCCATCGCCGGATCGACGCCGAGGGCGTTCGCGCGCTCGAGCCGTCGCTCGAGGGCCGTTTCCGTGACGCCCTGTTCTATCCCGACGAGGGCCATGTCGAGCCGCGCCGCGTGCTGCCGCGGCTGCATGCCGCGATCGCCAAGGCCGGCGGCGCCATCAAGTTCGGCAGCGACGCCGATGCAACCGATCTCGACGGCCTCGTGATCGACTGCCGCGGCCTTGCCGCGCGCGACCGCGAGCCGAGCTTGCGTGGCGTCAAGGGCGAGATGATCATCATCGAGACCTCCGAGGTCGAATTGGCGCGCCCGGTGCGGCTGATCCATCCGCGCTGGCCGCTTTACGTGATCCCGCGCGGCGATGGCCGCTTCATGCTGGGCGCGACCTCGCTCGAGGCCGAGGACAACGGCGTCAGCGTGCGCTCGGCGCTGGAGCTGTTAGGCGCGGCCTATGTCGTGCATCCGGCGTTCGCCGAGGCGCGCATCGTCGAATTCGGCGCCGGCCTGCGCCCGGCATTTCCCGACAATCTGCCGAAAATCAGGATCGAGCAGGAACGCATCACGGTGAACGGACTCTACCGTCACGGCTTCCTGCTGGCGCCGGCGCTGGCCGAGCTGACGCTCGCCTATCTCGCGCGCGGCGAAATCGACAATGAGGTGATGCAATGCGCGTGATCGTCAACGGCGAGCAGCGGGAGATCAGTGCGGGCAGCGTCGACGCGCTGCTCGCCGAGCTCGCCTACGAGGGCACGCATTTCGCGATCGCGCTGAACTACGACGTGGTGCCGAAGAGCCGCTGGTCCGACACCGCGCTGAAAGCCGGCGACGAGATCGAGATCATCACGCCGCGGCAGGGAGGGTGATGATGGCTGGCGCACACACTCTCCCCATGTCGTCCCGGCGAAAGCCGGGACCCATAACCACGACCAGCTATTGGCGGAACGAACGACGCCCCGCGTGCCCTCTTGAAGGGCCGCGGCGTATGGGTCCCGGCCTTCGCCGGGACGACGGCGTGATTTGAGGAGACACCACGGATCATGGTCACCTTCTACGGCAAATCCTTCCCATCCCGCCTGCTGATCGGCACGGCGCTATATCCCTCGCCTGCGATCATGCAGAACGCGATCCGCGCCTCGGGCGCCAGCATCGTTACGGTGTCGCTGCGGCGCGAGGCGGCGGGCGGCAAGACCGGCGATGCGTTCTGGTCGCTGATCCGCGAGCTCGGCGTCACCGTGCTGCCGAACACCGCGGGCTGCCGCAGCGTGAAGGAGGCGGTGACCACCGCCAAGCTCGCGCGCGAATTGTTCGGCACGCCGTGGATCAAGCTCGAGGTGATCGCCGACAACGACACGCTGCAGCCCGACGTGGTCGGCCTGGTCGAGGCGGCCGGGATCCTGATCAAGGACGGTTTTGAGGTGTTCCCCTATTGCACCGAGGATTTCTCGGTCGCCTCGCGGCTGGTCGACGCCGGCTGCAAGGTGGTGATGCCGTGGGCAGCTCCAATCGGCAGCGCGAAGGGCATCACCAACCGCGACGCGCTGAAGCTGCTGCGCGACCGCCTGCCCGACATCACGCTGGTGGTCGACGCCGGCTTGGGGGCGCCATCGCATGCCGCCGAGGCGCTCGAGCTCGGCTATGACGCCGTGCTGCTCAACACCGCGGTTGCCAAAGCCGCCGATCCCGTTGCGATGGCCAATGCCTTCCGCCTCGGCGTCGAGGCCGGCCGCACCGCTTACGAAGCCGGGCTGATGGAAGCCCGCGACTTCGCCTCCCCCTCCACCCCTGTCGTTGGGACCCCGTTCTGGCATGCCGTATCCTGATCCGTTCTATCCCGTCGTCGACAGCATCAAATGGGTCGAGCGACTGACCAAACTCGGCGTCGGCACCATCCAGCTGCGCGCCAAGGAGCTCGACGATGCCGGGGCGCTGCAGATCGTCAGCGATGCGCTGGCAGTGACCAAGGGCACGCCGACCAAGCTCGTGGTCAACGACTATTGGCGCGCGGCGATCGTCGCCGGCGCCGAGCATCTGCATCTCGGCCAGGAAGACCTCGCGGAGGCCGACCTTGCCGAGATCCGGAAAGCGAAATTGACGCTCGGCATCTCCACCCATGACGACGCCGAGCTCGCCACCGCGCTCGCGGCCAAGCCCGACTATGTCGCGCTCGGCCCGATCTTCTTCACCACGCTCAAATCGATGCGGTTCGAGCCGCAGGGCATTCCGAAGATCACTGAGTGGAAGAAGCGGATCGGCTCCATCCCCCTTGTCGCGATCGGCGGCATCAAGTTCGAGCAAGCGGCCGAGATCTTCGCCGCCGGCGCCGATTCGATCGCCGTCGTCAGTGACGTCACCCAGAACCCCGACCCCGACGCGCGCGTCAGACAATGGCTCGGCCTCAGCGCGGAGGCCGCGTGACGGCGGTCAGCACACACTGTTCATCCCGTCACCCTGAGGTGGCCGCTTCTTCAGCGGCCCTCGAAGGGCGACGGCCCGGCTCGTTCATCCTTCGAGGCTCGCTTCGCGAGCACCTCAGGATGACGAGAACCAACATCACCGCTACGCACACGAATTAAAACGGAGGATCCCTCATGAACATCCGCTCCAATCCCGACACCACCCGTCCCGCCGTCACCACCGGCGCGCTGCCCGCCTCGCGCAAGATCTTTGCGACGCCGGAGGCCGCGCCCGATCTGCGCGTGCCGCTGCGCGAGATCATGCTGTCGGAGGGCGCCGGCGAGCCGAACCTGCCGGTCTACGACACCTCGGGCCCCTACACCGACCCGAACGTCACGATCGACGTCAATGCCGGCCTGCCGCGCAATCGGCTCGCCTGGGTCAAGGAGCGCGGCGGCGTCGAGGAATATGAGGGCCGCACCATCAAGCCGGAGGACAACGGCAATGTCGGCGCCTCCCACGCGGCCAAGGCGTTCACCGCGCACCACACGCCGCTGCGCGGCCTCGTCGGCCACAAGATCACGCAGCTCGAGTTCGCCCGCGCCGGCATCATCACCAAGGAGATGATCTACGTCGCCGAGCGAGAGAATCTCGGCCGCAAGCAGCAGCTCGAGCGCGCCGAGGCCGCACTTGCCGACGGCGAAAGCTTCGGCGCTGCGGTGCCGGCCTTCATCACCCCGGAATTCGTCCGCAGCGAGATCGCGCGCGGCCGCGCCATCATTCCTTCCAACATCAACCATGCCGAGCTCGAGCCGATGATCATCGGCCGCAACTTCCTGACCAAGATCAACGCCAATATCGGCAACTCGGCGGTGACCTCGTCGGTCGAGGAAGAGGTCGACAAGATGGTGTGGGCGATCCGCTGGGGCGCCGACACCGTGATGGACCTCTCGACGGGGCGCAACATCCACACCACCCGCGAATGGATTTTGCGCAACTCGCCGGTGCCGATCGGCACCGTGCCGATCTACCAGGCGCTGGAGAAGTGCGACGGCGATCCCGTCAAGCTGACCTGGGAACTCTACAAGGACACGCTGATCGAGCAATGCGAACAGGGCGTCGACTATTTCACGATCCACGCCGGCGTGCGCCTCCCTTACATCCACCTCACCGCCAACCGCGTCACCGGCATCGTATCGCGCGGCGGCTCGATCATGGCGAAGTGGTGCCTCGCGCATCACAAGGAGAGTTTTCTGTACACCCATTTCGACGAGATCTGCGATCTGATGCGCAAGTACGACGTCTCGTTCTCGCTCGGCGACGGTCTGCGCCCGGGTTCGATCGCGGACGCCAACGACCGCGCGCAGTTCGCGGAGCTGGAAACGCTCGGCGAGTTGACGAAGATCGCGTGGGACAAGGGCTGCCAGGTCATGATCGAGGGCCCCGGCCACGTGCCGATGCACAAGATCAAGATCAACATGGACAAGCAGCTCAAGGAATGCGGCGAGGCGCCGTTCTACACCCTCGGGCCGCTGACGACCGACATCGCGCCGGGCTACGACCACATCACCTCGGGCATTGGTGCCGCGATGATCGGCTGGTTCGGCTGCGCGATGCTCTGCTACGTCACGCCGAAGGAGCATCTCGGCCTGCCCGACCGCAACGACGTCAAGGTCGGCGTCATCACCTACAAGATCGCGGCCCACGCGTCGGATCTGGCCAAGGGCCACCCCGCCGCGCAGCTCCGCGACGATGCGCTCAGTCGTGCCCGGTTCGACTTCCGCTGGGAGGACCAGTTCAACCTCGGCCTCGATCCCGACACCGCGAAGAACTTCCACGACGAGACCCTGCCGAAGGAAGCCCACAAGGTCGCGCATTTCTGCTCGATGTGCGGCCCGAAATTCTGCTCGATGAAGATCACCCAGGACGTCCGCGACTACGCCGCGACGCTCAACGATCCGACGGGCGTCGGGATGTCGGTGTCAGCCACCATCGAGGACGGCATGGCGACGATGAGCGCCAAGTTCAAGGAGATGGGATCTAGCGTATATCTCGATGCGGACAAGGTGAAGGAGAGCAATCGGGTGTTGTGAGGGCTCGCCCTCACCGCTCGTCGTGCCGGGCAACAGCGCGAAGCGCGTCCTCGCGCGAGATGACCCGCGCATCCATCGAAATACGAAAGGCCGGGTGAAAGCCCGGCCTTTTTGCGTCTGGATCATTCACTTATGATTTAGTGCGTGTGTGCGGCTCGTACAGGGCCGGTCACGACAGCAACCGGCCCAGGGCCACACCAGGCGCTCCGCAGAACCCTTGACCTGGATCAACGAAAAATCCGCCATCTCATGGCTTGCTATGACGCTCAAAAGCGATGAAGGTTGCGTCGGGGATATTACCCTTGCCCTCAAATAGACGATTGAGCGCCAATTCCACGTTCGTCTCGCAGAGAGTCCAATAGCCTAATGACCATTTGATTGGAGAGTTTCATGAGAACCTTCAATGCGGTGCTATTCATACTTCTCGTTGCGCAAGCGGCCTCGGCACAGGCTGCGGATTTGAGCGGAGCCTGGACGATCGACGCCTCGGCTTGCAACCAGGTCTTCACCAAGGAGAACAACAAGCTCGCGTTCAGGAAAGATGCCGATTTCAACGCGGGTGGCCTGATCGTCCAGGGCAAGCAAATCACCGGCACGTTTCAAAAATGCACCGTCAAATCGCTGCATGATGACGGGCAGAATGTTCGCGTGATTGCATCGTGCTCGGACGGCGTCGCGGTTTCGGACGTGTCATTCGACATAAAGCTCTCCGGCGAGAACAAGATCATACTCAGCTCCAAGGAACCGGTGCCCGTGGAGACGCCGTATGTTCGCTGCTCGATGTGATAGTGGTGGCGATGGCCTGAAAACAAAGCTAGTAGCCCGGATGAGCGAAGCGATATCCGGGGTTTCTATCTGACCCGCATATCGCTGCGCTCATGCGGGCTACGCTACGCCGACGCGCCAGTGGCCGCCTCCTGCACGGCGCCACCGGCGATCGCACCAAACTCAATCTCCCGATACCCCTCCGCCGCGACGCCGTTGATGATCCCCAAGAACTTCGGCGTGCCGCCGTTGTAGACGAAGTAGCGGACGGTGCCCTCCTCGTGGCCGGCGACGTTGGAGTTGTAGCCGGTGAACCACGACTTGGCTTTGCGCATCAACATGATCTCGTACATCTTGACGACATGCGCGGTCCAGCGCTGCTGCGCCTCCAGCGTAGCGTCGGCGCGGGTCAGGCCGCGATCCCACATGTATTGCAGCAGATTCGTGCACCAGTTGACGCCGTTCTCGATGCCGCGCGGGAAGTTGGTCGAGGCGGAGGCGCTTTGCGGGCCGGTCGGCATCAACAGGTTCGGGAAGCCGTGCACGAGCATGCCGAGGAAGGTCGACGGCGCGTGCTTCCATTTGTCGGCGAGCCGCTCGCCGCCGATGCCGCGGATGTCGATCAGGTCGTAGGCGCCGGTGATGGCGTCGAAGCCGGTGGCGTAGACGATGATGTCGAAATCGTAGTCGCGCGCCGTGGTGCGCAGGCCTTTCTCGGTGACGCGCACCAGCGGCGTCTCGGAGAGATCGACGAGCTGCACATTGTCGCGGTTATAGGCTTCGAAATACCGCGTCTCCAGCGGCAGGCGCTGAACGCCAAAGCCGTGATCCCGCGGGATCAGCCTCTCGGCGACGTCAGGATCGTTCACGCGCTGGCGGATGCGGCCCGCGATATATCCCGAGAGCTCCGCATTGGCGGCTTCATCCATGAAAATCTCGCGGAAGTTCGCAAGCCAGATGCCGAAGCCGGGCTCGTCGTAGAGCTTGTCCCACAGCTTGAGCCGCTCCTCGCGGCTCACCTCGTAGAAGCCGCGCTTGTCGGGCCCGTGCACAAAGCTGCCCGGCGTCAGCGCGCAGGCAGCAAAAATCTCGTCGTAACGCGCGCGGATGTCGGCCATCTCCTCAGCGGAGATCGCAGAGTTGTTGAGCGGCGCGCTCCAGTTCGGCCGGCGCTGAAACACCGTGAGCTCGCCGACCTTGTCGGCGATCTCGCCGATCAATTGGATGCCGGTCGCGCCGGTGCCGATCACGGCTACCCTCTTGCCCGCGAGATCGACCGGCTCATGCGGCCAGTAATAGGTGTGGAACGAGCGGCCCTTGAAGTCGTCAATGCCTGGCACGCGCGGCATGGTCGGCGCCGACAACAACCCGATCGCGAGCACCACGAAGCGGCAGGTCAGTTCGCGGCCGTCACTGATCCTCAATTGCCAGAGATCGCGCGTCTCGTCGAACTGCATGGTCTCGACCTTGCAATTGAACTGCATGTGCTTGCGCAGGTCGAACTTGTCGGCGACGTAGTTGAGGTAGCGCAGATTCTCGGGCTGGCCGGAAAATCGCTCCTTCCAGTGCCACTCGTCGAGCAACTCGCGCGAGAACGAAAAACCGTAGGTGTAGCTCTCGGAATCGAAGCGGCAGCCCGGATAACGGTTCCAGTACCAGGTGCCGCCGAGATCGGGCGCGGCTTCGAGCACGGTGGCATCGATGCCGAGATCGGCCAGCCGCTTGATCTGGTAAATGCCCGCGACGCCGGCACCGACCACGATCACCTCAAAGTTGGTTTTCGCCTCTCCCGTCATGGCTTGCTCCAAAATTCTTCTTGATCTGTTGGGCTGGATTACAGACCGTTTTGCCCGGTCAGGCAACCGCGCCGCAGCGCACGACTTGCGTTGAGGCGCTGCCTTCACCACATCGATCACTGGAATTCACCGAGCGCAGTCCGGGCAAGCGACATGACCGACAATCTCACCGGCGTCTGGGACGGCAGCTATGTTCAGCCGAGCGGCATGGTCACGTTCCTGGCGACGCTGATCGACGCCGGCGGCGCGCTCGGCGGCAGCGTGACCGAGCCCTGCGTGATGCCGGGCTGTCCGGTCAGCACGCACAATGCCTCGCTCGCGGGTCAGCGCTCCGGCAGCGCTGTTACGTTCGTCAAACGCTACCAGCCGCCGGGCTACGGCTACGACACCGTGCACTATGAAGGCGCGGTCAACGCCGACGCGACCGAGATCGACGGCCGCTGGAGCATTCGCGGCACGGCGTTCTCGGGCACGTTCCTGATGGTGCGCGCGACCGGACCGTCGCAAGCGGTCACGACGGAAGAAGAGATCAAGGAGCCGGTGCGCTAGCGCGCGATGAAGTTTGCTTGAATGGGTCTGGCGAGACAAACTCGTTCCACCTCGCCCGCTTGCGGGGTCGAGACGAGCGAAGCTCGCTCTTAGGTCGGCGCGGGGCGCCGGGTGGGGGCTCTCTCCACGATGCGACTCGCGGAGAGAGCCTCCACCCCAGCCCTTCCCTGCAAGCGGGAGAGGGAGCGCAGCTCCTTCGCGGCTGCTACGCAACTCTGTCTCATCAATGCTCTATTGACCCTTCCGAGATGCCCGATCACAACCTCCACCGCCTCCCCGACCAGCTCCGCGCCAATCTGCGCCTGGTGTTCGTCGGCACCGCAGCGAGCACGCGGTCAGCCGCCGTCGGGCATTATTACGCGCATCCCGGCAACCGGTTCTGGCGCGCGCTGCATGAGGCCGGCATCACGCCGCGGCGCTATCGGCCGGATGAGTTCGCCGCGCTGCTCGCGCTCGGCATCGGCTTCACCGACCTCTCCAAGACCGGCGCCGGGATGGATCACGAAATCAGCAGGCAGTCGTTCGATGTGGTGGGCTTCCGGGCGAAGATCGAGACCTATCGGCCGAGGACCGTCGCCTTCACCAGCAGGAAGGCGGCGAGCCTGTTTTACGACAGGCCGACCAGCGCGCTCGTGCTCGGCCGGCAGCCGCGCATGAGCGGTCTTCCCGAGGTGTTCGTGCTGCCGTCGCCATCAGGCGCGGCGTCCGGGCATTGGACCTTACAGCCGTGGCGTGAGCTCGCCGAGTGGATCGCCGAACTGTAGGATGGGTAGAACGAACCGCCCCTTATTCCTTCAACGTGATCGCAAGCCCGCTGAGGTCGACATTGGCCATCAGGCCGACCTGCTTGCCGCTCAGTTCGAGCACCGCGCCGTTCGGGTTGGTCAACAGGATGCCGCGCACGCCGGCGCCGAGCGCAACGCCCATGCCCGCCGCGGCATAGACGCCGTTGATGTCCTGCGGACGGCGGATATTGCGCACCCGCCCCTGCAACGTGGTCTGCGAGCCGCCGAACACGAGGCCATAGTCCAGCCCGCCGGCGGTGAGCCCATAGGTCTGGCCGTGGAACGTCATGACACCCTTGCCGGCGGAGCCGCCGAACACCCAGCCGCCCTTGAAGATCACGAGCGTCACCGCGCCCTCGTCAGCCAGGGCGGCGGACGTTCCGGTGAGCAGCGCCAGCGCGAGCAGCGCGGCGCGGGCGACGGATGGCAATTTCATGGGGGATTCTCCGGACGAAGTGAGAGCGAATCGCGGCAATCCAGCCGACCGGCGGCATCGCTGAAATGCCGCGAAACATGCGGGATTGCGCTTGTTCCTGATGGTGCGGAGTCTATCATCGCCTCCGCAGCCGCGCGACCACTGGCGCATGCGCGCCCACCGCTTTGCCGGACCGCTGAGGAGTTTGCGCAACAGGGATCTGCATCGATGCACGATTTCACCCCACTTTCCGGCCTCGTCGGCGGCGCGCTGATCGGGCTTGCCGCGGCGCTCTTGATGCTGCTGACCGGGCGAATCGCCGGGGTCACCGGCATCGTCGGTGGCGCGCTGCAGGCCGATACCGCCGACCGTAGCGCCGATCGTTCCTGGCGCATCGCGTTCATCGCGGGACTGATCGCAGCGCCCCTGATTGCGGCGCTGTTCGGCGCGCCGCTGCCGCGGCCGGCGATGAACGCGAGCCTTGTGGTGGTCGCGATCGCGGGCGCGCTGGTCGGGTTCGGCACAAGGATGGGCAATGGCTGCACCTCGGGCCACGGCGTCTGCGGCTTTGCGCGGCTCTCCGGCCGTTCGATTGCAGCAACGTGCATCTTCATGCTGACGGCGATCGCGACGGTCGCAATCGTCAGGCACGGGATTGGAGGCTAGCGATGCCTGTGCTTGCCAGTTTTGTCTGCGGCCTGATCTTCGGCGCGGGGCTTCTGTTCTCCGGCATGACCGATCCGCAGAAGGTGCTCGGCTTCCTCGATCTGTTCGGCGCGTGGGACGCGACGCTCGCCTTCGTGATGGCGGGCGCGGTTGCGGTCGCGGCAACCGGCTTTGCGATCGCGCGGCGGCGCGCCGCGCCCGCCTTCTCGGCGCGCTTCCTCTGGCCCGACCGCCGTGACATCGATGCGCCGCTGGTTGCCGGCGCGGTGCTGTTCGGCATCGGCTGGGGCCTCGTCGGCATCTGCCCCGGGCCGGCACTGGTCAATCTCGCCGGCCTCTCGCTGCCGGTCGTGGTCTTCGTCGTCGCGATGCTCGCAGGCATGATCGGCCAGAATCTATTCGGCAGGAATCTTTGGCGCCGGCGTGCGGCGTCGCCGCGCGCCATCGAAACTTCTCCCCTTCCATCTCACGCAGACGGGTGACCCAATGACTGAAAAGACAGCCATCAAGCACTTCCCTCCTCCGCCCGGCGTCCAGGCGCCGCCACTCTCGTTCGGCGCCCGCGTCGGCGATTTGTTGTTCATTTCCGGCATTCCCGGCTTCGACGCCAATCGCGAGCTGCCCGACGGCTTCGAGGCGCAGTTCGCCAATGTCGTGATCAATTTCAAGCGCGTGCTGAATGAAGCGGGCGCGACGATGCGCGATCTCGTCAAGGTCAACGTGCTGCTGACGCGCGCCAGCGACGTCGCGACGATGAACGCGTTGTATGCCGGCGCGTTCGGCCCCGCGCCCTACCCCGCGCGCACCACCTGCGTGGTGGTGGCGCTGCCCAATCCGAAGATGCTGATCGAGATCGAGGGCGTGGCGTCGGTGAAGGGGTGACAGCGCAAAAGGGCGCCGTCGCTTATCAGCACGGAGAGCGGTGGCGCCGGACAGGGCGTTGCGGATGTTGACGATGGCGGTCGACCGACGGCGATTGCAGCAGGTCTCGCAGCTTCACAACTCCCAGCAGCTTTGCATCCGCCCCCCAGAACGATTGAGGCGCAAAATGCTCGGCTGCCCTGGCAGCGGGCGCTGGATGAACAAGCGCGCAGGCGATGGAGCCCCAGATCAACCAATTGCCGCCGCGCCGATCCTGAACCATGGGCATGACCTCCGGCCGCAAGAGTAATCGGATTGTCATCCGTGCGACACAACAACCCGAAGAGATCGGGCGATCGAGCACGCCGCGGCCCTCGGCTCTGGCACTCGCGTCTCTGGAATACTTCATCACCCGCTTTCGCGGGTGATGACGCCGCGTTGCTGGCGTCTTAATCGAGAACTATCCTCGCCGTCGTCCTGGCGAAAGCCAGGACCCATTACCCCAGATGCCGGTTGTTGCACGACGCTAGGGCCGCGATCCCGTTCACAATCAAATTCGGTGGTTATGGGTCCTGGCTTTCGCCAGGACGACGATGTGGAGATGCTATGCATGCGTCCACTCACCGCGCGGCTTCAGCCAGCGGCTAAAACAACGATCCCTGCCCGTCGTCCTCGCGCATAGTCGTCTTTCTTGGCGCGGCCTTCTTCGGCTGCGGCGCGTCCTCCGCGGCGATTTCCTCCGCGGTCATCGGCAGCAGCAATTGCGCATCGTCGTTGGCGACGGCGTTGACGCGCATCGTCACCTGGTGCCAGGCGAACTCGCCGACCTCGGGGCCCTTCAGCATCGGCATCACGTCGTCGACATCGTTCGGCAGGCAGTCGAGCCAGCGCGTGAATTGCTCGGGCCTGATCGTGACCGGCACGCGGTGATGCAGCTGCGCGAGGTCGGGACTGGCCGGCGCGGTGACGATCGCGACCGTATCCTGCTCCTCGCCGTTCGGCCCCATCCAGGTCTCGGCAAGCGCGGCGAAGGCGAGCGGGTGGCCGTCGCGGCGATGGATGAAGAACGGCCGCTTGCGGCCGCCGGCATCCTGCCATTCGTAGTAGCCGTCGGCCGGGATCAGCGCGCGGCGCCGCTTGATCGCGTTCTTGAAGGCGGGCTTCTCGCGCACCGTCTCGGAGCGCGCGTTGATCAGGAGCGAGAAGGTCCTGGGGTCCTTGACCCAGGACGGGATCAGGCCCCAGCGCATCAACTGAAAATGCCGGCCGCCATTCTGCAGCAGCACCACCGGGATCGGCTGGGTCGGCGCAACATTATACCGTGGCGGAAAATTCGGCTGCTCGATATAGCCGAACATTTCGCGCAAGGCCGCCGGCGGCGAGGTAATGACAAAGCGTCCGCACATTTGCCGTCCAGAGTGGTATCCGTTTATTCTGCCTTAACTTGGACCGTTAAAGACTGCGATCAATGACCTCAACGGCCGCCATAGCGGGCTCTTCCCCGCGACCGACGTACCCCGACGAGGCGCGGGCGGCGCTGTTGCGCGCCGCCAACATCAATCCCCGCACCGGGCTTGCCACCGACTACCTCAATCACTTCAACGAAGCCATCATGCTGCTGGAGATGGTCCCGGACCTGCCGGAATGCGCCAGCGATTTCCTCGAATGGCAGCCCCTGTCCTATGCCGAGCATTTCACCGCGTCCAATTTCCGGGCGCGCGATCTCGCGATCGAGGCCTATGAGACCGCGGATGCCGCAATCCGGGTCGAATTCGACCAGCTCACCGACAGCATGACGAAGATCCTGACCGAGGTTGGGGCGGCGATGCGGCAATTGCAGCAGGACAAGAGCCGGGTCGCGCTCGCCGAGCAGGCGATCGTCTGGGTCAAGCCGCTAGTGATGCAGACCGCCGGCGTCATCAACGGCGCCGCAGAGGCCGATGTCGACAGCATCATGGCGGGCGCCTGAGATATCGGGCATGATGGCCTTCACAACTGGCTGCCAATCACCTTGACCTCTCCCGAACCTCCGATCCGCCCGCAGCTCGCCGTGTCCGGCGTGATTTTCCGCGACGGCAAGGTGCTGCTGGTGCGCCGCGCCCGCTCGCCGGGCAAGGGCTTCTATTCGCTGCCGGGCGGCCGGGTCGAGTTCGGCGAAACGCTGCACACCGCCCTGCACCGGGAGATCGACGAGGAGACCGGCCTCAAGGTCGAGATCCTCGGCCTCGCCGGCTGGCGCGAGGTGCTGCCGACCGGCCCCGGAGGCGGGCATTACCTGATCATGACCTTCGCCGCGCGCTGGGCATCCCGCGAGCCCGTGCTGAACGACGAGCACGACGATTTCAAATGGCTGGCGCCGGAGGAGATCGGCGACCTCAAGGTCACTGGCGGGCTGCATGAGGTCATTGCGGCCGCCCGGCGGCTGGTTTGAGGCCCGTTTTGGCGGCTTTGGCGGGCCCTGCAGCCTTGCCTCGGGCGCATTGAGGGGGCATACCACCGCCATTCCGGAACCCCTGATGATCAGAACCTTTCTAGCCGTTGTGATCCTGATGTCGGCATGCCTTGCGACGCCCGCCCGGGCGCAGGACGCGGCTGCGCCGTTCGACGGCGATCTGCAGCGGCTGGCCGAGATCCTCGGCGCCCTGCACTATCTGCGCGGCATCTGCGGCTCCAACGAGGGCGCCAAATGGCGCAACGAGATGCAGGCGCTGATCGATGCCGAGACGCCCTCCGGCGACCGCCGCGCCCGCATGATCGCGGGCTTCAACCGCGGCTATAACGGCTTCCAGCAGACCTACCGGACCTGCACGCCCGCGGCCACGGTTGCGATCCGCCGCTACATTGAGGAGGGCTCGAAAATCTCCCGCGACCTGACGGCCCGCTATGCCAACTGAACGGGCGATCTTCTTCGACCTCGACGGCACCCTGACCGACCCGAAGCCCGGTATCACCGGCTCGATCCAGTACGCGCTGGAAAAGCTCGGCCGGCCGGTTCCCTCGCAGGATGAACTGACCTGGTGCATCGGGCCGCCGCTCAGGGCGAGCTTTGCGATGCTGCTCGGCGGCGAGGAACTCGCCGACCGCGCGGTCGAGCTCTACCGCGAAAGATTCGGCGATGTCGGACTGTTCGAGAACGCGGTCTACCCCGATATCGCGGATGTGCTGGCCGAGCTGCGCCGGCGGCCGGGCCGGATGTTCGTGGCGACATCGAAGCCGCATGTGTTCGCGACGCGGATCGTCGCGCATTTCGGCCTCGGCGGCTATTTCGACCACGTGTTCGGCTCGGAGTTCGACGGAACCCGGGTCAACAAGGTCGACCTGCTCGGCTATGCGCTGGCGCAGACCGGGGCCGATCCGGCCAAATCCCTGATGATCGGCGATCGCAGCCACGACGTGATCGGGGCGAATCGAAACGGCATCCGGGCGGTCGGCGTCACCTATGGCTACGGCACGCCGGAGGAGCTGACCGAGGCCGGCGCCAGCCATCTGTGCGCCACGCCGCGCGCGGTGCTGGACCATATCCACAGCTCATTCGGCTGATCGAGGCCCGGATATCCGGAATTCCCCTTTAAATGCCGGGGCCGCCGTTAACCTTTTCGAAAGATGTGGGCTAGGCGGTACCCGCATGCGTGATACATCTCGCACGTCGCAGTGGTTCGCTCCTCGGACCGCGCGCATCCATTTTGCAGAGTTTCATGCGCCATCCAGCGTCCTTCCCCCATCATCAAGACCCGCGGCCCGACCACGAGCAGAAACAGGCAGCGCTGGGCTACCTGAACGAGGCCTGGGCTGAAGCGCGTCACGACGGCGTCGATGGCGACTGCCTCGCGCAGGCGAGCCTGTTCGCGGCGCTGGCCGAGCTGGTCGGCACCTATGGCGAGGACGCGGTGGCGAAATTCGCCGAGGGCCTCGCCGCGCGCGTGCGCAACGGCGAGTTCTCGCTGGCATTGGCCAGACAGTAAAACGATAGCGTTTTCGAGCGAAGTGGGCCGCCGGTTCGCGCCAAGATAACGCGTCAAACGCGAACCTACTGCCTCAGAGTCTCGAGGAACCGAACCGGCTCGCCGGTGGACGGCGTCGTGACTTCACCCTGCCACATCACCCGCCGGCCGCGCACGAAGGTGCCGACCGGCCAGCCCTGCACCCGCACGCCGTCATAGGGCGTCCAGGCGGCGCGCGAGGCGATCCACTTGTTGGTGATGGTCTCGCTGCGCTTCAGGTCGACGATGGTGAAGTCGGCATCGTAACCCGCCGCGATGCGGCCCTTGCAGGCGATGTTGAACAGGCGCGCGGGCCCCGCGCTGGTGAGATCGACGAACCGCTGTAGCGACAGCCGCCCGGCATTGACGTGATCGAGCATCAGCGGCACCAGCGTCTGCACGCCGGTCATGCCCGACGGCGAGGCCGGATAGGTCTTGGCCTTCTCCTCCAGCGTATGCGGCGCGTGGTCCGAGCCGAGCACGTCGATAATGCCCTGCTCGATGCCGTACCAGATGCCGGCGCGGTGATCGGCCGAGCGCACCGGTGGATTCATCTGGGCCAGCGTGCCGAGCCGCTCGTAGCACTCGGGCGCGGCCATGGTGAGATGGTGCGGCGTCGCCTCGCAGGACGCGACATCCTTGTGGTCGCGCAGGTACAGAATCTCTTCCTTGGTCGAGATGTGCAGCACGTGGATGCGCTTGCCGGTCTCGCGCGCCAGATTGACCAGGCGCTCGGTCGCCATCAGCGCGGCGGTCTCGTCGCGCCACACCGGATGCGAGCGAGCATCGCCCTCGATCCGCAGCGGCTTGCGCTCGTTGAGGCGGTATTCGTCCTCGGCGTGGAACGCGGCGCGGCGCCGGATCACCTGGAAGATCCGTCGCAGGCTCTCGTCGTCCTCGACCAAGAGCGCGCCGGTGGAGGAGCCGATGAACACCTTGACGCCGGCACAGCCCGGCGCGCGCTCGAGCTCCGGCAGATCCTGCACGTTCTCGCGGGTGCCGCCGATGAAGAACGCGAAATCGCAATGCATGCGATGGCGGCCGCGCTTGATCTTGTCGGTGAACGCCTCTTCCGTGACCGTCAGCGGATTGGTATTCGGCATCTCGAACACGGCGGTGACCCCGCCCATCACGGCGCTGCGCGAGCCGGTCTCGAGGTCTTCCTTCTGGGTCAGCCCGGGCTCGCGGAAATGCACCTGGGTGTCCATCACGCCGGGCAGGATGTGCAAGCCCTTGCAGTCGATCACCTCGCCGGCTGAGGCCTGACTGAGCGAGCCGATCGCGGCGATACAGCCACCCGCGATACCGATATCGCGCACGCCCTCGCCGTCCTGATTGACCACGGTGCCGGATTTTAGAATGGTGTCAAAATGCTGATTCATCGGTCCTCGACGCCCGCTTTCGGCTGTCGCGCGGGCCTTGTTCGGCGCACTCTAGCGCCTTAGCTTGGCAGGGGATATCGCGGCCTGCGCGTTTCCCAAGGAACTTGGAAAAGAGCCAATTTTGCGAATGAAAGCAGCGTTTCTTCCAGATCGGGGCGTGGTCAAGGTCTCTGGCGAGGACGCCCGCAACTTCCTCAACGGCCTCATCACCGCCGACATCGCCGAGTTGCGCGCGGGACAGGCCCGGTTTGGCGCGCTGCTGACGCCGCAGGGCAAGATCATCGTCGATTTCCTGATCACCGAGATACCTGCCGGCCATGGCGGCGGCTTTTTGATCGACGCGCCGCGCGCGCTCGCCAAGGGCCTTGCCGACAAGCTCGGCTTCTACAAGCTGCGCGCCAAGGTCGTGGTCGAGAACCTCACGGACAGCCTCGGCGTGCTGGCCGCCTGGGATGGCGAGCCGGCGGCGACACCGGATCTCGCGTTCGCCGATCCGCGCAACGCGGCGCTTGGCTGGCGCATCCTGATCCCGGAAGATTTGAAGCAGAAGCTCGCTGAGCTGATCGGAGCCGATCTCGTCGACTCCAGCGCCTACGAGGCGCATCGGATCGCCACCGGCGTGCCGCGCGGCGGGCTCGACTTCATGTATGGCGACGCCTTCCCGCACGAGACCAACATGGACCGCCTCAACGGCGTCGATTTCGACAAGGGCTGCTATGTCGGCCAGGAGGTGGTGTCGCGCATGCAGCACCGCGGCACGGCGCGCACCCGCACGGTGAAGATCATTCTCGATGGTCCCGCGCCAGAGGCTGGCGCAACGATCCTGGCCGGCGACAAGCAGGTGGGCACCATCGGTTCGACCGCTGGCGAGAAAGGTCTCGCGCTGGTCCGCATCGACCGCGTCGCCGACGCGCTCGACGCCGGGCTAGCGCTGACCGCGGGCGGGCTGTCGCTTCACCTCGCCGAACCTGACGCCGTCCGCATCACATCCAAGCACACCGTCGCATGAGCCGTACCGCGCAACTGCATCCCGACGGCAAGACGCGCTGCCCCTGGCCGGGCGAGGATGCGTTCTACGTCGCCTATCACGACAATGAATGGGGCGTGCCGGAATATGACGACCGCGCGCTCTATGAAAAGCTGATCCTCGACGGCTTCCAGGCCGGCCTGTCCTGGATCACGATCCTGCGCAAGCGCGAGAACTTCCGCAAAGCCTTCGACGATTTCCAGCCCGAGAAGATCGCGCGCTACACCGACAAGAAGGTGCATGCGCTGATGAACGACGCCGGCATCGTCCGCAACCGCGCCAAGATCGAAGGCACGGTGGCGAGCGCCAAGTCCTATCTCGAGATCATGGAGAAAGGCCCCGGCTTCTCGAAATTCCTGTGGGATTTCGTCGACGGCAAGCCGAAGGTCAACCAGTTCAAGACCACCGCGAGCGTGCCGG
Organism: Bradyrhizobium sp. UFLA06-06; assembly: GCF_054820065.1. NCBI lineage: Bacteria > Pseudomonadati > Pseudomonadota > Alphaproteobacteria > Hyphomicrobiales > Nitrobacteraceae > Bradyrhizobium > Bradyrhizobium sp. UFLA06-06. Next base: position 141,624 of record NZ_JADFUD010000009.1, read on the forward strand.
CGTCGACGCCGGTCTCGATCAAGGTCTCCAAGGAGCTCGGCGCGCGCGGCTTCAAGTTCGTCGGCCCCACCATCGTCTACGCCTTCATGCAGGCGACCGGCATGGTCAACGACCACCTCGTCACCTGCTTCTGCCACGAAGCCTGCAGCGGCAAGCTCCGCACGCCGCGACTCAAGAAGAAATGACGGCGCGCAAATCGACGGAGGCAACCCGCGCCTGGCAGCGGATGTTGTCGGGGCGCCGGCTGGACCTGCTCGATCCGTCACCGCTCGATATCGAGATCGTCGACATCGCGCACGGGTTGGCGCGGGTCGCGCGCTGGAATGGCCAGACCAGCGGCGCGCACATCTTCTCGGTGGCGCAGCATACGTTGCTGGTCGAGGCGGTGATGCGCCAGCAGATGCCGCGCGTCGATATCAGCCATCGTCTCGCCGCCCTGCTGCATGACGCACCCGAATATGTCATTGGCGACATGATCTCGCCGTTCAAGGCGGTGCTGGCCGGCGAATACAAAGTGGTGGAGAAGCGGCTGTTGTCGGCGATCCATGTCCGCTTCGGCCTGCCCGCCGTGCTGGCGGACGAGATCACCCAGCAGATCAAGGCCGCCGATCGCGGCGCCGCGTATCTGGAGGCGACGCATCTGGCGGGATTTTCGCAAGCCGAGGCCAAGCGGCTGTTCGGCCGCGATCCGGAACTGCCGGAAGCGACCGAACGCGACTATCTGACGCCGTGGACCGCAGCGCGGGCCGAAAAGCAGTTCCTCGAGCGCTTCAAGGCATTGCACTCGTCATAGGAGCGGCACACGTGCCGCCGGTTGCGCCGCAAAACGAAGAATCGGCATGGCACCCCCGCCTTTGCCCACTCGGGAGCAGCCGTTATAATCCGGTACACCCGATAGAAGGACCATCATGCTTCACGTCTGCTCGCTTGCCGCACTCTCCGACACGGTTCGCGCCACCGGCGCCAGCCATGTGCTGACCGTGATGGCCAATGTCGACCAGGTTCAGCGGCCGCCCTCCGTGCTGCCGGCCAACCACCTGAAAGTGTCGATGGACGACATCATCGAACGGATGGACGGGTTCGTTGCGCCCAACGAGACGCATATCGAGAAGGTGCTGAGCTTCGTGCGCGGCTGGGATCGCCAAGCACCGATGGTGGTGCATTGCTACGCCGGCATCAGCCGCTCGACCGCGAGCGCATTTGCCACGGTCTGCGCGCTCAACCCGCACCGCGACGAAATGTCCATCGCCCGGATGATCCGCGAGGCCTCGCCGATCGCGGCCCCCAACCGGCTGATCGTCAGCCTCGCCGACAAGGCGCTGGGACGCGAGGGCCGGATGCTGCGCGCACTCGACGCGATGGGTCCCGGCAGCATGAGCGTCGAAGGCCGGCCTTTCCACATCGATCTGGACTAAGCGCGGCCGGTCACGCCCGATCGCTTGAACTTCCGGTCCTCCTCACTGCACTACTAGGTTGCGACGGGCCGCCGGCTGGCCAAGTCCGGCGCGTCCTGCCGGAGGCCCAATGTTCGATTCGCCGTTCGACTTCCTGACGCTGGTCCTTGCCATCGTCGCTATCATTTTCGCGCGCAAGGCGCTGGGCCGGATCGACCTGCTGCAGCGACGGCTGGATGCGATCGAGGCAGCGGGCGGCGCCGCCGTGCGGACGGCCGTGCCGCCGCCGCTGGCCCCGCTGCAGGAGTTCGAGCAACCGCTGCCGACGGTGCCTTCCGCCGCGCCGCCACCGCTCCCGGAGGCGGCTCCCGGCGAGCCAGCCGCGCAGAGCGAGCCAGCCGCGGACGCGCCCGGCGCCGCACCGCCGCCCCTGCCGGAGCCGCCAGCTCCGCCGCAGCCGGCTCCCGGCTTCGAGGAGACGCTCGGCACGCGCTGGGTGGTTTGGATCGGCGGCCTGACGCTCGCGCTCGGCGGCTTCTTTATGGTGCGCTATTCGATCGAGGCCGGATTGCTCGGCCCCGGCGTTCGCACGATGCTCGGCGGATTGTTTGCGCTGGCGCTGCTCGGCGCCGGTGAATGGACCAGGCGCCAGGAAAGCATCTCCAACATCGCCGCGCTGCCGATCGCCAACATCCCGGCGATCCTCACCGCCGCCGGCACCGCGGTGGCGTTTGCCACCGTCTACGCCGCCTATGCGCTGTACGACTTCCTCGCGCCGGCAACCGCTTTCATCCTGCTCGGCATGGTCGCGCTCGGCGCGCTGGCGGCCGCGCTGCTGCACGGACCCGCGCTGGCCGGGCTCGGCATCGTCGGCGCCTTCGTCACGCCGCTCCTGGTGTCGTCAGACAAGCCCGACTTCTGGTCGCTCTACATCTACCTCGCCATCGTCACGGCGGCAGCCTTCGCACTTGCCCGCATCCGGCTGTGGCGCTGGCTCGCGGTCACGACGATCGCCTTCGCGCTGCTGTGGACCTTTCCGTGCCTGGCATGCGGGCCCGAGATGATCGCGCCGCACGTCTTCCATGTGATCGCAGGCTTCGTGCTGGCGGCGCTGCTCGTGGTCTGCGGCTTCATGTTCGGTCCCGACGGCGATGGCGAGGAGATCGAGCCGATCTCCTCGGGCTCGCTCGCCGCCTATCTGCTTGGCGCGATGCTGATCGTGCTCAACAGCGCGCACGCCGACACGGCGATGATCGGCTTTGCGCTGCTGACAGCCGCAAGCCTCTTTGTCGCCTGGCGCGCGCCTGCCGCCGCCGGAGCGATCGGCGCTGCATCGGTGTTCGTCTTCATCGTGTTCGGCGAATGGGCCGTCCGCCGCAACGTCGACATGCTGGTGCTGCCGGGCGGTGCGATCCCCGGCATCGGCCCGTCCGCGACCGATGGCTCGGTCTCGCTGCATCTCGTCACCGCGGCGCTTTTCGCAGCCGCCTTCGGCATCGCCGGCTTCCTCGCGCAATTCCGTTTTGTCACCACGAAGGTGACGGTGACCTGGGCTGCAGCGGCGGTGTTCACGCCGGTCGCGCTGCTGGTCGCGCTCTATGCACGCATCGCGCATCTCGACCGTTCGATCCCGTTCGCGATATCAGCCGTGCTGCTGGCGGCGGCCTACGCAGCCGCGACCGAGGCGCTGACCCGGCGCGGCGAGCGGCCGGAGCTGTCGCCCTCGATTGCGTTGTCCGCCACCGGCGCGCTCGCCTCGCTGGCGCTGGCGCTGACCTTCGCGCTCGACAAGGGCTGGCTCACCATCGCGCTCGCGCTGGTCTCGATGGGTACGGCGTGGCTGTCGGTGCGGCGGCCGATCCCGTTCCTGCGCTGGCTTGCCGCGATCCTGGCCGGCATCGTCGTGCTGCGCGTCGGCTATGAGCCGCGGATCGCGGGCGACGCCGTCGGCAGCACGCCGATCTTCAACTGGCTGCTGTGGGGTTATGGCGTTCCGGCGCTGTCATTCTGGGCGGCAAGCCATTTCCTGCGCCGCAACGGCGACGACGTCCCGCTGCGCATCGTCGAGTCCGCCGCGATCCTGTTCACGGTGCTGCTCGCCTTCATGGAGATCCGCCACGCGGTCAATAGCGGCGATGTCTACTACGCCAGCGCCGGGCTGACCGAGGTCGCACTGCAGGTCGGCGTGACACTTGCGATGGCGATCGGACTGGAGCGGCTGCGCCTGCGCAGCGGCAGCATCGTGCATAATGTCGGCGCGATCCTGCTGACCGCGTTCGCCGGGCTTGCCAGCCTGTTCGGGCTGCTGGCGCTGGAGAACCCGATGCTGTGGTGGCAGGACGTCGGCGGCAGCTTCATCAACCTGCTGCTGCTCGGCTATGCGCTGCCGGCGGTGCTGGCGCTGCTGCTGTCCTATGCGGTGGCGGGCCATCGTCCTGCCGGCTACGCCAACACGATCGCCGCCGGCGCGCTGGTCCTTGCGCTCGCCTATGTCACGTTCGAAGTCCGCAGGCTCTACCATGGACCGGTGCTGACACGCGGCGAGACCACGGGCGCGGAGCAATACACCTATTCGATCGCCTGGCTGATGTTCGGCGTCGCGCTGCTCGGCGTCGGCATCATGGTCAACTCGCAGCGGGCGCGGCTCGCGTCTGCTGCGGTGATCGGGCTGACGATCCTGAAGGCGTTCCTGATCGACATGTCGACGCTCACTGGTGTCTACCGGGCGCTGTCGTTCATGTGCCTTGGCGTCGTGCTGGTCGCGATCGGCTGGCTGTATCAGCGGATTCTGTTTCGCAGGCGGGCCGCTCCGCCGCTCGCGCAGGCCGAGGGTTAGAACCTGCCGTCTCGAAAGACAGTCTTTAGTCGACGGACTCGGCGACCAGTCGAATCCTGAACACGGGTTTTCTGCCCTCGTCGAGCAGCTCCATGTGCCATTCGCTGTTCTGCTTCAGATTACGCGAAATGCTGCCGAGGAAATTTCCGCAGACCTTGGTCATCTCGGCCCAGGCCACGTCGCGGCTTTCAAACTCCGTCGCGTGGTCGGATGCACCAGCGTAATCGCCGTCACTGATTCGAAAAAAATATTGCGCCATATGACTACTCAAAATCAGAGTCCCCAATGTCCCGCCTCGCGGCGAACGCCAGGTATTGAGTAGCGAGCAAGGCGTGGCGACCGCCATCCGTATGACTACGGCTTGGCAGCGCTATTCCCGTTAGCGCGCAGATGAAAGGTTAGTCAGTGGAGCGACGCAATTCCGGCGCGCTCTCGACCTTGGCGGGCTCGGCCTTGACCGGCTCGAGCTTCGCGCTTCCGACCTGCGGCGTCTCAACGCGCGACACTTCGGTCTGCGAGGCATCCGCGGATCGGGTGCGCGGATGCAGCGAGCGCGGACGCGCCGCCGCGCGCGCCATCAGCATCTGCTGGCCGCCCTGGTGATGGAAATCGCAATAGGCAAAGCCCATGCCGGAGACCGAACCGCGGAACGTGCGGTCATCCTGCTTGTCGAGATTGAAGCACGGTTCGAACGGAATGCCCTTCAGGGACGCGCAAACGCTCTGACCGCGGATCTGCAGCGTGTTGCCGGGCAGGCGCACGTGACGGATCGGCCCCGAGCCGGAGAACTGGATCGAGCCTGTCGCACCCAGATCGTCGAGGATGCGGCCGGCGCCACGGGTGCCATCGAAACAGGTGAACGCGAACACCTTGCCGGCGACGAACCTGCGGGCCTCATCGGCGTTCATCTGGCCCGCGAATGCCGGCACGACCATCGCTCCGGCCGTGACGGCCCCCAACACCAAACGCGCAAGCATGAGCTACTCCACTGACGAGCGCGGGCACCCGCTCCTTGTTGCGCATGATCCCCGCACCAACGCTTCTCGGCGTCTGCGCGAGGAAACCCGGCCCCCCGGGATCATGCCGCAAGTCTCTTTACCCGCTGCTTACCATACCAACAGTGGCAACATTGGAGCAGCTTGGTTGGTAAAGTCTGAACGTCCTCAGACTATTTTTACCACGATGCGGCCGCGGACCTGGCCACCAAGGATTTTCGCGCCAAAGTCCATGACTTCGTCCAAGGCAATTTCGTGAGTGATATCAGCCAGTTTCGCCTTATCCAGGTCGCTGGCAAGACGGCGCCAGGCGGTCCTGCGCAGTTCGATCGGACACATCACTGAATCGATACCGAGAAGGCACACACCCCGCAAAATGAAGGGCGCGACCGACGACGGCAGGTCCATACCGGCCGCCAGACCGCAGGCTGCGATGGCTCCGCCGTACTTGGTCATCGACAGCAGGTTGGCGAGCGTGGTCGACCCGACGCTGTCGACGCCGCCGGCCCAGCGCTCCTTCGCCAGCGCCTTTGGCGCACCTGACAGTTCGGCGCGGTCGATCACCTCGGCGGCGCCGAGACCCTTGAGATAGTCGGTCTCCGACATCCGCCCGGTCGACGCGATGACGTGGTAGCCGAGCTTCGACAGCACGGCGATCGCCACCGAGCCGACGCCGCCGGCGGCACCCGTGACCACCACCGGGCCGCTCTTCGGGGTCAGGCCGTGCTTCTCCAGCGCCAGCACCGAGAGCATCGCGGTATAGCCGGCGGTACCGACCGCCATCGCATCGCGGGCCGAGATGCCGTCGGGCAGCCGCACCAGCCAGTCGCCCTTGACCCGGGCCTTTTCCGCATAGGCGCCGAGATGGGTCTCGCCCATGCCCCAGCCGTTGCAGACGACCTTGTCGCCCGCCTTCCAGTCCGGATGGCTGGATTGCTCGACCGTGCCGGCGAAATCGATGCCGGCGATCATCGGGAACCGGCGCACCACCGGCGCCTTGCCGGTCAGTGCGAGACCGTCCTTGTAGTTCAGCGTCGACCATTCGACGCGGACGGTGACGTCGCCGTCCATCAGCTCGGCTTCATCGAATTGGGTGAGTGCGGCGGTGGTACCCTTGTCCGCCTTGTCGATCCTGATTGCCTTGAACGTTGCCACGATGTGCACTCCCCGTAATCTTGGTTTCGGGGAATGGTTTAGAACATGATCCGGGAAAGTGGAAACCGGTTTTCCCTCGCGACAAACGCGGAACGCGTTTGCGCGGAGATCATGCTCACTACAAAGAGCATCAGGCAGGCTGCGCAACCGGGCGGACGACGGGCTTTTCGACGATCGGCAGATTGATCAGCGCCGACAGCACGCCAAACAGCACCGACAGCCACCAGATCGGGGTGTAGGAGCCATACTGCTCGAACACGATGCCGCCGAGCCAGACTCCGAGGAAGCCGCCAACCTGATGGCTGACGAAGGCGAAGCCGTACAGCGTCGCAAACCAGCGCGTGCCGAACATCAGCGCCACCAGCGCCGAAGTCGGCGGCACTGTGGAGAGCCAGGTCAAGCCAGAGATCGCGCCGAACGCGATCGCCGAGAAGGTCGTGATCGGGAACGAAATGAAGGCGATGATCGACAGCGCGCGGGTGAAGTAGATCACCGACAGGATGTAGCGCTTCGGGAAGACGTTCTGCAGCCAGCCGACGCTGAGCGAGCCCACGATGTTGAACAGGCCGATCGCCGCGATCACCCAGCCGCCGGTCGATGCCGGAATGCCGCGATCGGCGAGATAGGCCGGCAAATGCACGGTGATGAAGGCGAGCTGGAAGCCGCAGGTGAAGAAGCCGAGCACCAGCAGCACGTAGGAGCGATGGCCGAACGCCTCCGCCAGCGCGGTCTTGAACGACTGCTGATCGGCGGGCGCAGCGTCATTCGTCTCCGCCGGCGGCGTCGAGAGCGCCAGCGACAACGGCAGGATCAGCAGCATCAGCGCGCCGAATACGAGGAGCGCGGTCTGCCAGCCGAAATTGTCGATCATCGCGACGCCGAACGGCGCGAACAGGAATTGGCCGAACGAGCCCGCGGCGGTGCCGGCGCCGAGCGCAATGCCGCGCTGCGCGGGCGGCAGCAGCTTGCTGAACGCTGACAGCACCAGGTTGAACGAGGAGCCCGACAGGCCGAAGCCGATCAAGACGCCGGCGCCAAGGTTGAGCGAGAGCGGCGTCGCCGAGTAACGCATCAGGAGCAGGCCCGCGGCGTAAAGCAGTGCGCCGACGACCATCACACGCAGCAGGCCGAAGCGGTCGGCAATCGCACCGGCGATCGGCTGGCCGAGCCCCCACAGCAGGTTCTGCAGCGCCAGCGCGAGGCCGAACACGTCGCGGCCCCAGGTGAATTCATGACTCATCGGCTGGACGAAGAAGCCGAGGCTGGAGCGCGGGCCGAAGCTCAGCAGCGCAATCGCGCAGCCGCAGACGATGATGACAAGCGGCGTGCGCCACGTGCCCGACGTCGGTCGAAGATCCCCGGTGGTAACGGCCATCTTGTCTTCCCCAGCAACTGCTGCGCGGGGAGCAGCCCCGCCGAACATTACGGGGAATTAATGCAGGTGCATGAAAACCCCAAGAGGGGCCGGAGAAAAATATTCGCCTGCAGGGCTGCTCTGCAGAATCGGAGAGGATGATGACCGTCATTCCGGGGCAGGCCCTGCCGGCCATCCCGGAACGACGTCGTTAGGTTGCGACGCGTCTGCCCCGAAATCGCGACGGCTCAGGCCCGAATGGCGGGGAACGTTGCCGTCTCCTCCCCCTGAAAGGGGGAAGGTTGGGATGGGGGTCAAGCATCGCTGCTCGTGGAGGGACCAGATCCCCACCGCTTTGCTCTGACGAGCAAAGCGACCTCCCCATTTCAAGGGGAGGTTAGGTTGGCAGCCCTATCGCCTGGCGCTGGCCTGCTCGGCCGAGCTCTGGGCGGCCTCGGCAAGTTGCGCCGAGATCTTGGCGGTCTCGGCCGGGTTGCCCCAGCTCGGCGCGTCGCTGCCGTCGCCCCAGGCGCGCGGGCGATAGAAGGTGTGGACGCCGAACTTGTACATCTTCTTCATCTCGCTGACCCAGGACGGCCGCACCCAATAGGCGTGGTAGTGGGTCGAGCGGTCGACTTCCGGCAGCCACAATTCGCCGTCGAGCATCGCCTTCGCGATCTTCCTGGCGCGATCCCACATGTCGGGCTCGCGGACGACGTCAGCGATATTGTCGCAGGCGAAGGTGAACTGACAGGCGTAGTGGCGGTTCTTGTTCTGGTAGACCACGCCGCACACCGTCTCCGGATATTTGCCGGAGAAGGCGCGGTTCAGCACCACCTGGGCGACCGCGATCTGGCCACGCACCGCTTCGCCGCGGGCTTCGAAATAGACCGCCTCGGCGAGGCACTTCTCCGACTTGGCGCGTGACTTCTCGTCGAACAGGCCGAGCCGCTCGGCCGGCGTCTTGGTGTGCTGGTCGTCGGCATTGACCTCGCCCTTCGGCGCGATGCTCTCGCCCATCTCGCCGGCCTTGACCGGACCATCGGCATCGACCGGCAGTGATGCCATCACCTTCATGTCGGGATCGGGCGTTGCTGCCGGCGTCACGACAACCGGCGCCTCGCCGGGCTGCCAGCGTTCGAGGTTCTCCGGCGTGCCGAGCGACGCGCCGAAGAACAGGTTGGCGGTCTGGAATGCGAACGGGTCGCGCTCCCGCGCCGCATCGGCAGGCGCAGCCGCGGGCTTCGCGGGCGCGGGCTTCAGATCGTCGAGCGGGTTGGCCTCGAGCGAGAGCGACACGTCGTTTTGCTGCGGCGACGGCTTGGCATATTGCAGCAAGGGCGGCGCGCGCAGCGCCTCCTGCAATTCAGGATCGAGCGGCGCGCTATCGGCCGGCGCGGTCGCGGTCTTCATGCCTTTGACCGACGAATTCGATGTCGCGGGATCTTCGTTCGCCGGCGCCGTATTTGCAGGCTCCGCAGGTTCGACCTGATCAGGCCGCCGGACGACGAGGCGATCGCCCTTCAGGGTGCGATCGACCTTGGGAAAATCAGATGCCTGGTAGCGCGGCGGCGGGGCTGCGATCGGATTGCGCGTCACCGTTCCGGTGATGTCGAGGTTCGAACTGTCCAGTCTTGCGAGCAGGATTTGCGGGGCTTGCGGCGCGGACGTGCCGATCGGACGGCCGAAACTGTAGGTCGCGACCTGGATGGAGCCGACGGCGGAGGCGAAGACGCGCTTCTGCCAGCGCTCGGCGACGCCGGGCTGCCGGGCCAGGAGCGAGGCAATATCCTGATATCCGATCTCGGTCGGCATAAGTGCGAAGATGCCAAGACCGAGACCGAAGAGCGCAAGACGTGCGCCCTTCGGCTGGTTACGCGACACAAACATCGTACGCTCACGCAACGCTTACTGAGTGCAATCGAACGCGGTACATCCGCGCAATTCGACCTTTCTCGTTGCTAAACCGTTTAGGTTGCCGCGGAGTTAATCGGCGTTGCTCGCGCGCTACACTCAAGCGATCGTAGATGTTTCGCATGTTGCATTGCGCGCCTTGGTAAATGCGCGGCGCACGAAGGTCGTAAACAACCGGTCAACGAAGATGGTGAACAAGGTGTTACGCGGCACCGTCGCTGCGTGCTGACGACAGCGCACGCAACAAGCAAAAATGGCCGGGACTTGGTCCCGGCCATTGCACTTCTCTGAACTACGCAGTCGCTCACGCCTGGCTGGCAATCTCCTTGCCGAGCGCGGCCTGCGCTGCGGCGAGACGCGCGATCGGCACGCGATAGGGCGAGCACGAGACGTAGTCGAGCCCGACCTCGTGGCAGAACGCGACCGACGCGGGATCGCCGCCGTGCTCGCCGCAGATGCCGACCTTGAGGCTCGGCCGCGTCTTGCGGCCGCGGGTGACGCCGATCCTGACGAGTTCGCCGACGCCGTCGCGATCGACCGAGATGAACGGATCGATCTCGAGGATGCCCTTGGCGACATAGGTACCGAGGAAGCTCGCGGCGTCGTCGCGGCTGATGCCGTAGGTGGTCTGCGTCAGGTCGTTGGTGCCGAAGGAGAAGAACTCCGCGGTCTCGGCCACCTCGCCCGCCATCAGGCAGGCGCGCGGCAGCTCGATCATGGTGCCGACCTGGTAGCTCAGCTTGACGCCGGTTTCCTTCATCACCGCGTTGGCGGTCGCATCGATCCGCGCCTTGACCAGATCGAACTCGGCCTTGGTCGCGATCAGCGGCACCATCACCTCGAGACCGACCGGCTTGCCGGTGCGCTTGCCGGCCTCGACGGCGGCCTCGAAGATCGCGCGCGCCTGCATCTCGGCGATTTCCGGATAGGCGATCGCGAGACGGCAGCCGCGGAAGCCGAGCATCGGGTTGAACTCGGAGAGTTCGCGGGCACGGTCGGCGAGCTTGCGCGGATCGGTGTTCATGGCGCGCGCCACTTCCTCGATCTCGGCCTGGGTGTGCGGCAGGAACTCGTGCAGCGGCGGGTCAAGCAGGCGGATCGTGACAGGCATGCCCTGCATGATCTCGAACAGCTCGACGAAGTCGGCGCGCTGCATCGGCAACAGCTTCGACAGCGCGGCGCGGCGCGACTGCTCGTCCTCGGAGAGGATCATCTCGCGCACGGTGCGGATGCGGGTCTCCTCGAAGAACATGTGCTCGGTGCGGCAGAGGCCGATGCCCTCGGCGCCGAACTTCACCGCGGTGCGCGCGTCATCGGGCGTATCGCCGTTGACGCGGACGCCGAGCTTGCGGACCGCGTCGGCCCAGCCCATCAGCGTGCCGAACTCGCCGGACAGCTCCGGCTCGATCATCGGCATGCGGCCGGCCAGCACCTGGCCGACCGAGCCGTCGATGGTGATGACGTCGCCGGTCTTGAAGGTGCGCGAGCCCACGCTCATGGTGCCGCGGCCGTAATCGACGCGGATGGTGCCGCAGCCGGAGACGCAGGGCTTGCCCATGCCGCGCGCAACCACCGCCGCGTGCGAGGTCATGCCGCCGCGGGTGGTGAGGATGCCTTCCGCGGCGTGCATGCCGTGGATGTCTTCCGGGCTGGTCTCGATGCGGACCAGGATGACCTTGCGTCCGTCGGCCTGCAGCTTGGCCGCTTCGTCCGACGAGAACACGATCTCGCCGGAGGCGGCGCCTGGCGACGCCGGCAGGCCGGTCGCGATCACGTCGCGCTTGGCGGCCGGATCGATGGTCGGGTGCAGCAGCTGGTCGAGCGAGGCCGGATCGATCCGCGTCACCGCGTCCTTGCGCGAGATCAGGCCTTCATTGGCGAGCTCGACCGCGATGCGCAGCGCCGCCTTCGCGGTGCGCTTGCCGCCGCGGGTCTGCAGCATCCACAGCTTGCCCTGCTCGACCGTGAACTCCATGTCCTGCATGTCGCGGTAATGCTTCTCGAGCAGCGTGTAGATCCGCGTCAGCTCCTTGAACGCGACCGGCATCGCGGCTTCCATCGACAGCTTGTCGGAGCCGGATTCCTGGCGCGCCTCCTCGGTGATGTCCTGCGGCGTACGGATGCCGGCGACGACGTCCTCGCCCTGCGCGTTGATGAGGAACTCGCCGTAAAGCTTGCTCTCGCCGGTCGAGGGATTGCGGGTGAACGCGACGCCGGTCGCCGAGGTCTCGCCCATGTTGCCGAACACCATCGCCTGCACATTGACGGCGGTGCCCCAGGATTCCGGAATGTCGTGCAGCTTGCGATAGGTCACCGCGCGGGCGTTCATCCAGGATGAGAACACCGCGCCGATCGCGCCCCACAGCTGATCGTGCGGATCCTGCGGGAAGTCGTGACCGGTCTCCTTGGCGACCGCCTCCTTGTACTTGCCGACCAGCTCGACCCAGTCGTCGCCGGTGAGGTCGGTGTCGAGCGAATAGCCCTGGCCGTCCTTGAAGGTGTCGAGGATGTCCTCGAAGTGATGATGCTCGAAGCCGAGCACGACGTCCGAATACATCGTGATGAAGCGGCGATAGCTGTCATAGGCGAAGCGGCGGTCGCCGGAGAGTTCGGCGAGCGCCTCGACGGTGCGGTCGTTGAGGCCGAGGTTGAGCACGGTATCCATCATGCCCGGCATCGAGGCGCGCGCGCCCGAGCGGACCGAGACCAGCAGCGGGTTCTTGGCGTCGCCGAACGTCTTGCCGGTCAGCTTGCCGACATAGTCGAGCGCCTTCTCAACCTGTGCTTTCAGTTCCTTCGGATACGTCTTGTCGTGTTCGTAGAAATAGGTGCAGACCGAGGTCGGAATGGTGAAGCCGGGAGGCACCGGCAGACCGAGATTGGCCATTTCCGCGAGGTTGGCGCCCTTGCCGCCGAGCAGATTGCGCAAGGTCGCCTGGCCCTCGGCCTTGCCGTCGCCGAACGTATAGACCCACTTGCCGGCCTTGATCGCAGCCGGGGCCGCCTTCTTCGCAACGGCCTTCGCCGGCGCCTTGCCGGCCGGCTTTGCAGCCGATTTGGGGGCGGCTTTCGGCGCCGCCTTCGGGGCGCTCTTCTTCAGCGCCTTGCGCACTGGTGCGGCCTTGCGGGCCGCGGCGGAGGGCTTTGATTTCGCTGCTGTTTTCTCGGCAGTTTTCTTGGACTTCGCGACGGCTTTGGCCATGTCAGACAACAATCCGAAAAGAGGGGTCGAAGATGCGCGCCTTACACCATTTTGAGGGGTTCCGCGCAAGCCGCGAAACCCCGCTTTCCCGCTAGAGGTGCAGCCAGCGCAGCAGACCCATCCCCACGAACCCGACGAAGATCAGATAGATCGCGACGATGTAATTGAGGAGCCGCGGCATGATCAGGATCAGGACGCCTGCGATCAGAGCCACGATAGCAGGCAGATGCCCAGCGGTGATGGTCATTGAAGTTTTCTCCGGGGGTTTCTTGGAAGAGCGAATCGAGCGGCAGTTTATCCGCTGCGGCGGTTCCCACATCAAGACGCCCGCGCGGCCTGAGAGTTCCGGTAACTCACGAAAATTGCTCCAAATTGCCGCGTATATGGCGGCGGTTTTCCGGAACATCACCGCAGCCGATGCATTGGCTCGCCGTGCGCATCGGCGAAGGCCGGCGCGCGCCATAAAAGAATGGAGCGAGCCATGCGAAACAGAATACTTGCCGTTGCAGCGGTCGCTGCTGCGATCACGGTGCCGGCTGTTGCCGCACAGGCCCAGACCGTTGGCGTCGTCCGCGGTGGCCCGCCGGTTGCAGTCGATGATGACGAGGGCATTACTGTCGAGCAGCGTCCGGCCTTCCGCGAGTACATCGTGCGCGAGCGCGTGCCGAACTACACGGTTCCGGATCGCATCGTGGTCGGCACCGTGCTGCCGGACGCCGGCGTGACCACTTACGACGTGCCGCAGCGGTTCGGCGCGACGCCCTATCGTTACACCGTCGTGAACGGTGAGACCGTTCTGGTCGAGCCGCGTTCGCGACGGATCGTTCAGGTGGTCGACTAGATCAACGTCAGCACGATCGCCTGAACGACAGTCCGGGCGCCGCGCAAGCGGATGTGCGCGAGGATCGACCGGACCAGAAAGCCCCGTCCGGCCTCCCCTCCGGGCGGGGCTCTTCCGTGTGTTGTGATCGTCGTGTTGTGATGAATTCCAGCGCCTGTCCTTGACGCGCTTTCTTCACGTTCTTCACGCAACCCGCTGCGCGCTTCGCTTGAGTGTCGAGTGGGTTACGATTTGAGGATCGAGAGCAACGTCGAGGTCGACTTGTAGCTCTTGATCGCAGCGTCCTGGAAATCCTGCGTCCAGTTGGTCGCTTGGCGCTCCTCCGCGCTCATCGAGGAATATTGCTTGAGGATGCCGAGGCTGAACTGGCGCGGATCGCCGGCGGTCTGGCTCTGCTTCAGCGCGTCGAGCACGGCGAGACGCGTCCGCGTATTGAGTTCCTGCTTGGCCGCGAAGATCTCCTCGGTGGAGAACTTCTTGTCCTGGTTCAGCGAGATCGCCGAGAGCGAGCGGTTGTCGAGCGAGGAAAGGTCGGCGAGCTGTCCGGTCTTGCGGCGGGAATCGTAGACCAACTCCTTGCCGGTCTTCGCCGCCTCGCTCTTCTGCCGATCGAGGAAGGCGCGCACGTCGCCGGCGATGCTGCTGAAGTCGCGCGCGGTACTCTTCGTGGGAGGCGCCGTCCCCGCCAGCGCGGCCGCGATCGGATCGCCGGAAATTCCAGATGGCGCCGTGTTGGGATCCTGCTGCGTCGCCTGATAGCCCTTCAGCACCGCGGCGCGCTGGCTGGCCCAGGTCGCGGTGGCCTTCTCCTCATCGCTCGCCCCATCGAGATAATCGAGCGCGGCCTTGTAGCTGACGCTGTAGTCGCCGGCCAGGCGCGTGGTCGCCAGCGACGGTTCCAACGCCTTGTCGAAGCGCTGCTTCAGCTCGGTGGCCGCAACCGCCTGCTCGTCCGGCGTGAACTTGCCGCCATTGTTGGTCGAGATCGCAAACAGCGAGCGACGGTCCAGCGTCGAGAGATCGATGGTGGTCTTGCCGTCGACAATCGGCGCCTTGACGCCGGCGACCGTGTAGAGCCGGTCGAGCGTGATGCGCGCATCACTGGTGACGGTGGCAAAATCCGGCAGCGGCACCTTGGCGAGCTGCGCGCGGGCGGCGTCCGACAGCGTGAGGTTGGTTGCGGCGTTGGATGTCGAGGACGCCGACAGATCGCCGGCGGTGCCATCGCCCGACAAGGTCGCTGCCAGTGACGGCGTCGCTGCTGCCCGCGCATAGGCCGAACCATATTGGGCGTAGGGATTGGGCGTGGTGCCGATCGAGGTCAACGGGCGGTCCCTGCATTGGCGCGAGGGGCGATGTCTTAAGAAATCGTTGCTTCGTCAGGACCTTCGCAGGGCATGGTTAACAAATTGCAAATTGTGTCGAAATATTCCGCCGGGACACACCCGTTAGCGGCGGCCGGTCATTTGTCCACGACCCAGGCGTGGCGGCGCTGGGTAAAGACCGATTGCGACGGCGCGGGAAAATCGGGATCCGCGAAGGCGCCGACCGCAACGCCGATCAGATCCGGCGCGCGGCCCGGCTCCCAATAGACCGACGATCCGCAATTCGGGCAGAAGTGAAACACCACGGTAGACCCGATGCCGCCGATCCGGCTGTATTCGCACGCCTCGCCCTGCGCCGCGACATCGGCGCGCGCAAAGAACGCCGCGACGCCATAGGTGCTGCCGGTGCGCTTCTGGCACTCCAGGCAATGACACAGCGATACGTTGAGGGGCTCGCCCTGACAGGTGACGCGGAGCTGTCCGCAGGCACATGTCGCGACCCGCGTCATCATCCCCCGCCCTTGCCGGCGACCAGCCGGTGAATGACCTTGCCAGACGAGGCACTGACGACTTCCGCGTCGAGCAGCAATTCGGCCGCGGCCAGCTCAGCCCGCACCAGTGCGGTATCGAACGCCGCATAGAGCCGGCCATGCGCATCGCGCGCATCGTCACCTCTGGTGACGCGCCAGCTCAGATAGAACACGCCGCCGGGCTTCACGAGTTCGAGCATGCGGCGGACTGATGGCGCGATCAGCGCGTGATCGAGATGCATGATCACGGTCTCGCACAGCACATTGTCGAAGCTGTTGGCGGCGATGCCGGACAGGTCAGGCAATTCGGCGCGGGTGAAGCGCAACGTCGGATAGCGGGCGCGGGCCTCCGCGAGCAGGCCCTCGGAGGCGTCATAGCCTTCGGCCGGAAAGCCGTGGGCATTCAGCCAGGCCACCTCGCGGCCGCTGCCGCAGCCGATATCGGCGGTCGCGCCGCCCTCGATGAAGAATTGCCCGACGATCTCCTGCAGATCGACCGGCGCCGGCTGTTCGTGCCAGTCCTGCGCAAACGCCGCCGCATCCTTGTCGTAAGCGGCGAGCGTCGCGCGGTCCATCGATCAGCCCTCGATCCGGGAGAAATCCGCCACCGCACGCGTCGCGGCGCGGATCTCGTTGAGGAGCTTCAGGCGGTTTTCGCGCACCTTCGGATCGTCGTCGTTGACCTTGACCTTGTCGAAGAACGCATCGACCGCCGGACGCAGCTTGGCCATCGCGCTCATCGCGCCGGCAAAGTCTTCCTTGGCGACGGCGGCGGAGGCCTCGGCCTTCACCTGGTCGATCGCCTTGGCCAGCGTCTTCTCTTCATCGAGCTTGTAGAGCGCGGCGTCAGGCGCGCCGTCGAAGGTCCGCTTGTCCTTCTTCTCCTCGATCGCGAGAATGTTGCTGGCGCGTTTCGTGCCAGCGAGCAGGTTTTTGCCGTCGTCGCTGTCGAGGAATTTGCCGAGCGCCTCGACGCGCCGGACGACGAGCAACAGATCGTCCTGGCCACCAAGCGAGAACACGGCATCGACGAGATCGTGACGCGCGCCCTGATCGCGGAGCTGAACCTTCAGGCGGTCGGCGAAGAAGGCGAGCAGATCGTTCGGCAGCGTTTCGGCATCGGCCTTGAGCGACAATCCGAGCAACGCGGATTTGGCCGTCTTCAGGATCGGCAGGCGCAGCGTATTCTCGACGATCAGCCTGATCGCGCCGAGCGCCGCCCGGCGCAGCGCGTACGGGTCCTTCGATCCGGTCGGCTTCTCATCGATCGCCCAGAACCCCGCGAGCGTATCCAGCTTGTCCGCCAGTGCCACCGCGACGCTGACCGGATCGGTCGGCACGCGATCGGTCGGCCCCTGCGGTTTCCAGTGCTCCTCGCTGGCGGCGGCGACGGAGGCATCCTCGCCCTGCGCCAGCGCGTAGTACTTGCCCATCAAGCCCTGCAACTCCGGGAATTCGCCGACCACTTCGGTCAGCAAATCCGCCTTGGCGAGGCAAGCGGCGCGCCTGGTTTTCGCGACATCGGCGCCGACCAGCGGCGCGATCTCGGCGGCGAGCCGCTCGATCCGCTTGATCCGCTCCGCCTGGGTGCCGAGCTTCTCATGGAACACGATCTGCTCGAACTTCGGCAGCCGGTCCTCGAGCTTGGTCTTGAGGTCCGTCTCGTAGAAGAACTTCGCGTCCGACAGCCGCGGACGGATCACGCGCTCATTGCCGGCGACGATGGTCTTGCCGCCGTCGGGCGCCTCGATGTTCGCGGTCAGCACGAACTTGTTGGTCAGCTTGCCGGTCTTGGTATCCCTGACCACGAAGCACTTCTGGTTGTTGCGGATGGTGGCGCGGATCACCTCATCCGGAATCGACAGAAATTCCTTCTCGAACGATCCCATCATCACGACCGGCCATTCGACGAGGCCGGAGACCTCGTCGAGCAGCACCTGATCCTCGACCAGTTCGAGGCCCTGCGCGAACGCCAGCTCCTTGGCGTCCTCGAGGATGATGTCCTTGCGCGCCTGCGGATCGAGGATCACCTTCGCGGCCTTCAGCTTGGCCTCGTAATCCTCGAAGCGGCGCACGGAGATCGCACCCGGCGCCATGAAGCGATGGCCATAGGTGGTCTGCCCGGCCTCGATGCCGTCGACCGAGAACTTGACGATGTCGGGCTCCTCGGTCTCCAGACCGAAGGTCGCGGTGATGGCGTGCAGCGGGCGCACCCAGGTGAGCGAGCCTGATTTGGCCGAGCGCGCGCCCCAGCGCATCGACTTCGGCCAGGGGAAGGTGCGGATGATCACCGGCAGCATTTCCGCGATCACGTCGATCGCGGCGCGGCCGGGCTTTTCGATCAGCGCGATGTAGAAGTCGCCCTTCGGATCTTTCTGGATCTTCGCTTCATCCAGCGATTTGAGACCAGTCGCTTTCAGAAAGCCCTGCACCGCCGCATCCGGGGCGCCCATCTTCGGGCCGCGACGTTCAGTCTTCAGATCAGGCTGGCGCGCCGGAATCCCGTGCACGGTGAGCGCCAGACGGCGCGGGGTCGCGAACGCCTTGGCGCCTTCATAGACCAGGCCTTCGGCGACCAGCTTGTCGGTCACCATGCGGCGCAGATCGTCGGCCGCCTTGGCCTGCATGCGCGCGGGAATTTCTTCGGAGAACAGCTCGAGGAGAAGATCGGGCATCAGGCCGCCCTGCCCGTTTCAGTGTGGATCCATGCCTCGCCGCAGGCCTTCGCCAGGTCGCGCACGCGCCCGATATAGCTCTGCCGCTCCGTCACCGAGATGACGCCGCGGGCGTCGAGCAGGTTGAACACGTGGCTCGCCTTGATGCACTGGTCGTAGGCCGGCAAGGCCATCAGATGTTCCTTACTGTTGCCACCTTCGCGCCAGCCGGCGGCGAGATATTTGCGGCAGGCCTCTTCCGCCATCCTGAATTGCTCGAACAGCATCGCGGTGTCGGCAACTTCGAAATTGTGCCGTGAGTATTCCTGCTCGGCCTGCAGGAAGACGTCGCCATAGGTGACCTTCTCGGCGCCCTCGCGGCCGTTGAAGTTGAGATCGTAGACGCGGTCGACGCCCTGCACATACATCGCGAGCCGCTCGAGCCCGTAGGTGAGCTCGCCCGCGACCGGCGCGCATTCGACGCCGGCGACCTGCTGGAAGTAGGTGAACTGCGACACCTCCATGCCGTCGCACCAGCACTCCCAGCCGAGACCCCAGGCGCCGAGCGTCGGGCTCTCCCAGTCGTCCTCGACGAAGCGGATGTCATGGACGGCGGCGTCGATGCCGATCGCGGCCAGCGACTTCAGGTACAGTTCCTGAAGGTTCGCCGGCGACGGCTTCATGATCACCTGGAACTGGTAGTAGTGCTGGAGGCGGTTGGGGTTTTCGCCGTAGCGGCCGTCCTTGGGCCGCCGCGAGGGCTGCACATAGGCGGCGTTCCAGGGCTTTGGCCCCAGCGCGCGCAGCGTGGTCGCGGGATGGAAGGTGCCGGCGCCCATTTCCATGTCGTAGGGCTGCAGGATGACGCAACCCTGCTCGGCCCAGAACCGCTGGAGGGCCAGGATGAAGCCCTGGAACGAACGTTCCGGGCGCATGTGGTCAGGCAGGGCGTCCATCGTTGGAATCGATCTCGCGAGGGGGTGTGAGGCGCGCGGGACCGTATCGGCGGCAGCCAATGGAATCAAGGCGATGGGAGATGTTTAGCGTCATTCCGGGATGGTCCGAAGGACCAGACCCGGAATCTCGAGATTCCGGGTTCGATGCTGACGCATCGCCCCGGAATGACCACGATGTTAGCCCGGGCGATAGGCCCCGGTCACGGGGTCGCGGCGAAGGGTCTTGATTTCGCCCGCGCGGGTGGCCTCGGCCACGCGGGACAATCGCGCCTCTTCGAGTTCCTGGTTGATCCGGACGGCCGTCTTGTACGCCCAGCGGACCACGGCCAAGCTTCCCAAGACGCCTGCGAATGCAATCAGCGGCGGCATCGGTCGATCCTTGTCGTTCACGTCTGTCAGGCCCCCAATGCCGAGCATTCTCGCGCAAGGTGGCCTGCGCCGCAATCGCGGTTTTGGGACTAAATGGCGCGCTCACATCCCTGTGTTCACAGCCCGAATCTGGCCCAAATCGCACGGGTTTCCAGCGCCGAGATCACCTCGTCCGGCAGCGCGGCCAGCCCATCCAGCGCCGCCAGCGACCCTGCCCCTGGCGCCCGCCGGCCCAGCAGGCCGGACAGCAAGCCGCTGGCCGGCGCAATCACCGGGGTCAGCACCTTGTCGCCATAGCGGGCCCGCAGCGTGGAGCGGATGTCGCCGATGCCATCGGCGAGCCCGAGACCGATCGCGGTATCGCCGGCCCAGTACTCACCGGTGAACAGCACGTCGTCGGTGCCCTTGAGCCGGCCGCCGCGGCTCTGCCTGACCAGCGCGATGAAGATCGCATGGATCTCGCGCTGGATCGCCTTCAGCCGGGCGACGTCATCGGGGTTCTCGGGAAGGAAGGGGTCGAGCATCGCCTTGTGGCTGCCCGCGGTATAGAGCCGGCGCTCGACCCCGATCTTCTTGATCAGCCCCTCCAGGCCAAAGCTGCCGCCGACCACGCCGATCGAGCCGAGGATCGAGGACGGATCGCAATAGATCTCATCGCCCGCGCAGGCGATCATGTAGCCGCCGGAGGCCGCGACGTCCTCGACGAACACCAGTACCGGGAGCTTCTTCTCGGCGGCGAGTTGCCGGATGCGCAAATAGATCTGCCGCGACTGCACCGGCGAGCCGCCCGGCGAATTGATCACCAGCGCCACCGCCTTGGCATTCCGCGTACCAAAGGCGCGCTCCAGCATCTTGGCGACGCCGGAGAGTGTCATGCCGGGCCGCAGCGGCGTCACCGCACCGATCACGCCTGCCAGACGCACCACCGGCACGACGGCCGCACCGCGCCTGAAGCGCGCCGGCAACATTGCCTGCACGCGTTCGAGCAGTCCCGAACGTCCAGCGTGATCACTTCTTTGTTCACTCATGCCGTTACCTCGAATTAACCACTTTTTATCACGCCACTGTCATTGGAATCCGTGGAACGCGTTTTGCATTTTGTCATTGGGGCTGCAATGCGCGAGCGGAGAGGGACTCATGAAAATCTATCTGCTGATTTTGCTGATCGGTACACTCCTGGCGGCGATCCACTTCACGTCCACGCCGGACCGCCAGTCGGAAACGGCTTCGCGGTGATTTAGTGCCTCTGACAACGTGGGCAGCGCCCTGCCCGCTAGCGCCGCGCCAGCGGCAATTCCCCCTTCCCAGCCAACACCTCCTGCACCCATTTATTGGGCACGCCTGACTCTTCATTGAGCAGCAGTGCGGCATGGAGCCGCGTCGGCGCCCGGCCGCCCTTGGTCGCCCGCACCAGGATTCGGATCGCCGGCGACGTCCCGTCGCCGTGAACCGGCAGGATCTCGACACTGCCAAAACCGCGATCCAGCGCGGCCAGCACCTCGGCAATGCCGTCGGCCCGCCAGATCAGCGCAAGCTGCCCGTTCGACTTGAGAATTCGCCGCGCCGCGTGGACCCAGCCGGCCAGCGTGGTCGCGGTCGCGACATGGGCGCGCTCGCGTACACCGTCCGGCGAGGCGCGATGCCGCGACGGATCGTTGAACGGCGGGTTCATCAGCACGACGTCAGCGCTATTGGGCCCGAGGCCGGAATCATCGAAGGCCGCGGCGCCGGCTTCGACATCAAGCACGATCACCTTTGCCAGGATCGCGTTGGTGCCGGCGTTATTCCGCGCAAGCTCGGCCAGGGCCGGGTCGATTTCGACCAGAACGAGATCGATCCCCCTCACCCGCCGCGCCACCGCCAGCCCGGCCGCGCCGACACCGGAGCCGAGATCGACGACGCGGTCACCTGATCGAGCCGGCGTCGCCGCGGCGAGCAGGATCGCGTCATGGCCGGCACGGTGGCCGCTGCGGGGTTGCCGCAGGCGCAATTGGCCACCGAGAAATCCGTCTTCGGTGATCCCGGCCGCCGGAGACTCCTTTTTTGACGCGTTTTCTTCACGCGAACCGGGGTCCACTTCGCTTGAAAACGTTCTAATCATCGGCCCGCAATTCGTGGCCGAGGCCGGCCTCGGTCAGGAGCTGGCGGGCCTCGTGGCTGTCGTCCTCATGCACCAGGATCCGCCGCGGCAGCACGCCGAGCGAGCCCTCGATGATGCTCATGTTCTGGTCCAGCACCAGATGATGGATGTTAGCGCTGTCGAGCAGCGCGCCAATGGCGGAGACCAGCACCATGTCATTGGTCCGTACCAATTCCCGCAAAATACGCTCTCCTGTCGCCCCGGCTGTGCGGCACTTGCGCCACATGTCAATAACTTGATGGCCTTGCCGCTGCACCGCGCAGTTTCTATTGTTATAGCTGAGCATAGTGCGTATTCGGCAAAATTGGAGACCAGCGTGGCGGTTATTGTACCCTTCGAAAGCCCGTCCAATGCTTCGATCGACGGGCTGGTGGGACTTGTCGCCGCCGACATGGAGCGCGTCAACGCGACGATCCTTTCGCGGACCGGTTCCGAGGTCACCATGATCCCCGAGGTCGCCAATCACCTGATCTCCTCCGGGGGCAAGCGGTTGCGTCCGATGCTGACGCTGGCGATGGCCCAGCTCGCCGACTATTCCGGCGACGGCCATATCAAGCTCGCCGCCGCGGTCGAATTCATGCACACCGCGACCCTGCTGCATGACGACGTGGTCGACGAGAGCGAGCTGCGCCGCGGCAAATTGTCCGCGCGGATGCTGTGGGGCAACGAGGCCAGCGTGCTGGTCGGCGACTTCCTGCTCGGCCAGGCGTTCCGGATGATGGTCGAGGTCGGCTCGCTCCGCGCGCTCGACATCCTGTCCGCCGCCGCCGCCACCATCGCCGAGGGCGAGGTGATGCAGCTTGCCGCCGCCAAGAACACCGCGACCACCGAGGACGAATATCTCGCCGTGATCCGCGGCAAGACGGCGGAGCTGTTCGCCGCGGCCTGCGAGGTCGGCCCGGTGATCGCCAACCGCCCGAAGGCCGAGCAGACCGCGTGCCGCTCGGTCGGCATGAATCTCGGCATCGCCTTCCAGCTCGTCGACGACGTGCTCGACTATGGCGGCAAATCCGCAAAACTCGGCAAGAATGTCGGCGACGATTTCCGCGAGGGCAAGATCACGCTCCCGGTGGTGCTCGCCTTCCGCCGTGGCAACGACACCGAGCGCAAATTCTGGATCCGCGCGCTGGAGCGCGGCGAGATCGGATCGGCCGACCTCGACCACGCCATCGGCCTGATGACCAAGCACCGCGCCCTCGAAGACACCATCAGCCGCGCCCAGCACTACGGCGCGATGGCCGTCGACGCGCTGGCGCTGTTCCCGCCCTCACCGATGAAGACGGCGCTGGAAGAGGTCGTCGCATTCTGCCTGGCGCGCTCTCATTGATCTAGGCACCCGCGAGCAACAAGACGCTGTCGTCCCTGCGAAGCAGGGACCCATACTCCGCGGCGAGAGTTGTAGGCGGGACTCGTCATTCCAGCGTCACGCAAATAACAAGCATCGGTGGTTATAGGTCCCTGCTTTCGCAGGGACGACACCAGGGTTTGCTGCACCGGCGCCCGCTACTCCTTCACCGGCACCCAGATCTCCAGCCCGCCATTGCCGGTGCTCGCGTCGAACTTCTCGTCGTAGCGCTCGAAGTTCGGCGCGTCGGCGACCTTCATGCCGGATTGCGGCAGCCAGCGGTTCCAGATCGTGTTGACGGTGCGGCGGATCGTCGAGATGTGGTCGGTGTGCGTGAACACGACGTATTTCTGCTCGGGAATGCGGACGCGCGCGAACTCGCGCGGCAGGTCGGAGAAATCAGCGACCTCGACGCCGGCGATGTAGTCGAAATTGCCGGCATCGTCACCGTTGCAGCAGACGCCATAAGCGACGTTGCCGACCTGGCGGGGGATGTGCGCGCATTGCTGGTGGAAGCCCTGCCATTGCTTCGGAATGCCGGCATCGCTGCCATTGTCGTGATTGTAACGCTCGCCGATGCCGGCGACGAGGAACGCCTTTCCGGTGGCAATGCGCGGCGGATCGATGTGGTCGAGAGCTGTCGAGATCATGGTGATCGGCTCCTGGAGATTGAGCTTCGTCAGGCACGTTGTCGCGCGCACCGTCTCGGGCGTGACGCCGAAATGGTCGCGAAACGCGCGGGTGAATGCTTCGTGGGAGCCGTAATCCGCATCCAGCGCGAGGCTGAGAATATCGGGTGCACCGGCCGCGAGTTGGCGCGCGGCTTCGCTGAGGCGGCGCGCCCGCACATAACGCATCACCGAGAACCCGGTCGCTTCCGCGAACGCCCGTACCAGATGGAAGCGCGAGACGCCCGCAACGGCGGCAATCTCGTCGAGCGTCAGCGGCGCGCCGAGATGGCTTTCGATGTACCAGAGCGCCTTCTGGGCTGGATTCATGGACGACGGCCTTCCTGCAAAGCTCGGGCATCATGCACGGCTGCCGCGCGCGGCATTTGACAGTCCTTGCTGCCCGGCGGTGAAACCGTGGTTCCGCTCCACGGAAATTTACCCGCAAAGCCGTCGCTGGCAACAATGTTGCAATCGTGCATACTCGCCGACGCATCGATCCGACGGCTCATCAAGCTGCCCGATAATCAAGACTGCAAGAGCCGCGGCCAGCATGTCAGGGAGGACAATGATGCACCACCAACGCTTGAGCTATGCCAACTGCGTCAAGTCCGCGGCGCTTGCGGGGCTTTTGACGATCGCCTTCGCAAGCGCAGCCAACGCGCAGAAGAAATACGATCCGGGCGCAACCGACACCGAAATCAAGGTCGGCAACATCATGCCCTATTCCGGTCCGGCGTCCGCCTACGCCACGATCGGCAAGACCGAAGCCGCCTATTTCAACAAGCTCAACAGCGAAGGCGGCATCAACGGCCGCAAGGTCAACTTCATCTCCTACGATGACGCCTACTCACCGCCGAAAATGGTCGAGCAGGCCCGCAAGCTGGTCGAGAGCGACGAGGTGCTCCTGATCTTCAATCCGCTGGGCACGCCGGGCAACACCGCGATCCAGAAATACATGAACGCCAAGAAGGTGCCGCAGCTGTTCGTCTCCACCGGCGCGGCCAAGTGGAATGATCCGAAGAACTTCCCGTGGACCATGGGCTGGCAGCCGAGCTACCAGGTCGAAGCGCGCATCTATGCCAAGTACATTTTGCAGAACTATCCGGGCAAGACCATCGGCGTGCTCTACCAGAACGACGATTTCGGCAAGGACTACCTGATCGGCCTGCACGACGGGCTCGGCGAACAGGCCAAGAAGCTGATCATCGTCGAATCCTCCTACGAGACCTCGTCGCCGACGGTGGATTCGCAGATCGTGCAGATCAAGGGCGCCAACCCCGACATCTTCGTCAACATCGCCACGCCGAAATTCGCGGCGCAGGCGATCAAGAAAGCCGCCGAGCTCGACTGGCATCCGGTGCAGTTCCTGACCAACGTCTCCGGCTCGATCGGCGGCGTGATGAAGCCGGCTGGCTATGAAGCGAGCCAGGGCGTGCTGTCCACGGCGTATCTCAAGGACCCCAAGGATACCGAGTGGAAGAACGATCCGGCGATGACCGAGTGGCGCGCCTTCATGACCAAATGGTATCCCGAAGGCGACCTCGACGACGCCGCGACCGTATTCGGCTATGGTGTCGCCAAGGGGCTCGAGCAGGTGTTGCGGCAGTGCGGCGACAATCTTACCCGCGAGAATCTGATGAAGCAGGCGGCCAGCCTCAACTTCGAGATCGGCATCTATCTGCCCGGCACCAAGATCAAGACCGGGCCGGACGACTATGCGCCGATCGAGCAGTTGCAGATGATGCGCTTCAAGGGCGAGAGCTGGGAGCGGTTCGGCCCCATCATGAGCGGCGAGAAGAGCAGTTGAGGGCTTTCCTCCACAGCTTTGCGGTTCGTGATGCCCGGCCGTGCGCCGGGCATCCACGTCTTCGACATGATTCACGAGCAAGACTTGTCGCAAGCAAGACTCGTTACGAGCAAGATTTGCGATGGCCGGAACCCAGACCAGCCGAAGCGACGCCGTTCTTCAGGCTCAAATGTCCGGCCACCACGAATTCCAGGCACATCCTGCGATCGGAAGGACAACAACAATGAAAATCACCGACGTCCGCGCCCACCATATCCGCATTCCCTACGACGCCGGGCCCGCGAGCTTCCGCCAGGGAGCTTCCGCGATCTCGGCGCTCGACATGGTGCTGGTCGAGGTTTCGACCGATGCCGGCCTCACCGGCTGGGGCGACGCCTTCGCCTATGTCTGCCCGAAGACGAGTTGCACGGCGGTGGCCGAGATGATCGCGCCGCAGGCGCGCGGCCTCGAGGTGCCCGACGCGGCCAGCATCCCCGCCGCGATGGAGCAGATCCAGCGCAACCTGCATCTGTTCGGCCGCTACGGCATCACGATGTTTGCGATCTCGGCGCTCGACATCGCGCTGTGGGATCTCGCCGGCAAGGTGAAGGGCGTGCCGCTGTATCAACTGATCGGCGGCGCGAAGCGCAGCACGATCCCGGCCTATGCGAGCCTGATGCGGATCGGCAATCCGGCGCATATCGCCGCCGAATGCAAGAAGGCGATCAAGCTGGGCTATTCCGCGATCAAGCTGCACGAGACCACCGTGCCTGCGGTGGCCGCCGCGCGCGAGGCGATCGGCCCCGGCGTGCCGCTGATGGTCGACATGAACTGCCCGCTGGACGGACCCGCGGCGATCCAGTTCGCGCGCGACTGCAAGCAGGCCGCGCCGCTGTTCCTGGAGGAGCCGGTCTGGCCGCCGGAGGATTTTGCGACGCTCGCCGAGGTGCGCAGAGAAGGCCGGCTCGATATCGCGGCCGGCGAGAACGCCTGCACCGTGCATCAATTCCGCCAGATGATGACCGCGGGCGCGGTCAGTCACGCGCAGCCCTCCGTGATCAAAGTCGGCGGCATCACCGAATTCCTGAGGGTGGCCGTCCTCGCCGACGAGTTCGGCGTCCAGGTGATTCCGCACTCGCCCTATTTCGGGCCGGGCTTTCTCGCCACGCTGCATCTGATGGCGATCCGCGACGCGGGGCTGATCGAGGTGTTCTTCATGAAGCGTCCCGCCTGCCTGTGGGGCGACCGCATCGACGTCGACGCCAACGGCCATGTCGCCGTGCCGCAGGGCCCCGGACTCGGTTACGAGCCGGATCGCGACGTGATGGAGAAGTATCGGGTGGCGTAGCTGAGACACGCTTCCTGTCATTGCGAGGAGCGAAGCGACGAAGCAATCCATCGTTCCGCACGCGCGGTGGGATGGATTGCTTCGTTTCGCTCGCAATGACGGTTTTCTACTTCGTCCCGTCCTTCGCGGCGGGCGCGGCATCCTTCGCCGGCGGCGCGTCGGCTTTCTTCTTCAGGTCCTCGGTGAGCTTGACCTGCGCGGCCTGCAGATCGGTGACGAGCTTCTGCAAGCTCGCGACCGAACTCTGCAAGCTCACGATCTGCCGGTTGGCGGCATCGAGCTTTTGCTGATGATCCGATGTGAGCTTGTTGATCGTCTTCTGCAGGAAATCGATATTGCTCTGCAGACAGCTCGTGCGCCGCTCCATGGTTTTCTCGACGGTGCAGATCTCGATGCCGGGAACGTCCTGCGCATGCGCGGTTGCGGCGACGCCGAGTGCAAGCGGAGCCAGCAAGGCGAGAACAAAACGAGCGGTCATCGGCGTCTCCGGGCAAATGCGTCATTCACAGTTTTGTGCTCGCGACGCTGAAAGCGAGGCAGACATACCACACTGAAACCGCATTCAAGCGGTGTGCTTCACCCATTACGGGACTACTCGTGGGGACGGGGGCCTCGGAACTTGTTTGGTTCGATCCCTTTTGGCTCGGCCTTGGGCAGTGGAGACAGATCGCATGGCAACGCGCGAAAAACGGATGGCGCAATTCGACGGCAATGGCGAACCTGCGCCGGAACAGCGCGTGGAAGTACTTTGTGAGGATCATAGCGGAACGTATCAGCTGCCGTTCGCCTGCCGCTTCGTCAACGGCCAGTGGCGCAATGACACCACCGGCGGCGCGCTGGAAGCCAACGTCATCGCCTGGCGGAAGCCGCGCGAGAAGCAGGCGGGCATGGTCTGAGGCCGGCATCGGCGCGCGCTGTTTCAAAACGCGACGCGCGCGCACCTTGTCTTAAGATTTGGAACGCGGGTGGAACGAACCGCGTCCGAATCACTGATCGAGCAGCGTACCGCGTTGTTCACGGCTAGATGTGGTCATCAGCCCGAGGCTGCGCACCACATACAGAACCATGACGATCGGCCGCAGCCAGCGGCCGATAACAAAGGTTAACTCCTCCGCAGACGACATTGCGATCCCTCTCGTTGGCGATCATTTCCACGGCGTGATCGGCGGCACCGTTTCGGTCGCCGGCGGCACGTCCACGGTCTTGAAATCGGCGGGGCTGACGATCTCGAGGTATTCCATGTCCTTCGAGTAATCGAACAGGTAGTGGGTGATGCCGGGACGCTGATGGATGACGTCGCCGGCCTCGACCAGCGTCTCCTTGTCCTCGTACATGAAGCGCGCCCAGCCCTTGGTCATGATGACGATCTGAAAATCGCACAGATGCTTGTGCCAGCCGGTGCCCTGCTCCGGCGGCATGTCGGGATTGGCCTTGACCAGATGGCAGATCACCTGCCCGCTGGTGGCATCGGCGATGCCAAGATCGCGATACAGGAAGAAGTCGCGCAGACCTCCGCCCTTGAACTCGGTGTCACCGGGTTTGACGTGGGAAAATTTGCTGACGACGGCGTGCTGGTTCATTTCAAGCCTCCACGGTTCTCGTGTTCGCGAGATCGCGGCGCGGCTCAGCGTCCAAATTTTCGGCAGCGTCGCATCGTCGCGGTCACAGCTCGGTCATTGCCATGCGAAATCCTTGCCAGCCGGGTTGGGCTGCGGCGAACCGTCTCGCCATGCGCTGGTATCGCCGCGCAAGCATTTGGAGCGAGGCGCGAATTTGCGCCTCGACGGCTGTCGTGCACACCCGTCGCGTGGCGCCAATGCCTGACGCCGACGGCACGTCCATTGAGCAAGGCTTGCCTCGTGCTTGAGCCGCCGATGCAGGCAAGCCGACCCGGGCGCTGCCTAATATTCGACCTCGAGCTCCTCGACGTCGGCCGGCTCCGCCTTCGCGGCCTCGATCCATTCCTGCATCTCGGGCATCGTCATGATGGTGCTGGCATACACCGCAAACGCAGGCTCGAGCTTGACGTCATAGGTCATGAAGCGGGTCACGACCGGCGCATACATCGCGTCCGCCATGGTGCGGCGTTCGCCGAACAGGAACGGCCCGCCCGATGCGCCGAGGCAGTCGCGCCAGATGGTGCAGACGCGGTCGATGTCGGCCTGCGCCCGCGACCAGATCTTGAAGCCGGGGAAATGGCCCTTGAGATTGACCGGCAGCGAAGAGCGCAGCGTGGTGAAGCCGGAATGGATTTCGCCCGAGATCGAGCGGCAATGCGCGCGCTGGATCCGGTCTTCCGGCAACAGCCCGGCATGCGGCATGATCTCGTTGAGATACTCGCCGATCGCCAGCGTATCCCAGACCGTCGCACCGTCATGGCGCAGGCAGGGCACCAGGATCGAGGACGACAGCAGCAGCAGCTCGGCGCGGGCCGACGGGTCGTCGGGTGCGGTGACCACCTCCTCGAACTCGAGCCCGGCGAATTTCGCCAGCAGCCAGCCGCGCAGCGACCAGGAGGAGTAATTCTTGCTGCTGATGGTGAGTGTCGCTTTCGCCATATCGGTCCCTCACGCCTGAACGCGTCCTCAGCTCCCGGACATCGCGCGCCGGTTCAGCCGCCGCGCACCCGGCGCCATCGGTTTTTGCAGCAAGCCACGTGCCAATTTGCCGGGCGGCCGGCCCCGCCTCTGGCGTCGATATTGCATGGCAAGCCGGGCCACGGGTGGATGCGTATGATGTCAATGCTGTACCAGGCCTATCAAAACCACATGGACCTCACCGCGCCGTGGCGAACCGGAGCCGCGGCGGCGTTGCGCTATCTCAATCTGGTGCCGCGCGGCGCGTCCTACCGGACGTTCGGCCGGCTCGCCGCCGCGCTCGAGCTGATCTCGCGCTCCAGCCTGAGCTATGCCCGTCCCGAGTACGGCATCGGCAGCGTGACCGTCGGCAACAGGGAGTTAGAGGTGACGGAGGAGGTCGCCTATGCGACGCCGTTCGGCTCGCTGCTGCATTTCAGGAAGGTGGACGGACCGGAGCAGCCGCGGCTGTTGCTGGTGGCGCCGATGTCCGGGCATTTTGCCACGCTGCTGCGCGGCTCCGTGAAGACGCTGCTGCAGGACCACGACGTCTACATCACCGACTGGCACAACCCGCGCGACATCCCGCGCAGCAAGGGCCGCTTCGGGCTCGAGGACTACACCGACCATCTGATCGACTTCCTCGGCCAGCTCGGCCCGCGCGCGCATATGGTGGCGATCTGCCAGCCTTCGGTGTCGGCGCTGGCGGCCGCCGCGATCATGTCGGAAGACAATCATCCGGCGCGGCCGGCCTCGCTCACCCTGATGGCCGGGCCGATCGACACAAGGATCCAGCCGACCAAGGTGAACGAATTCGCCAAGAGCAAGCCGATCAAATGGTTCGAGGACAATCTGATCAATTACGTGCCGATGCAGTGCAAGGGCGCGTTGCGTCAGGTCTATCCCGGCTTCGTGCAACTCACGGCGTTCGTGTCGATGAATCTGGAGCGGCACATCAAGCAGCATATCGATCTGGCCGATCATCTCGCCAAGGGCGAGACCGCCAAGGCCGCGGTGATCAAGACCTTCTACGACGAATATTTCGCGGTCATGGATCTGCCGGCGGAGTTTTACATCGAGACGGTGCGCGACGTGTTCCAGGAGCATCTGTTGCCACAGGGCATGTTGATGCATCGCGGCCGCCCGGTGAATCCGGCAGCGATCCGGCGCATGGGGTTGATGACGGTGGAAGGCGAGAAGGACGACATCTGCTCGATCGGCCAGACGCTCGCCGCGCAAGACCTCTGCACCGGGGTCCGCACCTATCGCAAGGTGCATCACATGCAGGCCGGCGTCGGCCATTACGGCGTGTTTTCCGGCAAGCGCTGGAACAACGAGATCTACCCGCTGCTGCGCGATTTCGTGCATGTGAATTCGTGAGTGATTCCCGGTAGCCCGGATGAAGCGAAGCGCAATCCGGGAAGGTGTTTCTGCGGAGAAGCCGGCCCCGGATTTCGCTCCGCTTCATCCGGGCTACGAAATCTCGCCTCCCGACACTGCTCCATCTCCATCACTGCGCGCCTCGCAAAGACGCTGCGGCTAGCCATGCCTGCCCTCGCGCAGTAGTCTCCCCGGCCACGACGACCCGCTTTCGAAGAATCGTCCAGGGAGAAACTCCATGCGCGCGCCTACCGCCTTCCGTGCCCTCACACTCGCCGTCATCGGCGCCCTCGCCTTCACCTCAGCCGTATCCGCCGCCGAAGTCCATGTCATGATCTCGGGCGGGCTGACGGCGGCCTACAAGGCGCTGGTGCCGGAGTTCGAGCGCAAGACCGGGCACAAGGTGGTGACCGCCTTCGGGCCGTCGATGGGCACCACGACCAATGCCATTCCGGTACGGCTGGAGCGCGGCGAGCCCGCCGACGTGCTGATCATGGTCGGCTATGCGCTCGGCGACCTCATCAAGCAGGGCAAGGTGGTGGCCGACAGCCGCGTCGACCTCGTGAAGTCGCCGATTGGCATCGCGGTGAAATCAGGCGCGCCGAAGCCCGACATCGGCTCGGCCGACAGCGTCAAGCAGGCGCTGCTTTCGGCGAAATCGGTCGCCTATTCCGACAGCGCCAGCGGCGTCTATGTCTCGACCGAGATGTTCGCAAAGCTCGGCATCGCCGATCAGATGAAGGACAAGGCGCGGATGATCCCGGCGACCCCGGTCGGCGAGATCGTCGCCAAGGGCGAGGCCGAGATCGGCCTGCAGCAGATCTCCGAGCTGAAGCCGGTGACCGGCATCGACATCGTCGGTCCATTGCCGGAGCCGTTGCAGAAGATCACGGTGTTTTCCGCCGGCATCGCGACGGTTTCAAAGGAGCGTGAGGCCGGCAAGGCGCTGATCAGCTTCCTCGCCTCATCAGATGCGCGCGACGCGCTGGTGAAGAGCGGGCTCGATCCCATCGCGGCGGGTGGGACGCATTAGCGACTAGTCGCGCGTATTGGTCTCGTCCCGTCATCCTGAGGTGCGAGCTCTTGCGAGCCTCGAAGGATGCACGGCCACCAGTCGGGCCGTCGATCCTTCGAGACGCGCGTTCCGCGCTCCTCAGGATGACGGGGCTAGGATGGCGAGCGCATTATCTACCGTAAATGATGCGCGCCGTAGGCAAGCAGCACCACCACGACCAGCGCCAGCAGCAGGGTGGTCGACTTCCAGAACAGCACCGGGTTGCGCTCGATCAGCGGAGTCGATGACGTCGTCAGATATTTTGCGTTGGGATTGCGCAGGTCGAACAAGAATTCCGAAAAGCTCTCGTAGCGCTTGAGCGGATTGGCGTGCACGGCGCGCTCCAGCGCGCCGTCGACCCAGGTCGGGACGTCGCGGCCGCCATGCGCGGCCGGCCGGTAGACCAGCCGGTTGAAGTCGGATCGTGTGCGGGCACGCGCGATCTGCGCGCCATAGGGCAAGCGTCCCGTCAGCATCTGGTAGGTGACGACGCCGAGCGAGAACAGATCGGAGCGCGCGGTGCCGCCCTCGCCGAGGAAATATTCCGGCGCGGTGTATTGCTGGGTGCCCAGGATGTCCTCGACGCCCGCCGGCACCGCGTCTGCGACACCCGCAATCCGGGTCGAGCCGAAATCGATGATCTTCACCGTGCCGATCCTGTCGATCATGATGTTGTCGGGCCTGACGTCCTGATGCAGCATCTCCTTGCGGTGGAAGGCGCGCAGCCCTTTTGCAATTTGCTCGGTGATGTCGCGCACCGTCTCCAGCGCCGGTGCGGGATTGTCCGTGATCCACTGCGTCAGGGTCTGACCGTCGATATATTCCATCGTGACGTAGAGGAAGTTGCGCTTGCGCTGCGGCAGAAACGGCTTCAGCACATGCGGGCTGTCGATCCGCCGAGCGACCCACTCCTCCATCACAAAGCGCTTCAGATAGGCCGGATCGTCGCGCAGGTCGATTGAGGGGATCTTGATCGTGACCGTGGTGGCGCTGTCCTCATCGACCGCGAGATAGATGTGGCTGCGGTGCGATGCGTGCAGCTCGCGCACGATGCGATAGCCGTCGAACAGCATCCGTGCGTCGAGCAGCGGCGGCAGCGGCAGTTCGGTCGGCTGGCCGAACACCTCGCCGGCATCGCCGTCGGGCAATTCGTCGATCCGGACGATCTGCACGGTGAGATTGTCCGGGCTGCCGTTCTCATAGGCCTGTTCGACGATCGACTTCGCGGCAACATCGAGATCGGCGGCGCCGTCTTTGATCGCCTTCGCCAGCTGCCGCGCCGGGACATGCTCATAGATCCCGTCGGTCACCAGCAGGAAGATATCGCCGCGCTCCAGCGGGAGAGCCTGGTAGTCGATCTCGAGCTGCGGGTTCACGCCGAGCGCGCGGCCGAGATAGCTCTGCTGCGAGGAGATCACGACGCGGTGGTCGTTGGTCAGTTGCTCGAGGCTGTTGCCGGCGACGCGGTAGATCCTGGAGTCGCCGACATGGAACAGATGCGCCGTGGTCGACCGAACGACCAGGGCGCTCAGCGTGCAGACGTAGCCCTTGTCCTTGTCGTAGGGATTCTGGCTGCGCCTGGTCTGCGCGTGCAGCCAGGAATTGGTCGCCTCCAGCACGCGCTGCGCCGAGGTTTTGACCGACCACGATTCCGAGGTGCAGTAATAGTCGGTCAGGAAGCTCTTGACCGCGGACTCGGCGGCGACGCGGCCGACGCTGCTCGAGGAGATGCCGTCGGCGAGCACCACGGCGATGCCCTTCAGGCCGAGCAGCGGCTCGTCGGGGATCAAGGCGCCGTGGAAGTCCTGATTGACGTCCTTGCGGCCCTGATCAGAGAATTGCCCGACCGATATTTTCAGCGCGCGCGGCATCGACCGTCCCAAAGCGAATGGGGCCCTCCGCGACAGGAGAGCCCAACCAAAGCGCGATGAGATTATGTTGAATCGTCATCGCGCTTTGGCTTCTTGTCTGAGCATGATCTTTTCGGAAAACCGCTTCACACTTTTCCGGATCATGCTCTAGCCGGCCAGGATCAAGCCGCGAGGCGCTGGCGCTTCGGCGCCGTCTTCACATGGGTCGTGTAGAGCGTGAGCCCGGTGAAGGCGAGGCCGCCGGCGAGGTTGCCCAGCACGGTCGGGATCTCGTTCCAGATCAGGTAATCCATGATCGAAAACTTCGCATGCAGCATCAGTCCGGACGGGAACAGGAACATGTTCACCACCGAATGCTCGAACACCATGTAGAAGAACACCAGAATCGGCATCCACATCGCGATCACCTTGCCGGGCACCGTGGTGGAGATCATCGCGCCGACGACGCCGGTCGAGACCATCCAGTTGCAGAGCATGCCGCGGATGAACAGCGTGGCCATGCCCGCCGCGCCATGCGCCGCGTAGCCCAGCGTCCGCCCCTCGCCGATGTTGCCGATGGTCATGCCGACCTTGTCGGGCTCCTGCGTGAAGCCGAACGTCGTCACGAACGCCATCATGAACGCCACGGTGAGTGCGCCTCCGAAATTGCCGATGAAGACGAGGCCCCAGTTGCGCAGCACGCCGCCGAGCGTCACGCCGGGACGCTTGTCGAGCAGCGCGAGCGGCGAGAGCACGAACACGCCGGTCAATAGATCGAAGCCCAGCAGATAGAGCATGACGAAGCCGACCGGAAACAACAATGCTCCGACAAGCGGCTGACCCGTATTGACGTTGATCGTCACGGCGAACCAGGCCGCCAGCGCGAGGATCGCGCCGGCCATATAGGCGCGGATCACGGTGTCGCGGGTCGACATGAAGATCTTGGATTCGCCGGCATCCACCATCTTGGTGACGAATTCGGACGGAGCGAGATAGGCCATTCGTAAAATCCCCTTGCGCAATTCGGCCGCGCCGGTTGCCTGCCGGAAGCGACGCGGGTTGGTTGAAATGCTCGTTCGTCCGGGAGATGGGGGGTCAACGATTGCTCGAGACGCCCGGGCCGGGCGCCTTGATCCCCTCGCCTCGGCCAGCGTTGGCCCTTGGCAATCCGGAGGACGGCAGTCGTCATTGACTGGTGCAATCAAAAGCAATGGATGTGCCAAGCGGCGACGCTGGCGGTTGGCTTTAAATCCCTGTTAATACAATGAGTTAGGCTGGTGGCGCAGGAAGCGCGCGGCACGATGGCGCGGAATTATGCAGCATGCCCAGATGTCGCCCAGAGGATGTGCGCCCCTCCATCACCGTCATCCTGAGGAGCCGCGGAGCGGCGTCTCGAAGGATGCACGGCCCGGCTGGTGGCCGTCGACCCTTCGAGACGCGCTACGCGCTCCTCCAGCGACAAAGGCGAAGCCTTTGCGCGGGGGTGACGGGGAAAGAGTCGATACGCACCGCTAGTTCACTTCACCTCGGTGCGGACCGGCGAGCCCTTCAGGCCGTTATCGTCATAGGCCTTGCGCAGCGTGCCGTTGGCGATCGCCTCCGTCATGAACCTGGTGGCGAAGGCCGCGGCGAGCGGATGGTTGAGCGGCACCGCGACTGCGGTGACGGTCTGCTTGAAGGTCTCGTCCAGCACGCGCGTGCCCGGAATCTTCTTCGCCATCGCATTGAGCTGATCGCGCGACAATGCGAAGGCGTCGATCTCGCCGCTCTGCAGGAGATTGAAGATCTCGTCATAGGTCTGATAGCCCGTGACCTTGGCGTGCTTGAGATGGGCGATCGCGCCGCGCATCGTCGTGGTGGCATTGACGGCGGCCACCTTGACGCCGTCCTGGTCGAGCGCCGCGAAATTCGTGATCGTCGAGCCGGGCTTGACGATATAGGTGGCGTCGGCAACCTCATAGATCGGCCCGAACGTCATCTTGGTCTCGCGCTCGGGATCCTTGGGCAGGAAGGTGATGTCCCAGGTGCTCTTCGCCGCCGCGTCGGTGATCTGGCCGGAATTTTGGTGCACGACATATTCGACCGGGATGCCGAGCTGCGCCGCCATCTCGCGGCCGAGATCGACGGGAACGCCCGCATAGCCGTTCTCGGTCTTGGTCGACCAGAACGCGCCGCCGGCCGGGCTGATCGCGATCGCGATCCGGAGCTTTCCGGTCGGCGCGATCTGATCCTTCAAGGCGTCGGCATCCGCTGATGTGGCCATGACAATCACTCCCAGAACGAGGCCAGCCAGACGCAGCAGTCGAGACGACATCGGACGTCCTCCACACCGAATCTTGCTGTCCGGCAGGCGCGCAACAAACCGCACGGCGCAGCCTTGTGCAAGCGCCGGTTCTCGCAAGGGAGCTATCCGTATCGGCCTATCTGACCCGGATGGTGACTTTTTCGGAGACGACCGGCGGGCTGAATGGATAATGCTTGGCGTCGCCCAGCACCAACTGCAGGGTATGCTTGCCGGGCGCCAGATCGAGCTGCGTCTCGGTCTGGCCCGCACCGAAGTGCAGATGAGATTTGTCCGACGGAATCGGCTCATTCGGGTTCAACGGCTCATTCACGTCGATCAGAAGATGGTGATGGCCGCTGTTCGGGTAGTCGTCGCCGGCATGGGTGACGCCCATGTTGCGCAGCCCAAAGCGGCACCAGAACGGGCTTTTGAGCTTAGCGCCGTCGCGCGGCCAGATGAAATACAGCTTGGTGTCCTTGCCGGCCGGCTTGTTCTGGGCGACGGCCGGGGCCGCGAACAGCGTCAGTGCCGCAGCGAGCATGATCAAGCCTGCACTTTTCATAGCCCCTCCATGAAGCCTGGCGATCAGGGATGATCGCTCAGGGAGACAGCGCGACCCGGAAACCGTGGGTCGGATAACGAACATTGGTGTCGTAATTATCGCGATTGGCCGGACGCACATAGCGTGCGTCATTCTTCCAGGAGCCGGAGCGGATGACATGCGAGGCGCAGTCGCCGCCGGACCAGACCGCACCGTCGGTCGGCGCGCCCTGGTAATTCCTGTGCCAGCAATCCTCGACCCATTGATCGACCCCGCCGCCCATGTCGTAGAGGCCGAACGGATTCGGCTTGTAGCTGCCGACCTTGACCGGCTGCTCGGCCGCACTGTCGCCGCCGCAATCCTTGCATCCGGCGTGGCCCGATTGCATCTGGTCGCCCCACCAGTATTTCGATTGCGTTCCGCCGCGCGCCGCAAATTCCCACTCGGCCTCGCTCGGAAGCCGGTAAGGCTTCTTGGTGCGCTCGGCGAGCCAGGTCACATATTGCTTCGCATCGCTCCAGCTCACATTGGTGACCGGAACGTCGTCCTTGCCGCTGGCCGTGAAGCCACAGGCCTTGGTCGCCGCGCAGGCGTTCCATTCGCGGACCGTGACCGGATATTTGCCCATGGCAAAGGGCTTGACCGTCACCCGGCGGATCGGCCGCTCGGAAGGATCGTCATTGCTTCCCATCGAGAAGCTGCCGGCTTGAAGCAAGACCAGTTCGGGCTCCGGCAGGTCCGGGGTGGGGCTCGCGGAGGGCGCAGGTTGAGGCGACGCTTGCTGCGTCGGTGCCGCCGGGGTCGGACTTGCGGTTTGGGTCGGAGCCGGGCTTGGTGCCGGCGGCTGGACGGCAGGCGATGCCGTCGGTGACGGAGGCGCCTGTGCCACTTCGGCCGGCTTGCCGCGCGGTTGCGCCAGCAGATACCACAGCACGCCACCGGCGATGATCGCGACCGCCAATCCGAGCAGCGTGAGCAGAATGGACTCGCGGCGCCTGCGCGTCCGTTGGTACGCGGCGGCATCCGGCAGCACGCGATAGACTCGGACCGGATCGGTGATGTTCTTGACCTTGCGGTCGCCGAGCGATTCGTATCCGCAGACCATCTTGTGCTTGATCTGCTCGTAGATGCCGCCGGAGATAAAGACGTCACCCGGCGCCGCGATCCCTTCCAGACGCGAGGCCACGTTGACGCCGTCGCCATAAATATCGTCGGGCTCGATGATGACGTCGCCGAGGTTGACGCCGATCCGGTACTCGATCCAGTGATCTCGCGCGACCGCCGCGTTGCGGCCGATCATGTTCTGCTGGATCACGATGCTGCAACGGACGGCCTCGACAGGACTGTCGAACATCGCGATAAAGCCGTCGCCGGTGGTCTTGACCAGCTTGCCGTGGTGCTCGGCGATGGTGGGCTCGATCAGGTCGCGCAGGGTCCGCTTGACGCGCGTATGCGTGCCTTCCTCATCGAGCTGCATCAGCCGGCTGTAGCCGGCGATATCGCCGGCAACGATCGCGGCCAGGCGCCGCGGCATTGAATCGCCGGGAGGCTGTGTATTGTCGGGCTGTGACCGGCCTGACTTGAAGTCGCGAATTTCTCCCATGGCGCTCCGGCTGCTCCAAAAAAATTGCGTGCTCGAGGCGCAACCGGCGCCGTCGTCCCCGAGGCCCGCTTGAACTTACCACACCTTCGGGTTGGAACAAAGTTGGCGAACCGTGACCAGGTCACGGTTTGCCGGCGGTGCCCGAGCGGCGCACCGCAGGTCGGCGCACGCATTCCTCAACGGCAGCTGGCGCAAGACGCCCGTGTCAGCCCGCCTGCGTGGCCGGGGTGCGGATCTCGCGCGGCAGGATGATCGCGGCCGCGATCGCCAGCAGACACAGCGCCGCGAAGGCGCGCAGCATCATCGAGAAGCCGCCCTGGTCGTACAGCCAGGCCACCAGGCCGACGGAAGCGCCGGCCGCGGTGAAGCCGACGAAATAGCGCACCGCATAGGCGCGCGAGCGCCATTCCTCGGTGGTGTACTTGCCGACCATGGCATCGTTCACCGTGACCTGGCCGAACGCGCCCATCACGATGCCGATCGAGACCACGATCAGCGGCAGGTTGGACAGGCTCGCCGCCAGATAGAGGAACGGCGCCAGCAGGAACGACAGCGGCAGCGCCACCGTCTTCAGCGAATATCTGTCGAGCAGCTTGCCGATGGTGTACTGCGTCATCGCGCCGAACACATAGACCCCGGCCGCGATCACACCGAGCAGCGCCGGGCTCCTGGTCAGATCGGCAAGCCGTTCGGCGAACAGCTTCGGCAGCGCCACCGTCACTGCGTTGAAGGTGGTGGAGATCGCGATCACCACGATCAGGAGCGACAGCACCACGCGCCACATGTCCTCCTTGGCGACCCGCGCCTGGGCTGCGGCCTGCCTGGAGCCCTTGCGGTCCTCATGCACCACCGTCATCGCAAAGACGATGCCGATCAGCACGGTGACCGTGCCGGGCACGATGAACGCCCAGCGCCAGCCGAGATACTGGCCGATCACGCCGGTGACCAGCGCCGACGAGGCGACGCCGAGATTGCCCCAGACGCCGTTGATTCCCATCTGGGCGCCGAGCTTCTCGGCATAGGACACGATCATCGCGGTTCCGACCGGATGATAGATCGAGGCGAAGATGCCGATCGCCAGCAGTGCGGCGCCGAGTTGCAGCGGCGTCTGCACGAAGCCGACCGAGATCATCGACAGGCCGATGCCGACGAAGAAGATCACCATCATGTGGCGGCGGCTCCAGCGGTCGCCGAGCCAGCCCGTGACCAGCGAGCCGGCGCCGAAGGCGATGAAGCCCGGGGTCGCATAGGGCAGGAGTTCCGAATAGGCCATGCCGAGCGCCGGGCCCATGATGATGACGGCGGCGGCGAAAATCAGCATCGCGTAGTGATCGATGAAATGGGCCGCGTTGACGAAGGTGATCACCCGGCTCGGACTGTTGCTTGGACCGTTCATCGGCACGTCTCTCACGCGATTCTTCAATTGCTCGAAAATAGGTTATAGGTGCTTGTCCTGACGGGATGTCGCCAATGACTATCGCTGAGCCGCCAATAAGAGCCCTCCACCAGGACCGGCGCGTCACCGGGGACGGCGTGCATCTCGTGGCGCGTAGCTACCGCAAGGGCGTCCGGCTCGACCCGCACATGCACCGCGAGGCACAGCTGGTCTATGCCGCCAGCGGCACCATGCAGGTGACGACGCCCAAGGGGCGCTGGCTGGTGCCGCCGGACCGCGCGGTGTGGGTCCCTGCCCTGCTCCCGCACGCGATCGACGTGCTCGCCGACATCGAGATGCGCACGCTGTATTTCGACCAGGCCTGGCTCGCGCGCGAAAAGCGCAGCGACAGCCTCGACCACGAATTCGTGGTGCGGGTGTCACCGCTGGTGCACCAGGCGATCCTGGCACTGTTCGACGCCTCATGCGGACGCGAGCGCACCGCTCTGTTGATCCGCCTCGTGATGCTGGAGCTGCACCAGGCCGAGGATTCGGCGACCTTCATCCCGCTGCCGCAGGAGCCGCGCTGCCGCCGCGCCGCCGACATCGTGCTGGCCGATCCGACGAAGGACCACGACATCGATGCGCTGGCGCGCACGGTCGGCACCTCGGCGCGGACGCTGTCGCGGCTGTTCTCGGCGGAGACGCAGCTCTCGTTCAAGAGCTGGTGCCAGCGCGCCCGCATCGCGGCCGCCATCGAGCGCCTGTCGAGCACCGCGAACGTTTCGGTCAAGCAGGTCGCCTCCGACCTCGGCTATGCCAGCGTGCCGGCATTTTCCCACGCGTTCCGCCAGGTTACCGGCAAGACACCGACCGCGTTCTCGGAGAAAACGTGAACGGGATTCGCCACCGGGCACAGCGACGACGAATTATACCGCTGTCGCGCTGCGACATATTTCCGTACGATCCATGCGCTTGATTGCAGTGCTCCCGACCTTAAATCCCGTGTAAGGTCCGACTTCACTGGATACGACCTGCTGGATACGACCTGCTCATGGCCAATGCCTTCTTCTCCGATCTGCTCTCGACGATTTCCGAACGTGGCCGCGTCCTGCTCGGCCGCGCCAGCCCGGCCAACGACAAGCAGGATGCTTCCGAACTGCTGGAATTGTGCGAAGCGCTGCTGTCCGGCCGCGGCGAAGCCTCCGGCACCGCGATGGCGCGCGAAGTGCTCGACCGCTACCACCACCTCGATGCCGCCGGGCGGCTGTCGTTCTTCCAGACGCTGGCCCGCGATTTCGGCCCCGATCACGCCAAGCTGGCGCAGGCGATCGAAAGCTGGCGCGCCAAAGCCAATGGCGACGACGCCAGCGACCTGCATTTCGCCTCCGAGCCGCGCCGCCAGGAATTGATCCGCCGCCTCAATCGCGCGCCGGGCGGCACCGGCGAGCTGGTGTCGATCCGCTCGGATCTGCTTTCATTGATGAAGGGCAACAAGGACCTCGCCGTGCTCGATCGCGACGTGGTGCACCTGCTCTCGTCCTGGTTCAACAGGGGATTCCTCGTGCTGCGCAGGATAGACTGGTCGTCGCCGGCCAATATTCTGGAGAAGATCATCCGTTATGAGGCCGTGCACGAGATCCGCGATTGGGACGATCTGCGCCGCCGCATCGATCCGATCGATCGCCGCTGCTACGCCTTCTTCCATCCGGCGCTGGCCGACGAGCCGCTGATCTTCGTCGAGGTCGCACTGACCGAAGCCATCCCGGGCGCGATCGCGCCGCTGCTTGCCGAAGAGCGCGACCCGGTGCCGGTCGAGCGCGCCCGCACCGCGGTGTTCTATTCGATCTCCAACACCCAGCGCGGCCTTGGCGGCATCTCCTTCGGCAGCTTCCTGATCAAGCAGGTGGTCGAGGAGCTGCGCCGCGAATTGCCGAAGCTCGACAACTTCGTGACGCTGTCGCCGGTGCCGGGCTTCATGCAGTGGGTCAAGCAGGCCGACGACGTGCCGCTCACCGATGAGGACCGCCAGCTGCTGGAAAGCCTCGGCAAGCCCGACTGGTTCGAGAACGCCGAGCTCGCCACCCAGCTGCGCGCCGTGCTGGAGCCGCTTGCCGCCTACTATTTCCTGAAGGCGCGCACACCGAAGGGACGGCTGATCGATTCGGTCGCGCGCTTCCATCTCGGCAACGGCGCACGGCTGGAGCGGATCAACTGGCTCGGCGACCTCTCGCCCAAGGGCCTGCGCGAATCCGCAGGCATCATGGTCAACTACCTCTACCGCCTCGACGACATCGAGAAGAACCACGAGGCCTACGCCAACAATGGCGACGTAATCGCCTCGAGCGCGGTGAAGAAGCTGTTGAAGGGCGAAGGCCGGCGGCTGCTGGACATGCGGCTGGGGTGACGGGGATACAGCGCAATCTCTCCCCTCGTCGTCCCGGCGAAAGCCGGGACCCATAACCACAGGGTTGAGTTGTTAGAAGGCTGTGGTCCCAGCGTCGCGCAACAATGACCTTCGGTGGTTATGGGTCCCGGCTCCTGTGCGCAATTGCGCACTAGGCCGGGACGACATCGAGTATGTTGCGTCATCGAGAGTCATACATTCACGGTCTCTCAGGATGACGGGGCAGTGAACATCGACAACAATGACGGCACGGCGGTCGACGCTCCCCGCCCCTAAAACCTCGCGCGCGCCATCAGCCTTACCGTGCGGCCCTGCCCCGGCGAGATGTTGTTGTT
The DNA here is from genome assembly GCF_054820065.1 of Bradyrhizobium sp. UFLA06-06. Taxonomy (NCBI): domain Bacteria; kingdom Pseudomonadati; phylum Pseudomonadota; class Alphaproteobacteria; order Hyphomicrobiales; family Nitrobacteraceae; genus Bradyrhizobium; species Bradyrhizobium sp. UFLA06-06. Next base: position 183,844 of record NZ_JADFUD010000009.1, read on the forward strand.
GCCGTCGGCCGACGCCCAATAGCCCTTGTCAAAAATGTTCTCGACGTTGAGCTGGGCGCTCCAGGTCTCGTCGATCTTGGCATAGACCGCCGCGTCGAAACGCACGAAGCCCGGCAGCCGCACCGTGTCGTCGGACGAGGCGAAGGAATCGCCGAAATAGATCACGCCGAGCGCGGCGGCCCACATCGGCGTGAACTGATACTTGTTCCACCAGGCAAACTGATTGTACGGCACCAGCTGAACGCGGTTGCCGGGCACGACGGTCGCCGAGGTCGCGCCGGTGATCTTCGCATCGGTGTAGGCATAGGCCAGCGACGACTGCCACTGTTCGGTGACATAGCCGGTCAGGCTCGCCTCGACGCCTCGCGTGAGCGTGCTGCCGGAGGGAAAGAAGAAGCCGGGATTGTTGCCGTCGGCGATCGGCTGGTTGGTGCGGTTCAGATTGTAGACCGCGGTCGAGAACAGCAGCTTCGGGTTGATGTTCCATTTCATGCCGAGCTCGACATTCTCGAAGCGCTGCGGCTGCAGGATCAGGGTGCCGTCGTTCAGCGCGCTGAACTGGTCGCCCGAGGCCGGCAGGAAGGAGATGCTGTAGGCGGTGTAGACCGACATCGAATCGATCGGCTTGATGATGAGGGCGCCCTGCGGCGACACCAGATTGTCGACGCGATTGCGATTGATGTTGGTGTTCATGTCGGTGGCCGACATGTCGTAGCGATCGAACCGCGCGCCGGCGATGATCCGCACGGCGCGCGAAATCTCGATGGTGTCCCTGAGATAGCCGGACTGAATGTTCAGCGCATAGCGGCTGTTCGAATCGGGCGTGGTGACGCCGTCGCTGTTGGTGCCGGTGAAGTGGTGAAGAAACGTCACCGGGCCGAAATAGGTCGGCGCGAACGGGTTCTGCACGATGGTGTTGGTGCCGTTCGGGAACACGCCGGTGTTGCGGATGTCGACGCCGGTCTGCCGGCCGAACTCGGTGCCGAAGCCGACGGTGTGGAACAGCGGCCCGGTCCAGGTCTTGTAGGTGAAATCGGTCTGGTTGAAGACATTGTCGCGGTTCGTCGTGTGCTGGTAGGCGCCGAGATTGACCGCCGTGTCGGCGGGATTGACCGCGCCGGCGAGCGGGCCGCCGGTCGGATAGACGTTCTGATAGAACTTCTGGTAGTCGGCGGCGATGGTGCCGTTGCGCATCATCAGCCCGTTCTCGAAATCGTGCTCGATAATGGCCATGCCGGTCTGCACCGTCGCCTGCGCGGTGTTCAGGCTTGGGCTGCCGAAGAAGGTCGAGAAGTCCCCGTTCGGCGCGAACGGCGTCGTCGGGTTGAAGCGGGTCGCGCCGCCGGGCAGGCCCTGCGAAGGATTGCCGCGATCGGCGGTGCGCTCGTCGTGGAAATACTCGTAGCTCAGCTTGATCTTGGTGTTGTCGTCGGGCTTCAGCGTCACCGTCGGGTTGATGCCGTAGCGCTCGAGATGATTGAAATCGCGGAAGGCATCGGCACCCTCGTAGAACACGTTGAGCCTTGCTGCGACGTTGTCGTTGATCGCCTGTCCGGCATCGAGGCTGACGCGGCGATCGCCCCACGAGCCGGTCTGCGCCGTCGCCTCGTAGACGCGGTTGCCGTCGGCCTCCTTGAGGGTGCGATTGAGCAGGCCGCCGCCGGCGCCACGGCCGAAGGTCAGCGCGCTCGGCCCCTTCAGCACCTCGATGCTCTGGGCGTTGTACATGTCGCGGAAATACTGCACGTCGTCGCGAAAGCCGTTGACGAAGAAGTTGGCGCTGGAATCGACGCCGCGGATCACGAGCTCGTCGCGATTGCCCTCGCCCTGATGCACGGCAACGCCGGGGACGTAGCGGGTGACGTCGGTGAGGCCCTGGTAGTTCTGGTCGCGGATCTGCTCCCGCGTGATCACGTTGAGCGATTGCGGGATGTTGACGATGGCGGTGTTGGTCCTGGTCGCAACCGACGTGCTGTTGGCGAAATAGCCCGATGTGCCGGTGCGGGCGTCCTGCGATTCCGCGAAGGGTTTTGCCGTCGCCGCGGGCGCGATCCGCCGCGCCGTCTGGGTGCGGCGGCCTCGTGCGGCGGCGGTGTTGCGCGCGGCCTTCGGCGCGCTGCGGCGGCGTTGCGTGGCCGGCGGAGTGACCGTCACCGGCGGCAGCGACGAGGCGCCGGCCGGCGTCGGCGCCGATTGCGCGCGCGCAGCAGATGTTGCGAGCGGAACGCTCAGCGCGAGATAGCTCGCCGTGAGCAACACGAGCTTCGCAAGCAAGACAGTGCGACGATTGGTTTGTGATCGTGATGTCATGACGTCGTCCCTAAGCAACTCTCGCCTTCGCTGAAGGCGATGCGCCGTCCTCTAGTGAAGTGAGGCGCTGTGCGTCCAGACGACGGACCTGGGAAAATTTTTGCGTGACGACGGAATAAAATCGCGACGAATGGACGCGGGTACGCATCGCGGCGAGCGCAGGATTGGAAAAGTCAAGGATGCGAATGGTTTCTGTCGGCTTCCGGATTTGCGTCGAGAAAAGAAGAGCGGCACTCGCGCGCCGCCCTTCTTGTAGCGATTCCAGATTGTAGCGATTCTAAAGCGATCAGGACGTCGCGATCACGCGGTTGCGGACCGCGGCCGCAGCCCCGCCGGCAGATGCGCGTCGATCCAGCCGGTGATCGCACGCTCGTTGCGATGGTAGAGCAGGCCGGCGGCGATCACGGCAATGCCGATCAGCGACAGCGAGAACGGAAACCACAGCGAGTCCTTGAACACGACGTCGGCGAGGTGGCCGAGATAGAGGCAGATGCCGAACGCGCCGAACACCGCATAGGCGCGCCGCATCAGGATCACGGCGATCACGATCAGGCCGACATTGAGCAGGCAGTACACCGCCTTGCTCAATTCGGTTGAGCCTTCGGACGCGCTAATTCCGCCCCAGAACGCCATCAGGCCGAACAGATGCAGCCAGAACGCAAAGTCGCCGTTGCGGCTGCGATAGTCCACGATCCACGCCACCGCGAGCACGGCGAGTCCGAACCAGATCGACACCCTGCGGCGCATCTCGAAATCGGCGTGAGCCATGCCGCTGAACCACGGCGCCAGGTCCATCGACATGAACCACAGCGCGACCGAGATGATCGCGACGATGAAGGCGAAGCGGTAGTAACGCAGCGCGACGATGCCGGCGGCGATCGTCGCAATCTCCATGAAAATCCAGCTGCCCTTCACCCAGACGTAGAAGTCCTGCACGGTTCCCGGCTTGCCGAACTTGCCCCACCAGCCAAGCTCGTCCTGGATGCCGTAGACCGCGAGCGGCGCCATCGAGACCGCGATCGCGATCAGCAGGCCGCCGGGAACCCGCAGATTCTTCCGGTGCCAGAGATAGTGGCCGCCCATTGTGAAAGCGGTGGCGTAGGCGATGGCACAGATGGTCAGCGCCCGGCCCCCCATCTGGGTGAAGGCCAAGGTCGAGAACAGGCCCATGGCACCGATCACGATGAGCGCACCGGCGTACCAGAGCACATGCGCAGCATCGAATTTGGCGGCGGGACTTGCATCGGACGCCGGACCCTGCCCGGCGTTGCTCCCCAGGAAAGTGAGCAACCGTTCCAGATCAGCTGGGCTGATCACCCCGGCATCGGCGGCTTCCCGGAGTTCCTTGGCTGAATATGGCATGCGGCACTCCTCACGATCGGTTTTTGCGCCTGCTCCCGATCATCGGGGACAAAGACGCCCTGTTCTCATGAGTATATCCGGAAATGAGCAACGTTCAATAATTTCCTGAGCAACGCTCACAAAATTTTGCAAGCGAACTCAAGCCCGCCCCGCGCCCAGTAGGTCGGCGGTCGCTGGCCGAACTTAGTCCGCCAGCGCCTTCATCTCCTTGTAGAGATCGGATTTGCCCTCGAAGCCGATGCCGGGAAGGTCGGGCATCACGATGTGGCCACCCTCGACGCGCACGCCGTCCGGGAAGCCGCCATAGGGCTGGAACAGGTCGGGGTAGCTCTCATTGCCGCCGAGGCCGAGGCCGGCCGCGATGTTCAGCGACATCTGGTGGCCGCCATGCGGGATGCAGCGGCTCGGCGACCAGCCGTGGGTCTTCAGCATCTCGAGCGTCCGCTAATATTCGCAGAGCCCGTAGGACAGCGCACAATCGAATTGCAGCCAGTCGCGGTCCGGCCGCATGCCGCCGTAGCGGATCAGGTTCCGTGCATCCTGGTGGCTGAACAGGTTCTCGCCGGTCGCCATCGCACCCGGATAGAACTCGGCCAGCGCGGCCTGCAGCGCGTAGTCGAGCGGATCGCCGGCCTCCTCGTACCAGAACAGCGGATACTCCCGCAGCATCTTGGCGTAGGCGATCGCGGTCTCCAGATCGAAGCGGCCGTTGGCGTCGACCGCGAGCTGCGCCGCGCTGCCGATCTCCTTCAGCACCGCCTCGATGCGCTCGCGGTCCTCGGCAAGCGGCGCGCCGCCGATCTTCATCTTCACGACGTTGTAGCCGCGGTCGAGATAGCCGCGCATCTCCTTGCGCAGCGCGCCGAGATCCTTGCCAGGATAATAGTAACCGCCGGCGGCGTAGACGAAGACGCGCGGATTGGCTGATAGCCCGTGGCGCTCGGCGAGCAGCCGGAACAGCGGCTTGCCCGCGATCTTCGCCACCGCGTCCCACACCGCCATGTCGATGGTGCCGACCGCGACCGAGCGCTCGCCATGGCCGCCCGGCTTCTCGTTCGACATCAGCGTCGACCAGACCTTGTCCGGATCGAGATTGCCGCCATCAGCATCGAGCAGCGATTTCGGATCGGCTTCCTTGAGGCGCGGCGCAAAGCGCTCGCGGATCAGACCGCCCTGCCCGTAGCGGCCGTTGGAATTGAAGCCGTAGCCGACCACCCGCTTGCCGTCGCGCACCACGTCGGTGACCACGGCCACCAGGCTCGAGGTCATCTTGGTGAAGTCGATATAGGCATTGCGGATCGGCGAGGAGATCGGTTTTGTGACCTCGCGGATGTCGACGATGCGGACAGACATGGGGATTCGCTTTCAGGTTACTTGCCGCGTCATTCCGGGATGGTGCGCAAGCACCAGACCCGGAATCTTGAGATTCCGGGTTCACGCTTCGCGTGCCCCGGAATGACTGCGTCCTACTTCTTATCCCGGAAATACGGCTCGACCGGCCCGTGCACCTTGATGGTGAGCGGATTGCCGTAACGGTCCTTGGCGTTGCCCGCGGTGACGCGGACCCAGCCTTCGCTGATACAGTACTCCTCGACATTGGTCTTCTCGGCACCCTTGAATCGGATGCCGACATCACGGGCGAGAATATCCGCATTGTAGTACGGGCTGTTCGGATCGACCGAGAGGCGGTCGGGGAATTGGTCGTTGGTGTCGTTGTCGTCGCTCATAGCAGCGCCTCGATTTCCTTCCTCAATCCTTCGGGCCGGGCGGTCGGCGCATGCCGCGCAACGACCTTGCCGACGCGATCGACCAGGAATTTGGTGAAGTTCCATTTGATCGCGGGCCCAAGCAGGCCCGACTTCTCACGTTTCAGGTGCTCATACAATGGATGCGCGCCGCTGCCATTGACGTCGATCTTGGCGAACATTGGAAACGTCACGGCGTAGTTGGTCTCGCAGAACGCGGCGATCTGCCTCGCATCGCCCGGCTCCTGCGCGCCGAACTGGTTGCAGGGGAAGCCGAGCACGGCAAAGCCGCGCGCCGAGAGGCCGGCATGCAGCTCCTGGAGGCCCTTGTATTGCGGCGTGAACCCGCAGGCGCTCGCCGTGTTCACGATCAGCAGCACCTGGCCCTCGAACCGCTGCAGCGGCACCTCGTCGCCGGCGAGCGACTTGGCGGTGAAATCGTAAACCGTCGCCATCGTTCACCTCACTTGCGCATGATCTCCGCGCAAACGCGTTCCGCGTTTGTCGCGAGGGAAAACCGGTACCCACTTTTCCGCATCATGCGCTAGAGTACCGGATCGATCGGCGACGACGGCGTGCCGCCGGCCTCGACCGCCTCGCCGGCGGCAAGGCAGAGATCCTCGCGGTAGCGTCCGGCCACCAGCTGCACGCCGACCGGGATCCGTCCCACGAGACCGGTGGAGACCACGAGCCCGGGAAGCCCCATGAACGGGATCGCGATCTGCGGCAGCTGTGCGTGCCACACCCGCGCGAACGACGCCTCGTCCTTGCGGTCGAGATGGTCGGGGAACGGCAGCTCGCCGGACACCGGCATCAGCAGCACCGGATATTTCTCGAAGAAGGCGAACCATTCGCGCGTCAAGGTCGCGCGGCGGGTCAGCGCCTGCGACAGGTCGAACGGATGCACGCGGGCGCGGACGCCACGCAGGCAAGCCAGTGCGCCGGGATCGCCCTCGCGCTCGGCGAAAGCGAGCTGGGCCTCATAGCCGTCGCCGAGCCAGAGCCGGGTCTGAATCTCGGCCGCCTCGCGCAAGGACGGCGTGTCGGCGATTTCCTCGACGATCCAGCCGGCCTTCTGCAATCGCTTGCCGGCGTCGGCGACCGCGGCGACCACTTCCGGCACCGGGTTGAGACCATCGGGATTGAGGCACATCGCGACGCGCTTCTCGCGCGGCGGTCCTTCGAGCGGCACCGGCGCATACCAGGGGTCGCGATAGTCCGGCGCCGACATCGCCGCGAGCGAGATGCGCAGATCGTTGACGGTGCGCGCCAGCGGGCCCGACACCGCGCTGATCTGCGGGCCGATCGGACGCTCCGGCAGAGCCGAATTGAAGGCCGGGATGCGGCCCATGCTTGGCCGCAGGCCGTGCACGCCGCAGGCGTAGGCCGGATAGCGGACCGAGCCCGCGATATCGGTGCCATGCGCGATATGGCCGATGCCGGCCGCGACCGCGGAGCCCGCACCGCCGGACGAGCCGCCCGGTGTAATCCCGGGATCGCGCGGGTTCTTGGTGTCGCCGTGAATGAGATTGGTGGTGAACCAGCGATAGGACACCGCCGGACAATTGGTGCGGCCGAGCAGCACCGCGCCGGCCTTGCGCAGATTGGCGACCACCGGATTGTCGACCTTGGCGATGACGTCGCGCTGCGCCTTCAGCCCGTTGGTGGTGGCGTAGCCCTCCTGGTCGACATTGACCTTGATGGTGACAGGCACGCCGGCAAGCGGCCCGACCGCCTCACCGCGCGCAATAGCCGCATCGACCTTCGCGGCCTGTGCCAGCACGTCGTCCGGCCGGTGATCGACCACCGCGTTGATTTTCGGATTGACCGCGTCGAGCCGGGCGAGCCCGGCCTCCGCCGCCTCCTTCGCCGACACCTTCTTCGATTTGATGAGGCTGGCGAGCTCGGCCGCCGACAGACGCCAAATATCCTGCATGTGCAACTCCGTGTGACGCTGCGTTTTAGCGCCGCGCGGAGAACATGACCAGCGGCCCGCCGCCCGATGTTTCAGCGGACATGCGCGATGTAATAGGCAAGATCGTCGATCTGCTCCTTGGTGACCGTCTGCATCACGTCAGCCATGGTGGCGTCATAGCCGTGGCGGCTGTTGTCCTTGTATTCGGCCAGCGTCTTGGCGAGGTAGTCCTCGCGCTGGTTGGCGATGCGCGGGACGTTGTCCTTGCCGGAGAAATCGGTGTTGTGGCAGCTGTTGCAGCGGTTCTGCTGCGCCAGCGCCTGGCCACGCGCCATCCGCGCGGGATCGCCGGCGTCAGCGGGCGGCGTGGGCTTCGGCAAGGTCGCGATGAAATCCGAGAAGCTTCGCAAATCGTCGTCGGTCAGCGGCTTCGCCATCTCGTTCATCGGCTCGAACACCCGCAGCTTCTCGCGGAACATGAAGAGCTGGATCAGCGCATAGGGCGCCGTCTGGCCGCCGAGCGAAGGCGTGTTCTCGGTCTCCGACGTGCCATGCTCGCCATGGCAGGCAAAGCACGCCGCGGCGCGCTCCTGGACGGTCTCGGCATTTGCGGAGAAGCTGAAAGCGGCCAGCGCCAGGACTGCGATGATGGTTTTGTGCATTGGCCACTCCCGACATATTCCGTCATTGCGAGGAGCGAAGCGACGAAGCAATCCATAGCTCCGCAAGTGGCGGTATGGATTGCTTCGCTTCGCTCGCAATGACGACGATTGATACTTACTGATTGGCGACCTTCGGCTTGCCGTAGCTGACGCGATAGACCGCGCCGTTCCAGTCGTCGGAGACCAGCAGCGAGCCGTCCTTCAGCAGCATCACGTCGACCGGGCGGCCGACATATTTGTTGTCCTCGAGGAAGCCGGTCAGGAACGGCTCCATCGACTTCACGGTGCCGTCCTTGTTCAGCCTGACGGCGACCACGTCACCACCCTGCTTCTGCGACTTGTTCCAGGAGCCGTGACGCGCGACAAAGATCACGTTCTTGTAGCTCTTCGGGAACATGCTGCCGGTGTAGAAGCGCATGCCGAGCGAAGCGGTATGCGGGCCCATCAGGCCGACCGGCGCGATGTAATCCTTGCAGTTCTTGCCCCAGCCGAGCTCCTGGTCGATGATGTTGCCCTGGTAGCAGTACGGCGCGCCGAAATCCTCGCCCGCCTTGGTGACGCGGTTAAGCTCGTCTTCCGGCACCGTCTCCGACAGCCAGTCGCGGCCGTTGTCGGTGAAGTACATCTGCTTGTTCTCGGGATTCCAGTCGAAGCCGACCGTGTTGCGCACGCCGAGCGCGTAGACCTCGGCGCCGGAGCCATCGAGATTCATGCGGCGGATCTGGCCGTGGTCGGCGTCATGCAGCACGTTGTTGCCGGGCTGGCCGACCGGAACATAAAGCTTGTTGTCGGGACCGATAGCGATGAACTTCCAGCCATGCGCCTCGTCCTTCGGGAGCTTGTCGTAGATCACGGTGGGCTTCGGCGGGTTGTCCAGATTGTCCTCGATCTTGTCGATCTTGGAGACCTTCGAGAGTTCGGCGATGTAGAGCGTGCCGTCCTTGAAGGCGACGCCGTTCGGACGATAGAGACCGGAGGCGATCACCTTGACCGAGCGCTTGCCGTCCTTGTTGACGATCGCATAAACCTTGTCGACGAGCCGGCTGCCGACGAACACCGTGCCCTTGTCGCCGAGCGCCAGCGAGCGCGCATTGGCCATGCCGGCCGCATAGACCTCGACATTGAAGCCGGCCGGCACCTTGAGCTTGGCGAGCGGCAGCTTGTCGGGCGCGGACGGCAGCGGCGGCGGCGCCACCGGCGCGAGCTTGGCGGCGGCTTCATTGTCCGGACGCCCGAGCAAGGGTGAGCCCGGCGGCAGCGGCTGGGCGGCCGGGGCGGCGCCTGCCGCCGGCGCGGCCGGCTGTTGCGCCGCAGCAGAGAGCGTGAACGCCCCGAGCATGGCCCCCGCGAGCAGCAAGCTGCGCGGTGCGAACGAGTGTTTTTTCATGAAGATCTCCCCTGGGTGGAAGCCGTTGTTGATTGCGCCATTGACGTCGCCCGGCGCCGTTCGGCTTTCCGTTCATAGTCTTGTGAATTTGTCCGGACAATTGCAATCGGAAACATGCTGACATCGGCCAACGCATGGTTGTGACCACGCGGCAGGCCAGCACGCGTCAGTGCCTTGTCATCGAGCGGTCCGGGCGATCGAGAATCGCCTCCGTGAATGGAAACTCCAGAACGATCTCGCCCTCGTCGTCCGTCACCTCGATCACGGCGCTGAGCAGCGCGCCGTCGGCGCCCTCGGTCTTGAGCAGTTCGCGAATCATCGCGCGCGCCATCTCCCACGCGCGGTCCGGATCCCGCAGGATTTCGCCGTCGGGATCGGAGATCAGCTCGTCGCCGATACGGGTATTGAAGAAATAACGTGGCATCGGCTGAACTCGGCTCGGTTAGTCGCTTCCCGTCTCGCGGGGAGGCGCAGGATCGTCACCAGGACCTTCGGAGGACCGCGGGGCCCCCGTTTACTTATTCCAACATCACCATTCACCGTGTGGCGAACAACAGGAAAAAGGTCTGATGCCACGGGCTTTTGACGGGAAACACGTGCACAAATTTGTGAGTGGGCAAGATTTACTTGCCGCAGTGCAACATGCCGTTCGAGGCGGCACCTTACAGAAAATTTAACTGGCGAACTTTTCCAACCACAGTACTTTACTCTGCAGGGCGGAAAGTTCGTCCGGTTGCAACAAGGAGAGCCAAATGGCCTGGAAAGCACCGAAGATCGTGGAAGTGTCGGTCGGCATGGAAATCAACATGTATATGTGCGCAACCCGCAAGTAAGCGGCAGCGCCCCATACACGTTTAGCGTTTTAGCGCAGGTGGACATCCGGGCGTAACGCGCTCCCGAGTAAGGGAGTGTGTTTCAAATCCGGGGTCCACCTCGTAACGTTTTTAGGTCCAACAAACTTCTCCAGGGCCAAGCTTCTCCAGGGGACGGATCATGCTTCGTGTCGTCGTCCTGGGTGCCGCGGCGGGTGGCGGCGTTCCGCAGTGGAACTGCGGCTGTGCCGTCTGCAGGACGGCGCGAAGCGACCATCCCGAACTGCAGAGCACGCAAGCCTCGATCGCCGTCAGCGGCGACGGCGTGCACTGGTTCCTGGTCAATGCGTCCCCGGATCTGCGCCAGCAGTTGATTGCCACGCCGCAGCTGCATCCGAAGCACGGCGCACTGCGCCATAGCCCGATCGCGGGAGTCATCCTCACCAATGGCGAGATCGACGCGGTCGCCGGGCTGCTGTCGATGCGTGAGGGCTCGCCGTTCACGATCTACGCGCATGAGCGGGTGCTTGCGATCCTGCGCTCGAACAGCATCTTCAATGTGCTCAGCGACAAAAATGTCGACCGCCGGCCGATCGCGGTCGACCAGGCCTTCGAGCCGGCCCTGCCCGACGGATCGCCGTCCGGGCTCGAGGTGCTGCCGTTCGAGGTTCCCGGCAAGGGCGCGTGGTATCTCGAGGGCAAGGCGCACCCGGCGGGTGCCGACGGCGTCGGCGATACGCTCGGCCTGCGTATTGCGGACAGGCGCAGCGGCAAATACTTCTACTTTGTGGCCGCCTGCGCACGGGTGACTGACGACCTGAAATCACGGCTCAAGGGCGCCCCGCTGGTGTTCTTCGACGGCACGGTGTGGCGCGACGACGAACTGATCGCGGCGGGCCTTGGCAACAAGACCGGCCAGGGCATGGGCCATATCGCGATGTCGGGCGATCAGGGTGCGATCGCCAGCCTCGCCGGGCTCGACATCGGACGAAAAGTGTTTTTGCATATCAATAACTCCAACCCGGCGCTGCTTGGGACCTCGGCCGAACGCAAGGCGGCCGAACAGGCGGGCTGGCAGATTCCCTCCGACGGAACGGAGATCGTGCTGTGAATGTCGTGCCTACCACCGGAATGACCGCGCTCTCGATCGGCAAGGGCATCACGCTCGGCAGTGCCGAGGAGATGGAGGCGACGCTGCGCACGATCGGTGCCACGCGCTATCACAGCCTGCACCCGTTCCACCGCCTGCTGCACGGCGGCAAGCTCAACAAGGGCCAGGTCCAGGCCTGGGCGCTGAACCGCTACTACTACCAGAGCACGATCCCGCTGAAGGACGCGATGGTGATCTCGCGCTTCCGCGACCGCAACACAAGGATCGAATGGCGCCACCGCATCGAGGATCACGACGGCGATCTCGGCAATGAAGGCGGCATCGAGCGCTGGCTGAAGCTGACCGAAGGCCTCGGCCTCGACACGGCCTATGTGGAGTCCACCGAAGGCATCTTGCCGGCGACGCGCTTTGCGGTGGAAGCCTATGTGCATTTCTGCCGCGACCGCACCCCACTGGAGGCGATCGCCTCCTCGCTCACCGAATTGTTCGCGCCGAACCTGCACGAGGAGCGCATCTCGGGGATGCTGAAGCACTACGACTTCGTCAACCCTGATATCATGAGCTATTTCAGCCGCCGCCTGACCCAGGCGCCGCGCGACGCCGGTTTCGCGCTTGACTACGTCAAGCAGCACGCCAGGACGCCGGCCGAGCGCGAGGCGGTCTGCAACGCGCTGATCTTCAAGACCAACGTGCTGTGGGTGCAACTCGATGCGCTCTATCACGCCTATGTCGACGGCCAGATTCCGCCCGGCGCCTTCGTGCCGAAGACAGGTTAGGGACACGATCATGGCCAGCCGCAACATCAGCGTCAGCGAGACCAGCCGGCCGAAACTGCCGCGCCACACCAAGCTGAAATTCGACGAGACGCGGCAGGTCTGGGTGATCCTGGCGCCGGAGCGCGTGCTGGCGCCGGATGACATCGCGGTCGAGGTGCTGCAGCTCTGCGACGGCGTGCGCAGCGTCGCCGCGATGGTGGACCAGCTCGCGGAGAAATATGCCGCCCCGCGCGATGCGATCGCGACCGACGTGATCGCCATGTTGCAGGATCTGGCCGACAAGGGCTTTCTCACCGAAGCGCGCGAGAGCACAGCATGAGTGACACACTCGCCGACAACAAGATGACAGCGCCAGGCCCGACCGACGGGCTCGCGGTGCTCGAGCAAACGCGCTCGGCGGCTGAGACCTACGGCATCCCGCTCGCGGTGCTGCTCGAGATCACCCACCGCTGCCCGCTGCAATGTCCCTATTGCTCGAATCCGGTCGAGCTCGACCGCGGCTCGACCGAGCTCACCACCGAGGAATGGAAGAAGGTGCTGAGCGAGCTTGCCGAGCTCGGCGTGCTGCAGGTCCATTTCTCCGGCGGCGAGCCGACCGCGCGCAAGGATATCGTCGAGCTGGTGCAGCACGCGACCGATGTCGGGCTGTATTCCAACCTGATCACCTCCGCCGTGCTGCTGACCAGGGACAAGCTTGCGGCGCTGGCCGATGCCGGCCTCAGCCATGTGCAGATCAGCTTCCAGGGCAACGAGCCCATCGTCGCCGATCGCGTCGCAGGGCTGAAAGATGCGCACAGGAAGAAGCTCGAGGTCGCGAAATGGACGCGCGAGGTGGAATTGCCGCTCACGGTGAATGCGGTGATGCACCGGCAGAACCTGCATCAGCTGCCCGACATCATCCAGATGGCGGTCGACCTCGACGCCGACCGGCTCGAGGTCGCCAACGTGCAGTATTACGGCTGGGCGTTGAAGAACCGCGCCGCGCTGATGCCGACGATCGAGCAGATCGAGGAGACCAGCCGCATCGTGGAGGAAGCCCAGGTGCGCCTGAAGGGCACGCTCGCGATCGACTATGTGGTGCCGGATTACTACGCGCTGCGGCCGAAGAAATGCATGGGCGGCTGGGGCCGCCAGTTCTTCAACATCTCGCCGGCCGGCAAGGTGCTGCCGTGCCACGCCGCCGAGAGCATCACCGGGCTCGAATTCGAATCGGTGCGATCGAACCATTCGATCGCCTGGATCTGGCAGAACTCGGAGGCCTTCAACCGCTATCGCGGCACAGGCTGGATGCCGGAGCCGTGCAAGAGTTGCGAATTCCGCGAGGTCGATTACGGCGGTTGCCGCTGCCAGGCCTTTGCGCTGACCGGCGATGCCGCCAACACCGATCCGGCCTGCGCGCTGTCGCCGCGACACGAGGAAATCTTCAAGCAGGCCGAGCGGGAATCCGCCGGCACGCAGAACCGCTTCCTGTATCGCAACTTCGCCGGCGGCACGCTGGAGACGGACGAACCCCGGAACGAATCCCAGGACAAGCGCAATGGCGCCTGACGCCGATGTCGGCAAGGCCGCGAGGCGTGCCGATCCCTTTGCGCCGCTGACGTCGGAATGGCTCGACGTCGGCGATGGCCACGATCTCCACGTCGAGAGCGTCGGGCGCGAGGGCGGCATTCCCGCGGTCTATCTGCATGGCGGCCCGGGCAGCGGCTGCCAGCCCGATCATCGCCGGCTGTTCGATCCCGAGCGCTTTCACGCCGTGCTGTTCGACCAGCGCGGCTGCGGCCGCAGCCGGCCGAAAGGCAGCCGCGACAACAACACGACGCAGCACATGATCGCGGACATGGAGAAGATCCGCGAGCGGTTCGGCTTCGCGCGCTGGATGGTGGTCGGCGGCTCCTGGGGCGCGACGCTGGCGCTGGCCTATGCGCAGGCCCATCCCGAGCGGGTCAGCGGGCTGGTGCTGCGCGCGACGTTTCTCGGCACAGCCGAGGAGCTGGACGACGTTTTCCTGCGCGCCTTGCCGCGCTTCTATCCCGCCCTCTCCGAGGACTTCCTCAACTTCCTGCCCGAGAGCGAGCGTGCAGCGCCGCTTGCGGCCTATTATCGCCGCATCCTCGATCCCGACGCCGCCGTGCATGCGCCGGCCGCGCGCGCCTGGCACGACACCGAACGCGCGCTGTCGGAGCACACGCCGAAGCAGACGCGGCTCGACCTCAAGGCCTCAGGCGCCCTGCCCTCGACGCCGTTCATGGAGGCGCACTACTTCGCCAACAATTGCTTCATGCGGCCGCACCAGTTGATGGACGAGGCCGGCAGGCTCGCCGGCATTTCCGGCATCCTGGTGCAGGGCCGCTACGATCTGTTGTGCCCGCCCGCGACATCGCACGCGCTCGTTGCGCGCTGGCCGGGCAGCGAGGTCCGCATCGTCGATGGCGCAGGCCATATCCTCTACGATCCCGGCATCCGCAACGCCGTGATGAAGGCGATCGCCGACCTCGCCGCCAAGGGCTAAAGCCTGATTGTGAGATTGGAGTGAATCGGCTTGCCGCGATTTCGGTCCACCTCTCCCCACCGGGGAGAGGTCGGATTGCGAAGCAATCCGGGTGAGGGCTCTTGTTCTCTCGATAGACCGTAACCCCTCTCCCGATTTGCTGCGCAAATCGACCTCTCCCAAGGGAGAGGTGAACCTTCGATGCCGCTCCAGCTCAACCTCATCTCATCGCGCTTTAGGCCGCGGCAGGAACACCCTCGACATCAGGAGCCGGTGAAGAATTCGACCGGCTCCCTGCTTCCCTCAATGTTTGCACTTGCCGGGAGGACATGCCGGCGCTGCCCGTGGCGCGGGCGCAGGCCTTGGCGGCGCCGCCATTCGCGGCGGCGGCGGTGCTGCGCGTTGCGCCTGCATCGCCGGCCGTGGCGGCGGCGCAACGTGCGGGGCCGGAGCCGGTGCCGGACGCGGCGCAACGACGGCGGCACGCGGCGGCGGGGCAACCGGCCGCGGCGGCGGAGCTGCGGCCCGCACCGGCGGAGCTGCGGCATGCGCCGGCGCGGGCCGGGAGACCGGCGCCGGCGACACCGCGGCGCGGGCGGGTGCCGGGCGCGCGGCCGGCGGCGGCCGTGTCGACATCGCGCGGTTCGCCGGTGACGGCGGCGCCGAGGGCTTCACGTTTGCGGTCGGAGCGGTCGCGGCATGCGAGAGCGGTTGCGCGCCCGGCTTGCCGGCGGCCGCGGGCGACGCCGGCGCGTTCGTCGCCGGGGCGGCACCGGGCTTGGCCGGAGGAGCAGGCTGCGCATTGGCAGGCGCCATCGCGGTCGCCGGCTTGCCCGGCACCACCGTATTCGGCTTTGCCCCCGGTTGCGCGGCGCCGGGTTGTGCGGCTCCCGGCGGCACAGCGCCATGCTGCATGGCATTGGCGGGTGCGGTCGCTGACTGCGGCAGCGGCGGTCCATTCTTTGCGCCCGGCAGGGTGTGCGCACCCGGTGTGCCCGGCGCGCCCATCGCATTCGGAGCGGCGGCAGCATTCGGAGTGGCAGCAGCGTTCGGTGCCGCGGCAGCGTTTGGTGCGGCGCGTGGAGCTCCCATCGCCGCACCTTGCGCGGGCGTCACGCCTTGCGGAGCGCCCGGCAGGTTGGCGCGCTGCATTGCCGCAGCCGGCAGTCGCGGTGCCGCCGTCACCGGCGCGCCGCCCATCGCCGCCGTCACCCCGGCCGCATGGAGCTGCGCCGGCGTCGGGTTGGGATTGTTGATCACCGTGTTGATGACGGTGGTGTTGTGGATGTTGTTGAACACGATGTTGTTCTGCGGCGGCACGACATAGGCCGGTGCGGCGACATAGGCCGGCATCGCCACGAACATCGGCGTCGGCAGCACGTACAGGCCGATCGGCGGCGGCGGTGGCGGCAGCACGACGAAGTCCGGCGGCGGCGGCGGCAGGAAGACCACCGGCGGCGGCGGGGGCGGCGCGAAGTCGAACACCGGATCGCTGTAGTACAGCACCGGACGGTCGACATAGACGACCTCGTCGGGCGGCGGCGGCGGCACGTCATAGTCGAGCACCGTGAACTGCGGCGGCGGCTCGAGCGCGGCCGACAGATAGGCCAGCCGGCGCCGGGCGTCGTATGCATGCGGCCCGCGCGGATAACGCCGCAGGTACGACCAGTACGCATCAGGCGTGTCGGCGTTGTAGCTGCGTCGCCAGGTGATGGCTTCGCGCCGCGCCGCCACGATCGCGCGCACGCGCCTCGCCAGCGGATCGTTCGGATAGGCCTGCAGGTAATCCTCGTAGCCCTGCAGCGTGTCGCGCTCCAGCGCCGCAGCGTAGGCATCCTGCGCCGAGAAATCGCGGATCGGCTTGGTGCGCAGCCCGGCATCGACCTGCTGCGGCGGGGCGTCCGGCTTGCGCTCGAAGAACATGAAGGGCGCGTCGACCTTGTGCGCATCCCACGGGATCTCGGCGCCCTTGGTCATCTCGTTGACGCGCAGGCGGACGCGGTCGAACACCTCGGGCAAGGTCAGGCCGCCGGTGCGGATCATTTCCGCCAACGCTTGCGCATAAGGCCCGTAAGGCGGCGCACCGTCAGGGGCGACGGTGCCGGGCGCCGAATTGAAGCCGATCAGCATCTTCGGATCGGGATCGACCAGCGCAAGACCGCCGGCCAGCGGCTGGCCTTCCTTGGCGAAGGGATTGCTGCGCGCCGCATCGAGCACGATCACGCCGGCCTTGATCGGCAGCGCCGAGAGTTGGTGGCTGTAGTCGGAGATGCGGATCGCCTCGACCGGCACGTCGGTGTCGCGGGCAATCTTGGCGTCGACCGGCACGAAATAGTTCTCGCCGGTGAGCTGCACGCCGTAGCCGGCGAGATAGACAAAGGCGACGGCATTGGGCCCCGCCTCCTGCACCTTCTGGATGAAATCGCGGAACGATTTGCGCAGCGTCTCGCCGTCGAGATCGCGTGCGCCGATCACATCGAAGCCGGCGGCCTGCAAGGTCTGCGCGATCAGGCCGGCATCGTTCGCGGCGGTCTGCAACGCGCCGGCCTCATAGGCGCCGTTGCCGACGACAAGTGCGAGACGCTTTTCCTGATCCTGCGCATGCACGGGAAGCGAGGCGAACGACACCAGACCGACGATCAATGCCCACAGAATGCGTGCCATGGTGGTCGTCCCTTTTCTTCTCGAGAGTTGGCGTAACGAATGAAATGCTACCTCTGTGAACCGGTGCTGAACAGGATTGCAGCAATTGTGGCAATCCTTGGTCTGTGGTGACGGGAACCGGCTTCCCTGGTCCGCGCGATCAGGCGATATTGCGCGGATAAAACAGGCAAAAAAGGAGCACTCGATGCCAATCGCCGGACAAGGCATGCTGCTGACCTCGATGGATATCGACAGCTTGCACGAAGCTGAATTCAATCGCTGGTACGACCGCGAGCATCTCGAGGAACGGGTCGCCATCGACGGCTTCCTGGAAGCCCGCCGCTACGTCGCCCATGACGGCAAGCCGAAATATCTCAGCCTCTACTCGACCGCGACCTTCGATGTGCTCGAGAGCCCGGCCTATCGCAAGGCGCTCGCCAACCAGACCGACTGGTCAAAGGCCAATATCGCGCGCTTTCAGAACATGATCCGCGGGGTCGCGCGCATCACGATCAGCCGCGGCGTCGGCAGGGGCGCAGCGCTCGGCATCATCCGCCTGCGCCCGCCCGCCGAAGGCGCGGACAAACTTCGCGCTGCATTGCGGGAGCAACTCGATCCAGCTTCGCGCGACGGCATCATCTCGATGCACCTCCTGGAGAACGACCCTGACCTGTCGAAACCGCTCACGCCGGATGCGGAGAAAGCCGATCCCGGCGCCGGTGACTGGTTCGTGCTGATCGACGCCACCGACGTCAGCGCGGTCCCCAAAGCCGCTGCGGGCATCACCGGCAATGCCGCCTTGAAGCCGCTCGTGGTCACCAGCGGCGTCTACAGGCTGTTGTGGGATATCGCGAAGAGCGACCTTCCGCGCCCGTAAAGCACGATCGGGAAACGTGCGATGCGCTTTTCCGAAAAACATCCTCTCAAGCAAGCGTGGCGGTGCAGATCATGTTGCACCGCCACATAACGCAATCGAGATTAACGCTACACGCGCATCAGCCGCGCGAAAGCTGATGATCGGACAATTTAGCCTTTGCCTTCTCTGGAACGGCTCTAATAAGATAAGCCTATGATCCAATTCAAAAACCAGAACAACGCCACGTGAGCGTTCGTCGTCAACGATAAGGCCGCGCGGGTCTGGCATTTTCGCGCGGGTCAAAGGTAGGAATGAAACCGACTGATATCTCGGCGCCGGATTACTTTCATAAAGTAGTCGACTGCCAATGGGCCTGCCCCGCACACACCCCTGTTCCCGAGTACATCCGGTTGATTGCTGAGGGGCGTTACAGTGACGCCTACATGATCAATTGGAAGTCCAACGTGTTCCCCGGCATTCTCGGGCGCACCTGTGACCGTCCATGCGAGCCGGCATGCCGCCGCGGCCGGGTCGAGGACAATCCGGTCGCGATCTGCCGCCTGAAGCGCGTCGCGGCGGACTTCAAGGACGACATCAAGCATCGCCTGCCGAAGCCGGGACCGAAGAACGGCAAACGCGTCGCGCTGGTCGGCGGCGGCCCCGCCTCGCTCACGGTGGCGCGCGATCTCGCGCCGCTCGGCTATCACTGCACGGTGTTCGACGGCGATCCCAAGGCCGGCGGCATGATGCGCAGCCAGATTCCGAAATTCCGCCTGCCTGACAGCGTGATCGACGAGGAGACCGACTACATCCTGAACCTCGGTGTCGAGTTCAGGGGCGGCCAGCGCGTCGACAGCCTGAAGCAGCTGCTCGCCGAGAATTATGATGCGATCTTCGTCGGCAGCGGCGCGCCGCGCGGCCGCGAGCTCGACATCCCCGGCCGCAAGGAGGCCGCCGCCAACATCCATATCGGCATCGAGTGGCTGGCCAACGTGTCGTTCGGCCACGTCGACAAGATCGGCCGCCGCGTCATCGTGCTCGGCGGCGGCAACACCGCGATGGATTGCTGCCGCACCGCGCGCCGCCTCGGCGGCGAGAGCGTCAAGGTGATCGTCCGCTCCGGCTTCGAGGAAATGAAGGCCTCGCCGTGGGAGAAGGAAGACGCGCTGCACGAGGACATCCCGATCCTCAACTACATGGTGCCGGTGGCGTTCAAGCATGTCGCCGGCAAGCTGATTGGCGTCACCTTCCAGAAGGTGAAGGCGGAGTACGACGCCAAGGGCCGCCGCAATCTGGTGCCCTCGGGCGAGCCTGACGAGACCGTGTCCTGCGACGATGTGCTCGTTGCGGTCGGCCAGGAGAACGCGTTCCCCTGGATCGAAGCCGATTGCGGCATCGAATTCGACAAGTGGCACATGCCGAAGGTCGATCCCAAGACGTTCGTCTCGACCAATCCGAAGGTGTTCTTCGGCGGCGATGCGGCGTTCGGGCCGAAGAACATCATCTGGGCGGTGGCGCATGGCCACGACGCCGCGCTCTCCATCCACCGATTGCTGTCCGGCGAGGACATCAACGAGCGCCCGCTGCCCGAGGTGCACGTCTCCTCGCAGAAGATGGGCATCCACGAGTGGAGCTACGACAACGACATCTCCGCCGACAAGCGCTTCAAGGTGCCGCATCGCGACAAGGTGGTCGCGCTGAAGGACATCCGCGCCGAGGTCGAGCTCGGTTACGACCTCAAGCTCGCGCTCGGCGAGGCGCAGCGCTGCCTGAATTGCGACGTGCAGACGGTTTTCTCCGCGCCGCTGTGCATCGAATGCGACGCCTGCGTCGACATCTGTCCGATGGACTGCATCAGCTTCACCGAGAACGGCGAGGAGGATGATTTGCGGCAGCGGCTGAAAGCGCCCTCGCCGCATCACGACCAGGCGCTCTACGTCTCCGGTGACCTGAAGACCGGCCGCGTCATGGTGAAGGACGAAGACGTCTGCCTGCATTGCGGGCTGTGTGCCGAGCGCTGCCCGACCGGCGCCTGGGACATGCAGAAGTACCTCATCGATATGGTTCAAGCGGGATCAACATGTCAGTCCAAAGCCCGATCAGCAGCGTAAACGACTTCGTCGTCCGCTTCGCCAACGTCAACGGTTCGGGCTCGGCCTCCGCCAACGAACTGTTCGCGCGTTCGATCCTGCGCCACGGCGTGCCGGTCTCACCACGCAACATCTTCCCCTCCAACATCCAGGGCCTGCCGACCTGGTATGAGGTGCGCGTCACCGAGGACGGCCATCTCGGCGCCCGCGGCGGCGTCGACTTGATGGTGGCGATGAATCCGCAGACCTGGGACAAGGACGTCGCCTCGATCGAGCCCGGCGGCTATCTGTTCTACGATTCGACCAAGCCGATGCCGTCGTCGAAATTCCGCGAGGACATCACCGTCATCGGCGTGCCGCTGACCGCGATCACCAACTCGACCTACACCGATCCCAGGCAGCGCCAGCTGTTCAAGAACATCATCTATCTCGGCGCGCTCTGCGCGCTGCTCGACCTCGATCCCAAGCTGGTCGAGCAGCTGATCGGCGAGCAGTACAAGGGCAAGGAGAAGCTGCTCTCCTCGAACGTCCATGCGCTGCATCTCGGCCGCGACTGGGCGCTGCAGAACCTGAAATGCCCGCTCGGGCTGCGGGTGAAAAAGTCCGACAAGGTCGGCGACCGCATCTTCGTCGAAGGCAACAGCGCGGCCGCGCTCGGCGCCGTCTATGGCGGCGCCACCGTGTGCGCCTGGTATCCGATCACCCCGTCATCGTCGGTGGCGGAAGCCTTCACCAGCCACTGCAAGAAGTACCGCCACGATCCCGAGACCGGCAAGGCGAAATACGCGATCGTGCAGGGCGAGGACGAGCTCGCCTCGATCGGCATCGTGATCGGCGCGTCCTGGAACGGCGCGCGGGCCTTCACCGCGACCTCGGGTCCCGGCATCTCGCTGATGACCGAGTTCATCGGCCTGTCCTATTTCGCCGAGATACCGGCCGTGATCATGAACATCCAGCGCGCCGGCCCCTCGACCGGCATGCCGACCCGCACCCAGCAATGCGACGTGATCGCCTGCGCCTATGCCTCGCATGGCGATACCAAGCACGTGCTGCTGTTCCCGGAGGATCCGGCGGAGGCGTTCGAGTTCGCCGCGGCCGCCTTCGACCTCGCCGAGCGGCTGCAGACCACGATCTTCCTGATGCTCGATCTCGACATCGGCATGAACCACCGGCTGTGCCGTCCGCTGAAGTGGGATGACGCGAAGCAATACGACCGCGGCAAGGTGATGACGGCGGAGATGCTCGAGGAAGGCCGCGACTTCGGCCGCTATCTCGACGTCGACGGCGACGGCATCCCCTATCGCACCTATCCGGGCACGCATCCGACCAAGGGTTCCTACTTCACCCGCGGCACCTCGCGCGACCGCTACGCGCGCTATTCCGAGGAAGGCGCCGTCTACGCCGACAACATGCAGCGCCTGGTGCGCAAGTTCGAGACCGCGCAGGACATGGTGCCGCGGCCGCTGCAGGCCAATGCGGCCAAGCCGACCAAATACGGCGTGATCTATTTCGGCTCGACCTCGCCCGCGATGGACGAGGCGATCGGGATCCTGGAGGCGCGCGGCCATCAGCTCGACCGCATGCGCATCCGCGCCTTCCCGTTCCACTCCAGCGTCGCAAGCTTCATCGCCGACCACGATTTCGTCTACGTGGTCGAACAGAACCGCGACGCGCAGCTCCGCCAGCTGATCGTCAACGAGAACGGCATCGACCCCGTCAGGCTGGTGCCGATCCTGCACTATGACGGCACGCCGATCACCGCGCGCTTCATCGCAGGCGCGATCGGCGACCACCAGGATCATCTCAAGGTGACCCCTCTCCGCAAGGCCGTGACATGACCTACATTGCAAAGCCGAAGTTCCATCATCCGGGCCTGAAGAAGAACGAGCTGGGCTATACCCACCGCGACTATGAGGGGAAGATCTCGACCCTGTGCGCCGGCTGCGGCCACGATTCGATCACCGCCTCGATCATCGAGGCCTGTTACGAGCTCTCGATCGAGCCGCACCGGGTGGCGAAGATTTCCGGCATCGGCTGCTCGTCGAAGACGCCGGACTACTTCCTCGGCAATTCGCACGGCTTCAACTCGGTGCATGGCCGTATGCCGTCGGTGCTGACCGGCGCCAACCTCGCCAACCGCGACCTGATCTATCTCGGCGTCTCCGGCGACGGCGATTCCGCCTCGATCGGCTTCGGCCAGTTCGCGCATTCGATCCGGCGCGCCGTCAACATGACCTATATCGTCGAGAACAACGGCGTGTACGGCCTGACCAAGGGCCAGTTCTCGGCCACCGCCGACCGCGGCTCGAAGTCGAAAAAGGGCGTCACCAACACCGACAATGCGATCGACCTGGTCGCGATCGCGCTGCAACTCGGCGCCACCTTCGTGGCCCGCAGCTTCTCCGGTGACAAGACGCAATTGGTTCCCTTGATTGCCGCTGCGATCCGCCACAAGGGCGCGTCCTTCATCGACGTGATCAGCCCCTGCATCGCCTTCAACAACCACGCCGGCTCGACCAAGAGTTTTGACTATGTCCGCGAGCACAATGACGCGGTGAACCGCCTCGACGTGCTGGTCGGCCGCGATCCGATCAGCGTCGACTATGCGCCGGGCACCGTGCAGGTGGTCGAGCAGCATGACGGCTCGCGGCTCGCGCTGCGCAAGCTCGACGCCGACTACGATCCGCATGATCGCCTCGGCGCGATGACCTTCCTGCAGAAGCACGCGGCCAAGGGCCAGATCGTCACCGGTCTGCTCTATGTCGATCCGGATGCCGAGGATCTGCACACCCATCTCGACACCGTCGAGACGCCACTCAACACGCTGGACGAGCAGGCGCTGTGCCCCGGCTCAGCGGTGCTCGACAAGATCAACGCCAGCCTGCGCTGAGCAGTGGCAGCACACTCCATGTCGTCCCTGCGAAAGCAGGGACCCATAACCATCGATGCAGATCGTCGGGCTACGCTGGAACGACGAGTCCCGTTCACAACAGAAGCCGCGGCGTATGGGTCCCTGCTCCCGTGCGCAATTGCGCACTAGGCAGGGA